>NZ_JBFAZZ010000015.1:0-229832 GCF_040689425.1 Actinoplanes sp. NPDC051475
CCTGGCCGACACCATCATCGATCTGGTCGGTGTCATCGGCGCCGACGTCCTGACCCACCTGCTACCCGAACGCCGCCTACGCACCAAAACCCGCATGATCAAACGCTCGAACAGCAAATACCAAGCCCGCGGCCCCAACATCGACCGGCGCAGCTACCAAGCCACCACCAGCATCGACATCGTCATCCCCGACCCTTGACGACCACACCAACCGCCTAACTGAACGGCGTTGGATCTAGATCTCCGGCGACGACGTGCGGGTGGGCCGCTTGCGCAGGTCGTTGACGTAGTCGTCGGGCGCGCCGGCCTTCTCAGCAGCGTTGGCGATCTCCGAGAGATACCACGCCGTCGGCATGCCGCCCTCGTAGCCGTCGAAGACGTAGACCCACGCGCTGATGTCGCCCTCGAGCGTCGAGACCCGCACCGTGAGCTTCTGGTACGCCCCAGCGGTCACGCCCTCGAGCTCGTCGAGCTGGGCGGCGTCCCAGGCGTGCACGTCGTAGAGGGAGACGAAGACGCGGTCGCCGGGGGACTCGACGATCGTGGTGACCGCGCCCTCCCAGCCCATGTCGCCCTCGCCGGCGAAGGTCAGGCGCCAGCCCTCGACCCACCCGACACCCACCATCGGGGAGTGCGGACAATAGGCCCGCATCCGGGCCGGATCGAGGTTGGAGCCGTACGCGGCGTAATGACCCACGGCGATGACGATAGCCCGGCAGGCCGTTGGGGGAGAATACGAGACGTGCGTGTCGGCACATCTCAGTCACGTAAGTGACGAAACGTAACAATGGAGGTTGAGCGCGTGAGTCGGATCGTGATCATCGGCGGTGGGCCCGGCGGGTACGAGGCGGCGTTGGTCGCCGCTCAGCTCGACGCGGACGTCACCCTCGTCGAGGCCGACGGCGCCGGCGGCGCGTGCGTGCTCTCGGACTGCGTACCGTCCAAGACCTTCATCGCCAGCTCCGAGGTGGTGACGGGCTACCGCCACAACGAGCGGTTCGGGGTCCGGTCGGCGGGGCTCGAGGGCGTCACGGTCGACGCCAAGGCCGTCAACGAGCGGGTCAAGAAGCTGGCGCTGGCCCAGTCCGGCGACATCCAGGCCAAGCTGGTCAAGGCCGGCGTGGACGTGGTGCAGGGCCGGGCCCGGCTGGGCGAGGACACGCTCGGCCACACCCACCAGGTGATCGTCACCCCGCACGGCCGATCCCCGTACGCGGTGGACGCCGCGACCGTGCTGATCGCCACCGGCGCCACCCCGCGCGTGCTGCCCACCGCCCGGCCCGACGGCGAGCGCATCCTCGACTGGCGTCAGGTGTACGACCTCGCCGAGCTCCCCGAGCACCTGATCGTCATCGGCTCCGGCGTGACGGGTGCCGAGTTCGCCAGCGCGTACCTGGCGATGGGGATCCGCGTGACGCTGGTCTCCAGCCGCGAGCGGGTCATGCCGCACGAGGACGCCGACGCCGCGATGGCGATCGAGCGTGTCTTCCGGGAACGCGGCATGACCATCCTCAACCAGTCACGCGCCGACTCGGTGGTCAACAAGGGCGACGGCGTCGAGGTCACCCTGGCCGACGGGCGAGTGGTGAACGGCTCGCACGCCCTGATGGCCGTCGGCGCCGTGCCGAACACCGCCGATCTCGGCCTTCGCGAGTACGGCGTGGACGTCGCCCAGGGCGGCTACGTCACCGTGGACCGGGTCTCGCGGACGAACGTGCCCGGCATCTACGCCGCCGGCGACTGCACCGGGGTCCTGCCGCTTGCCAGCGTCGCCGCCATGCAGGGCCGCATCGCGATCTGGCACGCCATGGGCGAGGCCGTCGCGCCGCTGCGCCTGCGTACGGTCTCCGCCAACGTCTTCACCGACCCGGAGCTGGCCACCGTCGGCGTCTCGCAGAACGACGTGGACCTCGGCAAGGTCCCGGCCCGCCAGGTGATGCTGCCGCTGACCGGCAACGCCCGCGCCAAGATGGCGGGGCTGCGCGACGGCTTCGTGAAGCTCTTCTGCCGCCCGGCGACCGGCCAGATCGTCGGCGGGGTCGTGGTGGCGCCGAAGGCCAGCGAGCTGATCCTGCCGATCACCATGGCGATCGAGAACAACCTCACGGTCGACCAGTTGGCCCACACGATCACGATCTACCCGTCGCTGTCCGGCTCGATTGCCGAGGCCGCCCGTCAGCTGATGCTGCACGACCTTCAGTAGCGGGTCGCCCGCTCCGGGGCCTCGGCCGGCCCCTCTTCCTCGGCATTCACTGCGTCCTCGGCCTTGACGTCGTCCTCGGCGTTCACTTGGTCCTGGGCCCGGCTGTCGTCCTCGGCTTGCTCTTCGGCGTCCTTGCGGCCGCCGAAGAGGGCCAGGATCCAGCCGGCCGTGCCGAAGATCGCCGCGGCGGTCGCGGCGATCGCGAACAGCCGCCACGCCGACTGGGTCACCGCGGTGCCGCCGACGTGACCGACCAGGCCGCCGTAGGTGGCCCAGGCCAGCGCGGCGCCGCCGTCGTAGAGCACGAAGAGTTTGATGGGGTAACCGGCGCGGCCGGCGTGGTAGCCGGCCGCCATCCGCCCGCCCGGCACGAAGCGGCAGAGCAGCAGCACCAGCGGGCCAGGTTTGCGCAGACCTCGAGTAAAACGCTCGGCGGCCTTCTTGGTGCGCGACCCGGCCTTGTCGCCGTTCTCGGATCGGGGCGCGAAACGGCTGCGCAGGGCGGAGAGGTGCTCGCCGACCCAGTTGCCGCCGACGTGACCGGCCGTCCGCCCGAGGACGAAGGCGATGGAGTCGCCGGCGAACATCCCCAGGGCGCCGACGACGATGACGAGCGCAAGGTTGAGATTGCCGTAGACGGTGAGCGCGCCAGAGGTGATCATGATGGCCTGGGTGGGCACCACGGGGACCATCGCGTCGACGGCGAGGAAACCGAAGAGAGCGAGATAAGCCCACGCCGGTGTCGCCATGATGGTCAACAGGTCGGTCATCGGCTAGGCCACCTCACGGCTCCAGGATCCACGGCATTGTCCGTGGGCGCACCTGAGAATGGGCTGAGTTCAGCATGCGCCCTGATCAGGCCCGGCTAACGGTGATGCCCGACACGGTACGTCCTCCGCGGCGTACGCGTGGTCCATAACGCGGGCGGTTTCCGCCATTCTCACCGGATTCGCGCCGTGATCGTCCGCTTCTGGTGCGGCGCGGGCGCGCGTACGTTGGTAGCAGTTCGGAATGCCGGGTCCCCCGTTCTCGGCGCCCGGACGACCGGCGCCCGCCCGGCCACGCCGGGTGCGCTGCGCCCGGGCCGTCGGTAGGTCCCGTACCGGCGGCCCGACCTTCGTTGCCGCCCGCGCTGCTCACGACATTGTGGAACAGCGGGCGCTCCCGGGCCGGCTCCTCAGAGGCTGAAGACCCGGACGTAGTCGACGCGCAGCCGGGCGGGGAACACGGTGCCGGCGTCCGGGCTGCCCGGCCACGAGCCACCCACCGCCAGGTCGAGCACCAGGAAGAACGGCTTGTTGAACGCCCAGGGGTCGGCCTGGGCCGCGGTGATGCGGGCGTATGCGAAGCCGTCGAGGAAGAACGAGACGTCGCCGGTCGTCCAGACCGCCGTGTACGTGTGGAAGTCCCAGCAGAGCGGGCTGCCGATGCTGAAGCTGCCCATCCGGGAGCCCACCCCGGCGTATCCGGGTCCGTGGAGGGAACCGTGCACGGTGTACGGCTCGGAGCCCAGGTTCTCCATGATGTCGATCTCGCCGCTGGCCGGCCAGCCGACGGCCTGCAGATCGGTGCCCAGCGCCCAGAACGCCGGCCAGAGGCCCTGCCCGCACGGTATCCGCATGCGGGTCTCGAGGACGCCGGTCTGGACCGCGAGCCTGCCCCAGGTGGTCAGGCGTGCGGAGGTGTACTGACACGGGCCGTACCAGCAGGCGTTGCCGCCGCTGTCGGCCAGTGCGGTGAAGACCAGGTTGCCTTCACCGTCCATGGCGGCGTTGGCGGTGCTGTCGGTGTCGTACTCGAGCTGGCCGTTACCCCAGCCGCTGCCGCCGATGTCGTAGGCCCACCGGCTTCCGTCGATGCCGGAGCCGGCGGCGCCGTTGAACTCGTCGGCGAACAGCAACGTGCCGGCCGACGCGTGCGGGGTCGGGGATGCGACGAAGAAGGCACCGGCCGTCACCAGCAGGACGACGGCGCGGATCAGCTTCCGGTTCTGCCTCATGGAAATCCTCCCGCGGCGGCCTGGCCGCCCTGAGGGCGACCGTACGGCCGCGGCCGGCGGGAGGACAGGAACTAGTCGTCGATCGTGCAGATCGTCGTGCCGGCGGTGATGGTGTTGCCCACCTCGGCGCTCAGGCCGTTGACCGTGCCGGCCTTGTGCGCCTGCAGCGGCTGCTCCATCTTCATCGCCTCGACGACCACGATCACGTCGCCCTCGGCCACGGTGTCACCGTTGGCGGCGGCGACCTTGACGATGGTGCCCTGCATCGGGGCCGTCAACGCGGCCGCGCCGCCGGGGGCTGCCGACGCCGTACGGGTGCCCTGGCGGCGGGGGGCGGTGGTGCGGTTGGGGGCGGGTGCGCCCGTATTCATATCGGCCGGAAGGCGCACCTCCAGGCGCTTGCCGCCCACCTCGACCACGACGGTGCGGCGCTCTTCGGCGTCGGGCGCCGCGGTGGCCGCGGCGGTGAAGGGCGGCACCCCGCCGGCCCACTCGGTCTCGATCCACCGGGTGTGCACGGTGAACGGCTCGGTGGTGAACGCGGGGTCGCGCACGATGAGGCGGTGGAACGGCAGGACGGTCGCCATGCCCTCGATGACGGTCTCGTCCAGCGCCCGGCGGGCCCGGTCGAGCGCCTCGGCGCGGGTCGCGCCGGTCACGATGATCTTCGCCAGCATGGAGTCGAAGTTGCCGCCGATGACGCTGCCGGCCTCGACGCCCGCGTCGACTCGCACGCCCGGGCCGGACGGCCAGGTGAGCGTGGTGACCGTGCCCGGCGCGGGCAGGAAGTTGCGGCCGGCGTCCTCGCCGTTGATGCGGAACTCGATGGAGTGGCCGCGCGGCTCGGGGTCGGCGGTCAGGGCCAGCGGCTCGCCGCGGGCGATGCGGAACTGCTCGCGGACCAGGTCGATGCCGGCGGTCTCCTCGCTGACCGGGTGCTCGACCTGCAGGCGGGTGTTGACCTCGAGGAACGAGATGGTCCCGTCCTGGCCGACCAGGTATTCGACGGTGCCGGCGCCGTGATAGCCGGCCTCCCGGCAGATCGCCTTGGCGCTGGTGTGGATGCGCTCGCGCTGCTCGGCGGTGAGGAACGGCGCCGGGGCCTCCTCGACCAGCTTCTGGTGGCGGCGCTGCAGTGAGCAGTCGCGGGTGCCGACGACGATGACGGTGCCGTGCGTGTCGGCCAGGACCTGGGCCTCGACGTGCCGCGGCCGGTCGAGGTAGCGCTCGACGAAGCACTCACCGCGGCCGAACGCCGCCACCGCCTCGCGGGTCGCCGACTCGAAGAGGGCCGGGATCTCCTCCAGCGTGCGGGCCACCTTCAGGCCGCGCCCGCCGCCGCCGAAGGCCGCCTTGATGGCGACCGGCAGCCCGTGTTCGCTCGCGAACGCGACGATCTCGTCGGCGCCGGCCACCGGCTCGGCCGTGCCCGGCACGAGCGGCGCGCCGGCCCGCTGCGCGATGTGCCGCGCGGTGACCTTGTCGCCGAGGTCGCGGATCGCCGCCGGCGTGGGTCCGATCCAGGTCAATCCCGCATCGAGTACGGCCTGAGCGAACTCGGCGTTCTCACTGAGGAAGCCGTAGCCGGGATGCACCGCGTCGGCACCGCAGCGAGCCGCGACGTCCAGAAGCTTGTCGATGCGCAGATAGGTGTCGGCCGCCGTCTCGCCGTCGAGGGCCCATGCCTCGTCGGCGAGCCGCGCGGGTGGCGCGTCCCGGTCGCTGTCGGCGTAGACGGCGACGCTGATCAGGCCCGCGTCGCTGCAGGCGCGGATGACACGGACGGCGATCTCGCCGCGATTAGCGATCAATACCTTGCGCACGGGCCTGAGCCTATCGTCCGGCCTCGACCGCGCGCTCAGTCAAGTTTGGTTATTACGCTGAGCGCATGTCCGCCACGCGCATGATGATCCTCGGCGTCGTCCAATGGATGCAGCCGGTCCACGGCTACGACGTCCGCCGCGAGCTGCTGAGCTGGAGCGCCGACAAGTGGGCGAACGTGCAGCCCGGCTCGATCTACCACGGCCTTCGCAAGCTCGCCGAGGAGGGACTGCTGCGCGAGGTGGCGACCGAGCAGGTGGGTGCGCGTCCCGCCCGCACGACGTACGAGATCACCGACAAGGGCACGGACGAGTTCCATGCGCTGCTCCGCACCAACTGGTGGAACGTCGCCGGCACGCCGGACCCGTTCATGGCGGCGTTCTCGTTCCTGCCGGCCATGCCGCGCGAGGAGGCCGTGGCCGCGCTCCGCAACCGCGCGATGCAGCTCTCGGCGGGCAACAAGCAGCTCTCGGCGGCGATGGGCTCGGACTGGGCGAAGCAGAAGCCGGTGTACGTGAGCTGGATGTGGGAGCTCGCCATGGACCGGGCGGAGGCCGAGATCCGCTGGTGCGAGCGGGTGGCGCGGCTCGTCGAGGCGGACACGCCGTACTTCCCGGCGCAGCTTCCGGCGCAGTAATCAAGTTTGACTAGTCAGGCTTGACGGTCCTACGCTGCCTCGGGCGGCGGGCACCTGCCCGCCCACGAGTGGGGGCCGAGATGATCGAAACGCGGGGACTGCGCAAGTCGTTCACGTCCCGCCAGGGCAAGGAGAAGAAAACGGTCGAAGCCGTCCGCGGCGTCGACCTGACCGTCGACGAGGGCGAGATCTTCGGCTTCCTGGGGCCGAACGGCGCGGGCAAGACCACGACGCTGCGCATGCTGGCGACCCTCATCGAACCCGACGGCGGCACCGCCGTCATCGCGGGCGCCGACCTGCTCAAGAACCCGGCCGAGGTGCGCCGCCGCATCGGCTACGTGGCCCAGGGCGGAGCGACCTGGGACGACTCCACGGCCCGCGAGGAACTCGTCCTCCAGGCGCGCCTCTACGGCATCTCCAAGCAGGAGGCGCTGGCCCGATCCGAAGGCGTGCTCAAGGGCTTCCAGCTTTCCGAGTACGCGGACCGCAAGTGCAAGACGTACTCGGGAGGCCAGCGGCGCCGGGTCGACATCGCGCTCGGCATCATCCACGACCCCAAGGTGGTCTTCCTCGACGAACCCACCACCGGCCTCGACCCGCAGAGCCGGGCCCACATGTGGGACGAGATCCGCCGGCTGCGCGCCGACGGCATCACCATCTTCATCACCACGCACTACCTGGACGAGGCGGACGCGCTCTGCGACCGCATCTCCATCATGGACAACGGCGAGATCGTCGCCTCCGGCACGCCGGCGGCCCTGAAACGGGAGATCTCCGGAGATGTCGTACGGGTCGGAGTAGCCTCCCCGGCCCTGGCGGCCGAGGCACTGGGCTCGGCCGAGTTCGTCAACAAACTCGAGACCCACGACGACAGCGTCCGCCTCTACGTGGACGAAGGCGCCTCGGCCATCCCCCTGGTGCTGCGAGCCCTGGACGCCGCCGAGGTGCAACTGGGCACGATCGAGCTGCACCGCCCCAGCCTCGACGACGTCTTCCTGACCAAGACCGGCCGCTCCCTGAGGGAGGACTGAACGATGAAGCTGCTGCGCGACACCTGGCTGATCTTCCAGCGGCAGGCCTTGCTGCTGCTGAGAAACCCGGTCTGGATCCTGGTCGGCGTCTTCCAGCCGGTGATGTACCTGTTGCTGTTCGCCCCGCTGCTGAAGCCGGCCCTGGGGGTGCGGACGAACGCGGAGGCGTACGAGATCTTCGTGCCCGGCCTGCTGGTCCTGCTGGCCATCTTCGGCGGGCTCTTCCAAGGATTCGGGCTGATCGCCGAGCTGCGCGCGGGCGTGATCGAACGCTCCCGGGTCACCCCGGTGAGCCGCCTCGCCCTGCTGCTGGGCCGGTCCCTGCGCGACACGGTGTCCCTGCTGGCGCAGGCGGTCATCATCACGTTGTTGGCGCTGGTGTTCGACCTGCGAGTGTTCCTCGGGAACCTGCTCCTGGCGTACCTGATGCTGGCCCTGATCTCGCTGATGACGTCGGCGGTGTCGTACGGGGTGGCGTTGGCGGTCAAGAGCGAGGACGCGCTGGCGCCGTTGATGAACACGGTGGCTCAGCCGGTGCTGTTGCTGTCGGGGATTCTGCTGCCGTTGACGTTCGCGCCGGGGTGGCTGCAGGGGATCGCGGACTGGAACCCGTTCTCTTGGGCGGTGGACGGGACGCGGGCCCTGTTCCGGGGGGATCTGGGGGCTCCGGCGGTGTGGCAAGGGTTGCTGATCATGGCTGTGCTGGCGGTGGCTGCGGTTGCCTGGGCGGCGCGGTCGTTTGCTCGTAGCGTTCGGTAATTGGGGTGGCCGTCGCGCTCGCTTCTTGCGTGGCGCGGCGGCCGTTTCTTCCCAGGCTGGCGTCCTCCTAGGTCTTCTCTTCCCAGGCTGGCGCCGTCCCAGGTCGGGCCTTATCCCTGAGCTGGCGCCTTCTTCCTGGGCCTGGTCTTCTTCCTAGGCCGGGGTCTTCTTCCACAGCTCGGGGACGCTGACGCCGAAGGTCTGGAGCAGGCGCCGGAACAGTGGAAGCGAAAGCCCCACGACGTTGCCGTGGTCGCCCTCGATCCGCTCGACGAAAGCCCCACCGAGCCCGTCGATCGTGAAAGCCCCGGCGACGTGAAGAGGTTCGCCGGTGGCGACGTACGCCTCGACCTCGGCATCGCTCAGATCAGCGAAGTGCACGACGGTGGCGCCGACTTCTTCCGCCTGCTTGCCGCTGAGATCGGTCAGGTGGTGCCCGGTGTGCAGTACGCCGGACCGTCCCCGCATCGCCACCCACCGGCGGACGGCATCAGCGGCGTTGGCGGGCTTGCCGAGAATCTGACCGTCGAAGGCGAGGACGGAGTCGCATCCGAGGACGAGGACATCAGGATCCGGGGGCAGAGTGGAAGCGACGGCCCTCGCCTTCATCCTCGCCAGGGCCAGGCACAGCTCGGATGCATCGGTCGAGTCGACAACGGACTCGTCGACACCGCTGACCTGGACCGAGGGGTCGAATCCGGCAGTTCGTAGGAGAGCCAGCCGCGCAGGGCTGGCAGAGGCGAGCACTAACCGGTAACCGTCGTCATTCCGCACGGAGGCCTACGCTACAAGCTGCTTGGTCGGCGTTAACTGTCCGGCTCGCGGTGCGGGTCAGGTGGAGCGGGCAGACGACCGCCGCCGTACCCAGATGACGCCGGCGAGACCAGCAAGCAGGACGAGGACCACGGCGCCGATGATCAGGGGCGTTTTGTCGCTGGCGGGGTCGGTGTGGGGGGAGGCCTGGGCGGGCTGGGTGGGGGCCGCGGCGGGGGCGGAGGCGGTAGGGGCGGAACTGCTCTGCTGTCCGGACGCGGGAACATCCGTGCCGTTCAGGGCGGCGACGATGTTGACGATGCCGTGCCCGTACTCGTCATCGACCCCCGGCGCACCCTTGTCAGTCGCGGTGGTCTCGAGCCGCTGAACCGTCTCTTCGGCGCTCATGTCTGGGTACTTGCTACGCAGTAGAGCCGCAGCACCCGAAATCATCGCCGACGCGTCCGATGTGCCTTTCTGCTTGATCGCGTATTCGTTCTGGTTTGTGGTCGTGGTGATGTCCTCGCCGGGCGCGGCCAAGTCGATTGCCGGTCCCGCGACCGAGATGTCTGCTTTGCTTCCGGATCTATTGATCGCCGCCGCGGCCACCACGCTTTCCAGCACCGCAGGTGCCGTAACTCCGGCATCGCGTGGACTGTTGCCCGCCGCAGCGACGACAACGACGTCAGCGTCGGACGCGGCACGCACCGCAGCGATAGTCGCCGGGTCGAGTCCTCCGCTGACCGAGATATTAATTACGTCAGCTCCGTGGGCTATGGCGTACTTGATCGCAGGACCAATCTCAGCATTCCGTCCCCCCTTGCCCAAGACGCGGATAGGTAGGATCTTTGCGTCCGGGGCTATGCCCAGAACGCCGTTTCCATTCGAGCCGTGTGCTGCGATGATCCCTGCCATGCTGGTTCCGTGTCCGTTGACGTCGTTCTGCCCCGTACCGCCTCGCTTAACGAAGTCCATTCCATTGAGGACGCTTCCGGACAGATCTCGGTGCTTGCTGACGCCGGAGTCGATGACTGCGACAATGACGCCTTTGCCCGTGCTCAGGCGATGCGCCTCGGCAATCTTCAAATATTTGAGATGCCATTGACTATCGCGGATGTCGTCGGCATGTGCGGGCGAGCCAAGAAAACAAGTGCCGGTGAAAGCGAGCGCTGCTGCCACTGTGCCGGCCGCAAGTTTTCGGATCATCTGTGGTAACCGATAGCAGGCCCGGGGTCGATGGGAGATGCCTCGGGCGGTGGCATCAGTACTGGGTCGACGCCTTCATCGGTGACCCACGGGTTGTCGGGATCCCAATGCCTTTCCCCGCTGCCATCGTCACGTTGGTCGCGTGCGCGTGGAGGGGCCGCCAAGGCGTTCGTGCTCTGTGGGTGTAGTGCGGTTCGGGGCGGGGAGCCACGTCCTGTCCGAGAGCCGTTCGGTTCGATAACGCCCCCAACAGGATTCACTCTGGCTGGGCCACCTGGGCGAGATCTGGGCGCAGTCGAGGGCGTCTGCCCGATCAGATTGCCGGATGGACTCGAGCCGATCACGCCTCCCGGTGGATTCACCACTCGTCCGGTCGGTGCCGCCCCACTCGGCCGCATACTCGTCCCGTTAGGAAGGCGGCTGGTTCCTGGCGCGTAGGTAGCAGAAGGCAGCTTGCCGCCATTGTCAGGATTCAGGAGGCCGGGAATCAGTCCAGGCGGGCTCGGTGCAGGAGTTGGGCCCGGCGTGGGTGTTGACGGAAGAGCTGGTGGGCTCGCAGGTGGACTTATTGTGCCCGGTCCTGCACCACCGAGGATCGGGCCGCCGCCGATCTGCCCCGTCGGGTGTCCTCCGCCGGAGGTGGGGATGATCGGGGACGAGTGCAGTTGACTGCCTTGGGGTGTTGTGAAGTTGCTCGACGGAGTCGATGAACGTGTGGGGGCGACGCTCCCCCCTCCAGGCGGTGGAATTATGGGCGGAACGGCGAATCCGGATCCGTCGTCCCGATTTGTTCGCTCCTCCCCGCCGGAGCTGCCCAGGTCGTTGGGGTCGTACGGCTTGGGCTTCTGCAGGGCGCTCTGCCCGCTGATCACCGTGCTGCTCAGGTCGTACATGATGACCCGCGCCTGGTTGTTCAGCTGTTCCTGCTGCACCGAGGACACCGGCGGGAACGAGATCTTCGGTGGCTCGGTCGGGTCGACCGGTTGGGCGTCGATCTTTGCCTGCCACGCCAGGTTCGCCTTCTCGTTGGCCTCGTACTGGTCGACGATCGGCTTCAGCTTGTTGCGGGCCAGGCTCAGCGTCAGCGTCACCGTTGCGAAGGCCGTGTAGTTGGCCGAAGCCGCGTCGTGTGTCGCCTGGAGGCTGGTGATCAGGCTGTCGAGGCGCTCGATGTAGGCGGCTGCTGCTGGGCTCTTCGAGGGCGGCCACACCGATGCAAGGTTGTCGCGGTACATCCGGACCTGGCCTAGGTGGGTCAGGGTGAGGTCTGCGGTCTGCCTCCAGCCGGACACGACGTCGTAGTGCTTGTCGGTGTCCTGGTCGGCGATCGCCGACCACATGTAGCGGACGTCCTTCGAGTTCCAGTCGGTGCCGCCGTAGCCGCCGCCTCCGCCTGCGATGAGCATCAGTGGGTCTCCGTTTCGCCGCCGGGGCCCTGGGTCGTGGCGTCGGTGAAGGCCTTCTCGACGTCGGTCACCTTGGCGTGCGCGTACGCGTCGGTGCTGCGGTACTCCTCGCTGATCGACTGGGCCGCCGTCGCGAAGACGTGCGTACCGTCTCGGAAGTTGAAGGTGTTGGCGAAGGTCTGGTTCTGGACCTCGTTGTGCACCTTCAGGAAGCTCTGCAGCTCAGGCATGAGGGCGCTGGCCTTCGGCAGCTGGGTGAGCATCGCCGTCGTGACTCTCTGCAGGTTCGGGTCGTATCCGGCCTGGACCTCGTTGGCGAGGGTCTTGGCGAACTCCTCCATCGCCTGGATGTCGGTTTCGATCGAGGCGAAGCTCGTGATCGTGCTGTCCGGCAATTCGTGCACCGCTTGTGCCCTCCCCCGAGACTGCGAAATCTCCCCGCGAGACTAGTCGGTGACCGCCCGTGTTTCGACCCCGTACCCACAGCTGTGGACAGTGCCGTACACCCGACACGGGCTATCTCGGTGAACGGTTCAGCGGGGTAGTCCCGACTCCCGCCACGACCCTCTTCCCGGACTCGGGCGGGCGCTCCGGAGCCAGGCGTCCGTCGATGGTCTCGACTTGGCTGGATCCGTACCGATGGATGTGCTGATCAATGCTCCTACCAGGGCGGCCAGCTCTTCTGCGGTCGGTACGCCACGCACCACGCTGACCAGCGGTTCCTCATCCATTGATCAAGCGTACGGTCTACCCGCCGGTACTCGGTGACACGCGTCCCACACTCGGCTGATCGATTCGCTGCGGCTCGACATGACCGGGTATTTTCTGCGTGATGTCTACTTCCCCCCCGCTTGTTGTCGCTGACCGCTACCGGCTCGTCGCGCCGCTCGGTCAGGGCGGGATGGGTCGTGTCTGGCGGGCGACCGATGTCGTCCTGCATCGTGATGTCGCGATCAAGGAGCTCGTACCTCCTCCCGGGCTGACGCCGGACGAGCGTCAGGAGATGCGGGAACGGTCGCTGCGCGAGGCGCGGGCGATCGCCCGGCTCAACAACATCAATGTGGTGCGCGTCTTCGACGTGCTGCGGACCGACGCGGATCCGTGGATCGTCATGGAGTACGTGCCCTCGCGCTCCTTGCAGGACATTCTGGCCACCGACGGGCCTTTCAACCCGGTACGCGCCGCCGAGATCGGCCTCGGCGTCCTCGGTGCCCTGCGTGCCGCGCACCGTGCCGGGGTCGTGCACCGCGACGTCAAGCCCGGCAATGTGCTGATCGGCGAGGACGGCCGGGTCGTGCTCACCGACTTCGGCCTGGCCACTGTGCCCGGCGACCCGAACGTGACGCGCACCGGGCTGGTGCTGGGCTCACCCGCGTACATTGCTCCGGAGCGTGCTCGCGACGGCACTGCCGGTCCGGGCGCCGACCTGTGGTCGCTCGGAGCGACGCTCTATGCCGCGGTGGAGGGGGCGTCTCCGTTCGCGCGCCCGTCCGCCATCGCCACGCTGGCCGCGCTCGCGACCGAGAACCCGCCGCCGGCCCGCAACGCCGGTCCGCTCAAGCCGGTCCTCAACGGTCTGCTGCGCAAGGATCCCGCGCACCGCATCAACGCCGACGAGGCCGAGCGCCTGCTGCTGCGCGCCACCGGCCGGCGGTCGAAGCTGAGCTTCCCGATGAGCCCCACGATGCGCCGCCCCGGCGTCGGCCGCGAACGCCCGCCGGTCGTGCCTGGCGTGTCGGCCAGCGCGCCGGTCGTGCCGGGACCGCGCCCGCCCATCACGTCCGGTCGCCCGCCGATCACTCCGGGCCGCGCCGGCACCACACCGCCGGCGATCCCGGGCCGGGCCGCCGCCGCGACACCCCCGGTCACCCCTGGCCGCACGGGCGCCACATCGGGCCGGGCCAGCGCCACGCCGCCGATCACTCCAGGCCGCAGCGGCGCCACGCCGCCGGCTGCGACGGGCCGGAGCGGCGCCACGCCGCCGGTAGCTCCCGGGCACCCCGGTGTCACTCCGGCGGGCCGGTCGCCGGTGACGTCCGCCCGCGCGTCCGCCACGCCCCCGACGGCTCCGGCGCGGCCGCCGATCGATCCCGCAGCCCCGGAGCATCGTCCGCAGAGCGGCGCGCCGACCGGCCGGGCGCCCATCTTCACCCCGGGCAAGGCCACGGTGGGTCGCTCACCGCGCCCGGGGGACGCTCCGACGCGCATCGACCCGAAGAACCCCGCGATCGACCAGACCCAGGTGGGCCCGCCTGCGCCTTTTTCCCGTACGGGCACAGCAAAGCCGCCGCCCCCAGGACCGGAAGCAGGAGCGGAAGGGCCCCCTGCCCTGGACGCGACGATGCGCGGCGCGGGCTCCGCCCTGGGGTCGTTCACGGTCGAAGAGGTAGCCGCAGCCCGCCGGCACCGCGTCGTCCAGGCCCCCACCGCCATCACTCCACCGCAAGCCGCGCCGGCTCCAACAGCCCCACCGGCGCCCACAGTTGAGCGCGAGACGGAGAAGCCGGAGCCCACTCCGGCCGCAGCGGCGCGCACAGTTGAGCCCGAGACGGCGAAGTCGGAGCCCACCCCGGCCGCAGCGGCGCCCACAGTTGAGCCCGAGACGGCGAAGCCGGAGCCCACCCCCGCCGCAGCGGCGCCCACCGCTGAGCCCGAGACAGCGAAGCCGGAGCCCACCCCGGCCGCGCAGCCCTCAGCCGCCGCAAAGGCCGAGACGGCTCGGACCTCCGCCGAAGTCACCGAGATCGAGCCGGTCGCGCAGCCGAAGACCGGTTCGGCCGCCGCGGCGGAGTCGCCGGCCGCCAAGGCTGCGACCACCGTCGAGGAACCGGCCACCCAGGCCGGTGAGGCGCAAGCAGCTGCCGCTGACGGCGGAACCGCCGGTGACGAGGCGAAGCCCGGCGACGCAGAGGTCGCGGAGGCGAAGGCCGCGACGTCCTCGGAGCCCGGCAAGACCGGTCAAGTGGCCAAGCCCGCTGTGGGTGCTCGGGCCGGTGCCGGTTCGAGCAAGGCCGGCCGCAAGAAGGGTCGCGGTCGTCAAGCTGCCACCCCAGCTGCGAAAGCTGCAACCGCCGAAGCGGCGGCGACGTCTTCCGAGGCCAAGATTGAGGCGGCCGCGCCGGTTGCCAGTGTTGACAAGCGTGAGTCGGCCGCGAGGGTGCAGACGGACAACCAGGTCGACGTTGACAAACCGGTCGCCGACACGCCGGCCGGGAACGATCTGGCCTCGGACAAGTCGGCCTCGGACAAGTCGGCCTCGGACAAGTCGGCCGCCGATAAGGCGGCCTTTGGCGGGTCGGTCGTTGGCGGGTCGGCGGCTGATGAGCCGGCCGGGGACGAGCCGGTCGCGGAGGAATCGGTCACTGACACGTCGGCTGCGAGCGAGCCCGCCGCCGACTCGACCCCCGCAACCGCCGCAGCAGACGAACGGGCGCCGAGCAAGCAGGCAAAGAACGGCAGTGAAAGAGCCGCGCTGAGCAGCACCGATGCCGACGCGAAGCACGCCGACGCCGAAGGCACCGCCAAGACCAGCGATGTCGAGAGCAACGGCGCCAAGGACGGCGGTGCTAGGGACGGCAAGGTCAGCGGCAGCGAGGAGAGCTCAACCAAGGACAGCTCAACCCAGGACAGCTCGACCCAGGACAGCTCAACCAGGGACAGTCGCGCCGTGGGCAGTGCCAGCAAGGGCAGCGCGAGCAAGGACAGCGCGAGCAAGGGCAGCGCGAGCAAGGACAGTCGCACCGGGGAAAACGCCGGCAAGGACGGCGCGCCCAAGGACAGCCGCGGCGATAGCGGTGCGGTGAAGGGTGCTGCGAGCGGCGGCAGTACTGCCGGGGCGGCGGCGGGCGGCGACTCGGGTGCTGCGGCCAAGGATGACGCCACGGTTGTGGCGGAGCCGTACATGGCTCCTCGGCGGGCTCGCCGGCTTGCCGCTGCGCAGGCCGAGGATGCTCCGGTTCGTACCCGGGTCATCGGCGCGACCGGGTCGGGGGTGGGTGGTTCCTCCGGTCCCGTCACGCCTGTTTCCGGGGCGCCCGGGCTGGGGTCGGCTAATCGGCCTGCTTGGCAGCCGATGGACTTCCGGGCTCCGTCCGGTGGGCGGCGGGGGCTCACCGTTTTCGGGGTCACGCTCACCCGGCGGCAGACCGTTATCGGGTTTGCGTTGCTGGCCGCCGTACTGTTGCTTGTTGGGCTTTTGATTCCGCTTGCTTTCGCGGACGACGGGGATGGTCGGGCTGCTGACCGGGGCCGTCAGGCCGGGGTGGCGCCCACGGTGAGTGTCGCCCAGCCGCAGCAGTCGACGGCCGCCGCGCCGCCTCCCAAGCAGCAGCAGTCCAGTGCGGCTCCCAGTGCCCCGGCCAGTTCCGCTCCGGCCGATTCGGCGCTGCCGAAGGGCTGGCGCATGTACGGGAACCCGCGGACCGGTTTCTCCGTGCCGGTGCCCGACGCGGCTTCGGTCGATGCCTCGAATTCGGACGAGATTCAGTTCCGGTGGGGCAATCGGCTGCTGTTGCTCGCGCAGACCGACCAGCCCGCGGCCGATCCGATGGCCGACTGGAAGGACCAGGAGGCGTCGCGGTCCGGCGGCAAGTACCGGAATTATGAGCGCATCAGAATGGTGCCGGTCGACTATTTCCAGAAGGCCGTCGACTGGGAGTTTCTGTACACCACGTCGAGTGGGAATCGGCAGCATGCCGTGAAGCGGAACTTCCTTACCGGGCCGAAGCAGGCGTACAGCATCAACTGGTACACCTCGCCCGAGGACTGGGATGCGGCGAAGAAGGATTTGCAGGTCATTTACGACGGGTTCAAGCCGCTGTCGTGAGCTCCGTGCGTGAGGTGATCGATGAGTGGGTATCAACGTCGATCATCGAGCTGGAGGTGCACGATGTTCCGCCGACACGGCAGCAAGCCCACGATCGCGCTGTGGATGCTGGTCGCGGTCGCTGACGTCGCCATTCTCGCGGTGGCTGTCGGCCTCGTGACCATGCTCCTGGTGGCCGCCGGAGCGATGCTGGTGGCGGGCGGCGTCGCGAGTGCTCGGCGCCTGCAGCGGCGTACCGGCTCGCAGACCTCGGCCGTGCTGCGCCGCCGGGCCTGATCGCTGCCGACGGACGACACCTGCGGAGGAGCGCGGGGCGGGCAGGGGCGGTGATCGGCTACGCTGCCGGGCTGTGTCGATCGACTCGGTGACTGACCTCTGGGAGACGCTGTTCAGCGCTCAGCCGGACCCTCCTGGATTCCTCGTCCTGGTCACTGCGGTGATCGCCCTCCTCGTGGTGGCGTTCCGCCCGCTGTGGCGGATCGCCCGGAACGCGATCACCATCGCGCATGAGGGCGGACATGCCCTCGTCGCGCTGCTGACCGGCCGCAAGCTTCGTGGCATCCGGCTGGAGTTCGACACGTCCGGGCTGACGCTGTCGGCTGGGCGGCCTACCGGGCCCGGCATGATGTTCACGCTGCTCGCCGGGTATGTCGCGCCGTCGTTGATCGGGCTGGGCGGTGCCTGGCTGCTCGGTGGGAACCGGATCACGCTGCTGCTGTGGCTTGCGGTCCTGTTACTGCTGCTCATGCTGATCAACATCAGGAACGTCTTCGGCGCGGTCTCGGTGGTGGTTACCGGGGCGATCGTCTTCGCCGTTTCCTGGTACGCGTCACCGCAGGTCCAGGCGGCTTTCGCGTACGTGGGGGTGTGGTTCCTGCTCGTCGGGGGTGTGCGGCCGGTGTTCGAGCTGCAGAAGCTCCGCGGCCGGGGCCGGATGCCCGACTCCGACGCCGATCAGCTGGCCGGGCTCACCCACGTACCGGCGTTGTTCTGGGTCGGGGTCTTCCTCGCCGTCGACGTGGCCGCGCTGGTGATCGGCGGTTTCATGCTGGCGGGTCAGTGGCTGCCGGAGCTGAGCACCACGCCGTAGCCGCGGCGGCAGCCGGTTCGCGGGGGTCTCGGCCCCAGCCCTCCTGGCCGCGCGTGGCCGACTCGCGCGGGCTCGTCCCGGAGCCTTCCGCCCGCACATGTAGCCGATCGGTGACAGTGTGATGCGGGTCACGGCGGCGGTCGGTAGGTTCGGCGATATGGCTGCTGAGCTGGGCATGGCGTGGAGCACCGCGGTCGTGGCGTTCGTCGGTGCCGTGCCCCTGTGGCGCTACACGACCAACGCGATCACCATCGCTCACGAGGGCGGCCATGCGGTGTTCGGGTGGCTGTTCGGCTCGGCCGTCAAGCACGTCAAGATCTTCCACAACGGCGGCGGGGAGATGGTGGCCGGCACGGAGAACTGGCTGTCGAGATTCGTGTCGCTGGTCGCCGGCTATCTCGGCCCGTCGATTTTCGGCTTCGCCGGCGTCCAGCTGCTCGTGCACGACGCCGACCCGCGGTCCGTGCTGTTTCTCAGCCTGGTGTTCCTCGCCGGGGTGCTGATCATGGTGCGGAACCTCTTCGGCGTCTTCGTCATCCTCTTCGTCGGCGCGATCCTGTGGGTGGTCGCCATGCGCTCGGCGGGGGCGGTTCAGCTCGCTTTCGCGTACGTGTGGGTCTGGTTCCTGCTCATGGGCGGCGTGCGGCAGGTCCCAGAGCTCTTCTGGGCCATGCGGACGGACCCCGCCACCGATGCGGGCCTGCTGCAGAAGCACACCCTCATCGGTGACGTGGTCTGGCTCTTCGTCTTCTGGCTGGTGTCGCTCGGCGCCCTCGTCTACGGCGGGGCGCTTCTGATCCGCCACTAGAGCGGGATGTTGCCGTGCTTCTTCGGCGGGAGCGTCTCGCGCTTGGTGCGCAGCGTACGCAGGGCGCGCGTGACCTGGATCCGGGTCTGCGACGGGGCGATCACCGCGTCCACGTAGCCGCGTTCCGCCGCGATGTACGGGTTGGCCAGCGTGTCCTCGTACTCGGAGATCAGCTCGGCGCGCATCGCGGCGGGGTCTTCGGCGGCCGCCAGTTCGCCGCGGTAGAGGATGTTCACCGCGCCCTGGGCGCCCATCACCGCGATCTGCGCCGTGGGCCAGGCGAAGTTCATGTCGGCGCCGAGGTGCTTGGAGCCCATGACGTCGTACGCGCCGCCGTACGCCTTGCGGGTGATCACCGTGACCTTGGGGACGGTGGCTTCGGCGTACGCGTAGATGAGCTTGGCCCCCCGGCGGATGATGCCGTCCCACTCCTGGCCGGTGCCGGGCAGGAAGCCCGGCACGTCGACGAACGTGACCACCGGGATATTGAAGGCATCACAGGTACGGACGAAGCGGGCGGCCTTCTCCGACGCGGCGATGTCCAGGGTGCCGGCGAAATGCATGGGCTGGTTGGCGACGACGCCGACCGGGCGCCCCTCCACCCGGCCGAAGCCGACCACGATGTTCTGCGCGTACAGGGGCTGGACCTCGAGGAAGTCCTCGACGACAGCCTCGACCACGTGGTGGATGTCGTAGGGCTGGTTCGCCGAGTCCGGGATCAGCGTGTCGAGGGCCAGGTCGGCGTCGCCCGGCGTCAGATCCGCGGGGGCGTCGAAGGCGGTCGGCTCGTCCAGGTTGTTGCTCGGCAGGTACGACAGCAGCGCGCGCACGTAGTCCATCGCGTCGTCCTCGTCGGCCGCCAGGTAGTGCGCGTTGCCGCTGCGGGAGTTGTGCGTACGGGCGCCGCCCAGCTCCTCCATGCCGACGTCCTCGCCGGTCACCGTACGGATGACGTCCGGACCGGTGATGAACATGTGCGACGTCTGGTCGACCATGACGGTGAAGTCGGTGATCGCGGGGGAGTACACCGCGCCGCCCGCGCACGGGCCCATGATCAGGGAGATCTGCGGGATGACGCCGCTCGCGCGTACGTTGCGGAAGAAGATGTCGGCGTAGAGGCCGAGCGCGACCACGCCCTCCTGGATCCGCGCGCCGCCCGAGTCGTTGATGCCGATGATCGGGCAGCCGATCTTCATCGCCAGGTCCAGCACCTTGACGATCTTCTCGCCGAAGACTTCGCCCAGCGAGCCGCCGAAGACGGTGAAGTCCTGCGAGAAGACGCAGACCTGGCGCCCGCCGACGGTGCCGTGGCCGGTGACGACGCCGTCGCCGTACGGCCGGTTCTTGTCCAGCCCGAAGTTGGTCGAGCGGTGCCGGGCGAGCTCGTCCAGCTCCACGAACGAACCCTCGTCGAGCAGCATCTCGATGCGCTCCCGAGCGGTCTTCTTGCCGCGGGAATGCTGCTTCTCCACGGCCCGCGCCGAGCCGGCGTGCACCGCCTCGTCGGTCCGGCGCGCCAGGTCGGCGAGCTTGCCGGCCGTGGTGCGGATGTCGGACTCCACGTCCTGCTGGGTCGTCACTGTGCCTCCACTTGCCGCGCCCGTACGGCTGTTCGCCGCGCCGGGCCGCGTTGTCCCGCGCTCGCACGCTGTTTGCGCCGCCTGCGCTGCGCGACCTCGTGTCCGTGGCCGGCGTTGCCGCTGCCTGTGTGTGGCGCGTACGCGAACGCGTCCGCACCGCTGGAGATCGTATCGAGGAGGGCGGAGCGGTGCGCCCCGGCAGCGTCGAGCCGGGATCGTTTCGTTCCTAATGCACCATTCGTTACAACCCCCGTGACGACATGGATGACCCCCGTCGGCGTGGTGTTGATCGTCGGTGGCATCGCGACGCTGATTGTGTTCCGCAAGGCGCTCTTCGGCGGCAGCCGCGGAAACAACGGGGCTGCGCGAAACCGGGGTGCCGGGGGTGCTGCGGGTGCCGCCGGCGCCGGCGGGGCCGGCAGGCGTGGCAGTGGCCGGCGTTCGGACGGCTCCGGGCGGCGGCGTGGGCGATCGGCTTCGGTGGATCAGGACGGTGCCGGCACTGGGCTTCATTCGGCTGCGGTCGAGCGTGAGGGTGCCGGGGCCGGGCGTCGTTCGGCTGGGGCTGAGCGTGAGGGTGCCGGGGCCGGGCGTCGGTCCGCCGAGCCTGAGCGTGCCGGTCAGTCCGCCCAGGCGGAGCGCAAGGGTCGGCCCGCCGAGGCGGAGCGGGACGCCGTGCCGGTGCCGGAACCCCGTACCTCTCGCCGGTTCTGGCCGATGTCACCCACCACCGAGTCCCCGGCGAGCCCGCTGGAACCCGCGGTGGCCGAACCGTCCGGGACGGCACCGGATGCACTCGAGCCGCCGGCCGTCGTCCGTCTTGCCGCCGGGACCGCGGAGGAGGGGGCGATTGGTGAAGACGCGAACCGCACTCGCACCCGCCGCCGCACGACGTTCGGCCTTCGGCGGTCTCGCCAGGCCGTCGCGGAGGCGGAGAGCCCGGCCGACGCTCCCACCGCGGGACCCACGGACGTGCGGTTGGTGAGTTTGGGCGCTACCCCGGACCTGGACGTCACGCCCGATCTCGATAGGCAGGGCGACGGCGAGGACGTTGATCGCGACCTGGACGGCGACTCCGACGGCCGGGAGCGTTACGGTCTCGTCGCCCTCGGACTGGTTGGCGAGGACGGCTTCGGGCCGGTGGGCAGCGACGGCTTCGGGCCGGTCGGCGATGGCGATGTCGGACCGGCAGGGGAGGACGCTCGCGATTTGGCGGCCGCGGACGATTTCGGACGGGCAGAGGACGATTTCGGCTTGGCGGGCGCGGACGATCTCGCGCTGGCCGGTGCGGACGGTCTCGGCTCGGCGGGCGCAGGTGGTCTCGGCTTGGTGGGCTCGGACGGTCTCGGCTTGGCAGGCGCAGACGGTCTCGGATCGGCCGGCGAGGACGAAGAGTGGCTCGCCGGCGATGACTTGCGGCTTGCGGACATTCCGTTCGCCGCTGTCCCGGCGGGCCGGGAGCAGGCCGATCTCGAGGACCCGGAGCTCTCCGGCGACTTCGAGGCCGTGCAGGACACCGACGCCTCCGGCAGCTTCCCGGCCGCGCTGGATCCCTTCGCCGTCGGCGGCTACGACGTCGACCCCTTCGAGGCGGAGCCACCGTTCCGCCGCCGCCGGTCCGAGCGCCGCTACGGCGACCGGGTCGAGGGCTGGGTTCGCCCCCAGTACCGCGACGAGCCGGCTTCCGGTGACTACTGGACGCCGGTTCCCGATGCCGGATACGGCTGGCCGGTGCCGGTGGAACGGATCCCGGCCGTCCCGCCTTACCCGCCGGCCTCGGGCTTCGATCCGGCCCCGGCGGCGGAATCCGAGCTGACCGCCGTGGTCCCGCAGTGGCCGCCGGCGCGCCCGGACGACCGCATCGGAGTCCCGCGCGCGTGGTCCCGCGACGAGGCGCGTGGCGAGTTCGCCCCGCGGCGCCGGCGTCTGGACGAGGACACCGTCGTGGACTGGGCGGCGGATGACGAGAACAGCGTGCCCGAGGAGCGGAACGCGCCGTACCGCAGCCGCCGGGACCGCGACGCCGGCATCGCGCCCGCCGTCCCGAACCTTGACGAGCCCGGACGGGAGAGCAGCCCCGGGCCGGAAGGCGGGCTCGGACGCGAGACCAGGCCCCGCCAGGGAAGCGACCATGGCCGGGAGGTCGGGTCAGCGCATGAGGCTGGCGCAGCACATGAGGCTGGCGCAGGGCAGGAGGCCAGGGCACGGCAGGAGAGCGGATCAGGGCGGGAGTCCGGCTATGCAGGACGGCCGGAGAGCGCCGAAGGCCCGATCTGGACCGTCCCGGACCTGCCCGACGCCCCGCTGCCGGATCTCGCCTGGTCGCGCAGCACCGCGGACGAAGACTCTCGGCGCTTCCGGCGCTCCTCCATCCCCGTGCGCCGCCGTCGCAGCGGGGGCGCAGACGCCACGCAGCACCTTCCGGCGGTCGAAGCGTCGCCGCCCCGTCCCCGTCCCCGGCCGCGCCCCCGCCCCAGCGCAGGCCAGCCGGAGGCGCGCAGCACCGTCTACGTGAGCAAGCACGCCGCCGAGCCGAGCTGAGCGGCACGTCCAGCAGTCGGGTGCGATCCCGCGGCTAGGCTGAACCGATGGCCGCCTCGCCGTACACGAACCTCGACCGCCCGCCACTGTCGGCGCGTGCCCTGCAGCGGGCCCTCGTCGTCCCCGGCGGGATGTGGCACCAGGTCGACGTGGTCGCCGAGACCGGCTCCACCAACGCGGACGTCGCGCAGGCCGCCCGGGACGGTGCCGCCGAGGGCCTGGTCCTCGTCGCCGAGCAGCAGGTCGCCGGCCGGGGTCGCCGGGACCGGCAGTGGCTGTCGCCGCCGCGGGCCGGGCTCACGCTGAGCGTGCTGCTGCGTCCCGGGCTTGCCGACGCCGACCGGGGCTGGAACCCCGCGCCGCAGCGGGCGTGGGGCTGGCTGCCGTTGCTCGCCGGGGTCGCCCTGCTCGAGGCGGTCCAGCGCGTCGCCGAGGTCGACGCGGCCCTGAAGTGGCCCAACGATCTGCTCGTCACAGACGCCCCGGGCGACCCCGGTAAGGGAGGGGAGTCCGGCACGGCGAGGGAGTTTGGCACGGCGGGAGAGCCCGGCAAAGCGGCCGGCATCCTCGCCGAGGTCGCCGGCGACGCCGTCGTGGTGGGAATCGGCCTCAACGTCAGCACCCGAGCAGAGGAACTACCCGAGACCACCGGCCTTCCGCCAACCTCGCTCCGGATCGCCGGCGCCGAATCCACCGATCGCGATCCGATGCTGCGAGCGCTCCTGCGGGGCATCGCGCGATGGTACGGCGGTTGGCGAGAAACCGACGGTGACGCCGAGCTGTGCGGGCTGCTGGGGGCGTACCGGCGGGGGTGCGCCACGCTCGGGCGTGAGGTGCGGGTGCTGCTGCCCGAGGGCGGTGCGCTCACCGGCGAGGCGACCACCGTGGACGGTGACGGGCAGTTGGTGATCCGTACGGCGGACGGCACCGAGCGTCGTGTCTCCGCGGGTGACGTGCTGCACGTACGCTGAGCGCGTGGCTTTTCCGGACGACGTCCTGACCGACGAGGAGGAGGTCGTCCTCCACCTGCATCCGCACGCGAAGGCGGCCGTACGCCCGATTCTGGTCCTGCTGGTCGCCCTGGCCGCGGTGATCCTGGTGTGGGTGATGCTCCCGCCGACCACCGGGGGGCTCATCGGCGTCTGTGTGGTCGGCGCCGTGGCGCTGTTCTTCGGTGTGACCCGCGGGGTGTGGCTGCTGCTGGTCTGGCGCAGCACCCACTACGTCTTCACCGATGAGCGGATCCTGCTGCAGGACGGGGTCGTCGCCCGGGAGCGGCGGGATCTGCCGCTGAACCGGGTCAACGATCACCTCACCCACCAGTCGCTGGTCGAGCGGGTGCTGGGGTGCGGCACGCTCACCGTCGACTCGATCGGGGAGCAGTCCGCGGTCATGGCTTCGGTGCCGCATGTGCAGCAGGTGCAGACGACGCTTTACCAGCTCATCGAGACCGACCGGGAGCTACGGCCGGACGAGGATGACGAGGAGGAGCCGGAGCCGCCGCCCGTGGCTAGACAGCGCGGCGCTGGGCGTCGATCTCCTGGGCGATCTCGGCGTCCAAGCGGCCCTCCGCCTCGGCGCTGAGCTCGGCGAGCCCGGCGGCGACGTCCAGCTCGGCGATCGCCGCTTCGTGGCCGTCGACGGGCGGCTTCAGGAACACGAAGGTCCGGTACGCCCAGAAGCGGAAGATCGTCGCGACCACGATGCCGAGCAGCGTGACGCCCATGAACAGGACGGCGTCCTTCTCCTCGGTGAGGCCGAAGCCGTACTTGCCGATGGTCAGCGCGCCCGACTGGATCACCATGCCGGCGAGGTTGAAGCCGAAGAACAGGGTGTATTCGCGGCGCAGCGCTGTGCGGGTGTGGTGCCGGTAGGTCCAGTAGCGGTTGGCGATGTAGGCCAGCGTGGTCGTGACCACGGTGGCGACGACACTCGCCTTGACGGCACCGATGGGCAGCAGGGCCCAGGTGATCGCCATGTAGAGCAGAGTGTTCGCTGCGCCGATAACACCGAACGCCATGGCCTCGGGAGCCAGGTGGCGCAGACGTTCCGTCAGCGGGCGGGCTGAAGGCATTCGACAACCTTAAGGGGGGAGGGCGAGAGACGACGGACACAGCCGGGGGCTGAATCCCTCGTCACATCCGCGGGACGGCCCGCGGGGCCGTCGGCTCGGTGGACTGCGGTGCGGTCGTATCCGCCGGGGGAGCAGGGGCCTGCGGGGCTGCCGGGGGCGCCGGGTCCGGGACCGCGGCTTCGCCGAAGACGAAGCGACGGTACGACCAGAAGCGGAAGAGCGTGCCCACGGCGGTGCCGACCAGCTGGCCGGAGACGTTGTCCGCGAGCGGGCTCTGGAACTCGGGCCAGACGGAGCCGAGCCCGTAGTGACTGATCGCCAGGCACGCCAGCCCGATGCACAGGCCTACCCCGTTGAGCAGGAAGAACATCGTGTACTGGTGAGCCATGTTGCGGTGCTCGCGGTGCCGCCACGTCCAGAACCGGTTGCCGGCGAAGGCCACCGTGGTGGCTACGACGGTGGAGATCGTTTTGGCGAGCAGGGACTCCGCGCCGCTCTGCAGCAGCACGTTGAAGATGACGAAGTCGATGGCGAAGGCGATCCCGCCGACGGTGCCGAATTTGCCCAACTCGCGGACCACTGCCCCGAAGCGAGCCCGCAGGGCGGGCAGGAGATCGGCGGCAGGCACGGTCCCGAGAGTACCGGCGGACGTCACGCCACGCTGTCTTCGTGAGCGACTCTTAACGTTGCGGGCCTGCATGGTCCCGCTGTCGGTACGGACGGTAGTGGCCCTGGTTGATCTCGGTCACCTCGGCCAGCCGGGCACGACAGTCGCCGCACCAGGACAGATGGGTTCTCAGTCTCACAGCGTCCCGCGGCGCCAGCCTCCCGCGGACGTGGCCGCCCAGCCGGTCCCCGGCCCACCGGCACTCGGGCGGGTCGGCGACGGCGACGTGCTGCTGAAGGTAGAGGCGGCGCAGCCCCTCGCGCGCGCGGTGGGCGAGGACGGCGACCGCGTTCGGGGTCAGCCCGAGCTGCGGGGCGACCTCGGCCGGGCTGGCTCCCTCCACCTCGGTACGCCAGAGCACGTCCCGCCACCGGTCGGGCAGGGCCTGGAACGCCTGGGCGGCGAAGGTGCGCTCCATGCGGTCCAAAGCCGGGTCCAGGAACGGTTCGCCCTCGTCGTAGCGGGTCAGGTCGTCGGTGAACTCCAGCCGGCGGTCCCGGCGTGCCCGGTGGTAGCAGACGTGCCGGAGCGTGGTGTAGAGGTACGCACGGAAGGCCACGAGGGGCCCGCGGCCCGCCCGCAGGGTGGCGAAGACCTTGGCGAAGGTCTCGGCGACGAGGTCGTCGGCGTCGGCGTGGTCGGTGACGAGCCCGTGCGCGAGTGCCCGGGCGCCGGAGCGGTGGCGCTCGTACAGCACGCCGTAGGCACCGGTGTCTCCGGCCCGTACGGCCGCCATCAACTCCGTGTCGGCGTCAGCCTCGCCTGCCGGGATCGCCATTCCTGCCTCCAGAAGCCGGGACTGGGAGGAAAGCCCGATTCTGGACAAGCTTATGACTTTTGTCCTTTTTGTGAAAGCGGAGGGTGTCGAGCGGGCGCGAGAAAGCGCTCTCTGCGCACTCGTGCACCTTCCAGCGAAGGATCAATCGTGATCGCGCACAAACACTGAGGATTGTGCGGTTGTCCACAGGTTTCCCCGATGAACTGAACGTTCACTCGGCTTAGGCTGACGTGACTCCCGTGATGAGGGCCGGACCGCCGGCCTGGCTCGTCACAGGTCAGTGCCGACCGAAGGGATTCACATGTCTGTACCCCCCACCTCCCACGCCCGCCTGCTGGGCTGGGTCGAGGAGGTCGCCGCCCTCACCACTCCCGATCGGGTGGTGTGGTGCGACGGCTCCGACGAGGAGTGGATCCGGCTCACCGACTCGCTCGTCGACGCCGGCTCCCTCGTCCGCCTCGATCCCGAGCGCCGGCCGAACTCGTTCTGGGCGCGTACCGATCCCGGGGATGTCGCCCGGGTCGAGGAACGCACCTTCATCTGCTCCGCCGATCCGGCCGACGCCGGGCCCACCAACAACTGGATGGCGCCCGCCGAGATGAAGTCGACGATGACGGAGCTCTACCGCGGCTGCATGCGCGGCCGCACCATGTACGTCGTCCCGTTCTGCATGGGCCCGCTCGACGCGCCGAACCCGATGTTCGGGGTCGAGCTGACCGACAGCGCGTACGTCGTGGCGTCCATGAAGATCATGACCCGGATGGGCACCAAGGTGCTCGAGGCCATGGGCGACGAGGCCGACTTCGTGCCGGCCCTGCACTCGGTCGGTGCGCCGCTGGAGCCGGGGCAGGAGGACGTCGCCTGGCCGTGCAACGAGACCAAGTACATCTCGCACTTCCCGGAGACGCGCGAAATCTGGTCCTTCGGCTCGGGCTACGGCGGCAACTCCCTGCTCGGCAAGAAGTGCTTCGCCCTGCGGATCGCCAGCGTCGCCGCCCGCGACGAGGGCTGGCTCGCCGAGCACATGCTGATCATGAAGCTGACCTCGCCCGAGGGCCGGGTCCGCTACATCGCCGGCGCGTTCCCGTCGGCCTGCGGCAAGACCAACCTCGCCATGCTGGAGCCCACGCTCCCGGGCTGGAAGGTCGAGACCGTCGGCGACGACATCGCGTGGATGCGCTTCGGCGAGGACGGCCGCCTCTGGGCCACCAACCCCGAGTACGGCCTGTTCGGCGTCGCGCCCGGCACCGACCAGCACACCAACCCGAACGCCATGCGTACGCTGGCGCGCGGAAACTCGGTCTTCACCAACGTCGCGCTCACCGACGACGGGGACATCTGGTGGGAGGGCATGGGCGAGCCGCCCGCGCACCTCATCGACTGGAAGGGCAACGACTGGACGCCGGACTCCGAGGCGCCCTCGAGCCACCCGAACAGCCGGTTCTGCACGCCCATCAACCAGTGCCCGATCCTCGCGCCCGAGTACGACGACCCGCGCGGCGTACCGATCGATGCCATCCTCTTCGGCGGCCGCCGCAAGACGACAGTGCCGCTGGTGACCGAGGCCCGCGACTGGGTGCACGGCGTGTACTTCGGCGCGACCCTGTCGTCGGAGACCACCGCCGCGGCGGTCGGGCAGGTCGGCGTCGTGCGCCGGGACCCGATGGCGATGCTGCCGTTCATCGGCTACCACGCCGGCGACTACTTCAACCACTGGATCGAGATGGGCAAGGCCGCGTCCGGCGACGCGGAGAAGCTGCCGAAGGTCTTCTACGTCAACTGGTTCCGACGCGGCGACGACGGCCGGTTCCTGTGGCCCGGATTCGGCGAGAACTCCCGCGTGCTCAAGTGGATCGTCGAGCGCCTGGACGGCAAGGGTGACGCCGTCGAGACGGCGATCGGGCACGTACCGACCGCGGACGCCCTGGACCTGACCGGTCTGAAGATCGACCAGGCCGACGTCGAGGCCGTCCTCGCGGTGGACAAGGACGAGTGGCTGGCCGAGATCCCGCAGGTCGAGGAGTGGTTCGCCAAGTTCGGCGACAAGCTGCCGGCCGTGCTCTGGTCGGAGCTGGACGCGCTCAAGTCCCGCCTCAACGCCGCGTGACGCCCCGCGCCCGCCTCGCGTTCGAGGCGGGCGCGGCCTGGGTACCTTCGCATTCGTGACCATCGACTACGGCCCGCCGCGTGTGGTCCACGCCCTGCGCTGGCTGCTGGTCGCGACGGCGGCGGCCACCGCCGGGGTCGAGCTCCTCAATTACTGGTACGCGCCTGAGCACGGTTTCGGGCTCGCGGTCCGCACCGGCTGGGCGCTCCTGCGTACCGTCGGATGGTTGATCTTGATCTGGCACGTGCGCCGCGGTCGCGCCGCGGCCCGGCCCATCGGTCTGATCCTGGCCGTCACCACCGTCTTCGCGGTCGGGCGTCTCGTGGTGCCCCGCTCCGGCACCCCGCCCACCGCCGGCGTCATCGGCTTCGCGGTGCTCACCGCTCTCTGCGTCACCGTCGTGGTACTGCTCTACCGGCACCCGGCCGTGCAGGACCACCTGGTCCGCCATCCCAAGAAGGTGGTGTTCACCCGGGAGGGCATCGAGGTCCGCGAGGCCGTCCCGAAGCGCCCCCCGCTGGCCGCCTGGGCCATCACCGCCCGGGTCGCCGCGTTCACCTACAGCCCGCTGATGCTCGTGCCGGCCCTGATCTCGGTGGCGGAACTGCGCAGCCGGCCGGAGTGGATCCTCGCCGTCGGCTTCTGGTTCGTGGCCGGTTTCGGCGCGAGCTACGCGGTCCTGCTGAGTACCTTCTTCCTGCTGCGCGGCAAGCGCTGGGCGCCGAAGCTGCTGCTCTGGGTCACGCTCGGTGTGCTCGTGGTCGACCTGCCCCTCTGCTACCTGCTGCTCGGCGTGGACGGGCTGATCCGCGACGGCGCCCCACTGGTGGCCGCGGCCGTGCTCGTCTGCTACTCGCTGTGGCGGGTGGCGCGCACGCCCGCCCCGGCGACGGCCCCCGCGTGAGCTACGACGTCGCGATCGTCGGCGCCGGGCCGGCCGGAGCCGCCGCGGCCCTCGCCGCCCGCCGCGCCGGCGCCTCGGTCGTCCTGCTCGACCGGGCGGAGTTCCCCCGCGACAAGCCGTGCGGCGACGGCATCGCCGCCGAGGCGCTCGACGTTCTCGCGGACCTCGGCGTGACCGGCGCGGCGGACGGCTACCCGCCCGTCGAAAGCCTGCGGCTGGTGGCGCCGGGCGGCACCGAGGTCGCCAGGCCCCTGCCCCGGCCCGCGCACACCGTGCCCCGCAAGGTCTTCGACGCCCGCCTGGTCGAGGCGGCGGTCAGCGCCGGCGTCGAGCTGCGCCGCCACACGGTCCGCTCGATCCGATACGCCGCCGGCGGCGTGGTCCTCGACGACCGGGTGACGGCACGGGTGCTGGTCGGCGCGGACGGCGCGGGGTCGGTGGTGCGGCGGTCCCTCGGGCACCCGGTCAACCCCGACGGTCACCTGGCCATCGCCATCCGCGGGTACGCCCCGGCCCACGGCACCGAGCAGCTCATCCGGACGACGAGCGCGCGCTGGCCCGCGTACGCCTGGTCCTTCCCGCTGGGCGACGGCACCGCCAACGTCGGGTACGGCGAGGTGCTGCGCGGGACGCCGCTCACGAAGGCATACCTGGTGAACCGCCTGGCCGATCTCCTGCCCGGCACCGCGGCGACCGGCCTGCGCGCCCACCACCTGCCGTTGTCGACCCACCGCCCGGCGCCGGCCCGCGGCCCGGTGCTGCTCGCCGGCGACGCGTTGTCGCTGATCAACCCGTTCACCGGCGAGGGCATCTTCTACGCCGTGCTCTCCGGCGCGCTGGCCGGCGCGGCGGCCGCCGAAGGACCGGAGCGGGCGGGGCCGCGTTACACCCGCGCGCTGCGGGCTCGGCTAGGACGGCACCTGCGCCACTCCGGCTTCGCCACGCTGCTCACCCGCCGCCCCCGGGTGGTCGACGCCGCGGTACGGGCGGCACGCCGCGATCGGGCGGTTTTTGACCGCATGGTGGACCTGGGCCTCGGTGACGGGGTTTTCGACCTTCGCACGATCGGACGCATCGGGGCCGAGTTGGTCCGTTTCGCCGCGCCACCCCCTTGAGCCGGGGCCCGCTGTCGATAGGCTGGCGGTGATGAGTCTCCGGTCCCTGGTCTACTCGGTGTACGAGCGACGGCTCGCCGGCAAGCTGGCCGGCAAGCCGGTGCCGCAGCACGTCGGGGTCATGTGCGACGGCAACCGCCGCTGGGCCCGCGAGATGGGCTACGTCGACCCCAACGACGGCCACCGGGTCGGCGCGGTCCGCATCAAGGAGCTGCTCGGCTGGTGCGACCAGGCCGGCATCAAGCACGTCACCCTCTACCTGCTGGCGACCGACAACCTCCAGCGCCCCGCCGCCGAGCTGGACCCGCTCGTCAAAATCATCGAGGACCTCGCGACCGAACTCGCCGAGGACGGCAACCCGTGGCGCCTGCGCATCGTCGGCGCGCTCGACCTGCTGCCCGCGCCCACAGCGACGACCCTCAAGGCGGCCCAGGAGAAGACCCGCGAACGCTCCGGCGGCGTCGAGGTCAACATGGCCGTCGGGTACGGCGGCCGCCGCGAGATCACCGACGCGGTCCGGTCCCTGCTGCACGAGCACGCCGCGGCCGGGCGCACCATCGAGGAGCTCGCCGAGATCCTCGACGTGGAGCACATCGCCGAGCACCTTTACACGAAGGGGCAGCCGGATCCCGACCTGGTCATCCGTACCAGCGGGGAGCAGCGGTTGTCGGGCTTCCTGCTGTGGCAGTCGGCGCACTCGGAGTTCTACTTCCACGACGCGAACTGGCCGGATTTTCGCCGGACGGACTTCCTCCGGGCGCTGCGCTCGTATGCGGGCCGCCAGCGCCGCTACGGCGCCTGAGGCGACCCGGCGGCTCAGCGGCCGAAGACGGGCAGTGCCTCGGCGAGGAACCCGGCGACCGCCTCCGGTGACTCCAGCGTCAGGTCCGCCGCGCTGGACACGTCGGCGCCGGTCTCCGGGTTGGCGACCGCGACGCACATGCCGAAGAACTCCGGGTCCACCGCCTCGCGGGCGCGTAGCGCGTCGAAGGCCTTGATGTCGGACATGTCGTCCCCGAAATACCAGGCGCAGCCGGCGTTGAGGACGCCCTCGCTGATCACCATGCCCTTGTCCTGGTCGACCGGGGGCTTCAGCTCGACCACCATGCGGCCGCCCTGGATCCGCAGGCCCAGGCGTTCGGCCTGTTCGTGGCCCCAGCGCTCGACCTCGGGCGCGAGCTGCGGCGCCGTCCGGTAGTGCAGGGCGACGGACAGCCGCTTGTACTCGACCAGGATGGCGTCGGGGAGCTCGACCTTGGCGCGCTCGGCCAGGTCGGCCATCGCGGGCACCCAGGGGAGTGCGGCCGGCTCCGTCACGACGTCGCCGTCGTGCCAGACCTCGAGGCCGTACAGCCCGTAGAGGTCGACGTGCTCGAGCGACTCGAAGCGGGAGCGCAGGAAGCTCACCGGCCGGGCCGACACGATCGCCACCCGGGCCACCTTGGCGGCGAGCTGCTCGAGGACGCCGAGCACGGACGGGACCGGCTGCGAGGCGTCAGGGTCGTCCGTGACGGGCGACAGCACGCCGTCGAAGTCGAAGAAGAAGGTGGTTTCCTTGGCGCGGGAGGCGGTGAATCGCCAGGCCTCCGCGACGCTGAGAGGGTGCGTGGGGCGCGCGTTGCTAAGCGGTGTCTCAGGCACAAGTTCCAGCGTACCCGCCGTTCGGCTCATTGCGGTCCGGCGGAACGGCGCCGAATTGGCGTATCTCGCGGGTACTACCGCAGGTGGCTCTTGGCAGCTAGCGTTCTACGTATGGCACGGGGTTCTCCCGAGCCAGCCGGCCGGCCCGGACCTGCGACGGAGTACGCCACGGGGCCAGCATCCCGACCCCGTGCTAGAGACGGGCGCCGGACGTGGCGGACCGCGGGCGGACCGGGTTGCACGCCCGCTGGAGCAGGCCTGTGACATCTCGCCGTAATGACGCCGGGGCCCACACCGACCCGGCCGCCAAAGTCTCCAGCAGCGCCTCCACGGGACGCCGGTCGTCCCGGGATCGGCACGCAGACGCGGAGCCCGCCCCAGCCGGTCGGGTCTTCGTGCTGGACACCTCGGTCCTGCTGTCCGATCCGGCAGCGTTCCGCCGGTTCACCGACCACGAGGTGGTCATCCCCCTCGTGGTGATCTCCGAGCTGGAGGGCAAGCGGCACCATCCCGAGCTCGGCTGGTTCGCCCGCCAGTCGCTGCGCATGCTCGACGAGCTGCGGATCAAGCACGGGCGGCTGGACCACCCGGTGCTCTGCAACGACGAGGGCGGCACGCTGCGCGTGGAGCTCAACCACGCCGATCAGAGCGTGCTGCCGCAGGGCTTCCGCAACGACTCCAACGACACCCGGATCCTGTCCGTGGCACTGGGGCTCGCCGCCGAGGGCCGGGAAGTCACGCTGGTCAGCAAGGACATGCCGTTGCGGGTCAAGGCGGCGTCGGTGGGCCTCACCGCGGACGAGTACCGGCACGGCCAGGCCAGCGACCCGACCTGGACCGGTATGTCCGACCTGAAGCTGGACGAAGATGTCGTCAACCGCCTGTACGCCGGTGACGAGCTCGAGCTGGAGGAGACCGAGAACCTGCCGTGCCACACCGGTCTGGTGGTCCACTCGCCCCGCGGGTCGGCGCTGGCCCGGGTCAACCCGGACAAGACCGTGAAGCTGGTCCGCGGGGACCGGGAGGCGTTCGGCCTCCGGGGCCGCTCCGCGGAGCAGCGGGTGGCGCTGGACATCCTGCTGGACGAGTCGATCGGCATCGTGTCGCTCGGCGGGCGGGCCGGCACCGGCAAGTCGGCGCTGGCGCTGTGCGCCGGCCTCGAGGCGACGATGGAACGCAACCGCCACAAGAAGGTCGTGGTCTTCCGCCCCCTGTACGCCGTCGGTGGCCAGGAGCTGGGCTATCTGCCGGGCAGCGAGTCGGAGAAGATGTCGCCCTGGGCGCAGGCGGTGTTCGACACGCTGGGCGCGGTCGTGCACGCCAACGTCATGGAGGAGGTCATGGCCCGCGGGATGCTCGAGGTGCTGCCGCTGACCCACATCCGTGGCCGGAGCCTGCACGACTCGTTCGTGATCGTCGACGAGGCGCAGTCACTGGAACGCAACGTGCTGCTGACGGTGTTGTCCCGGATCGGTCAGGGCTCGCGGGTGGTGCTCACCCACGACGTCGCCCAGCGCGACAACCTGCGGGTGGGGCGCCACGACGGCGTGACGGCGGTGATCGAGGCACTGAAGGGCCACCCGATCTTCGCGCATGTCACCCTGACGAGATCCGAGCGGTCCCCGATCGCAGAGGTCGTCACCGATCTCCTGGAGGAGATTCCGCTCTGACGCTGCGTCATCGTGAGGCGGGAATCCGGCCGGATTCCCGCCTCACGGCGTGTTCGGGGTCAATTACAAAAAGTGACGTGCGTTATACCGTACGGGTGAGCGAATAGGACCTGGTATAGGCCGATTAAATCCTAAACGTACTGTGATTCATTTCACTGATGGGCGTTGCCGTTTCACATCCACTTCACCGTGCGCCATGGTGGCTGGCGAGCATCATGCGGGTGGCCACCCCGGTCGGACATCGATCGCCGGCCACCGAGCCGGGCGACGAACGCCGGCGCGCGCGGCCCGGAGGGGTCGTCGATGCTCGCGGTGCGAGGCGCCGCCGGTGGGACCGAGCCGGTGGATACGTTCCGCGTCATTGCCCCCTACGAAGGGAAATCTTCGTGAATCGGCTCTGGAGCCGGGTCGGAATCCGTGTGGCCTCGGTGGGTCTGCTCGTCGCAGGCGTGATCGGCGGGGTCTACCTCGGGAAGGACCAGGAAGTCCAGGCGCAGAGCGCCCAGGCTCAGATGGTGGTGCAGGCGGACACGGACGAGATGCAGCTCCTCAAGGAGCGGCACAACCAGCACGCCGCCGTCCGTGCGTACCAGCGCGAGGCGGAGGGCGAAGCCGCCTCGAAGGCCGCGATCGAGGCCAAGGCCGCCGCCGGCAAGGCGCGCACGCTCGAGAAGAAGGCCATCGAGAAGAAGAAGGCCGCGGAGAAGGCCGCAGCGGCCAAGAAAGCCGCGAAATCCGGCGACGGTGGCACGGTGCCCTACACCGGAGACATCCCGTCGTCCTGTGACGAGTACAGCGGCAACCGGGCCACCGGCTGCGCGCTGATGCTGGACGCCGGTTTCGAGATCGACCAGTTCCCCTGCCTGGACAAGCTGTGGAAGCGGGAGAGCGGCTGGAACCACCACGCCGAGAACTCCGGCTCCGGCGCGTACGGCATCCCGCAGGCCCTGCCCGGCAGCAAGATGGGCTCGGAAGGCGACGACTGGGAGGACAACCCCGCGACGCAGATCAAGTGGGGTCTCAAATACATCGAGGGCCGGTACAACTCCCCGTGCGGTGCGTGGTCGCACTCGGAGAACACGGGCTGGTACTAGACGACCTGACAAAAGGGGTACGCGCTTCGGCGCGTACCCCTTTTGCGTGTCGCGGTGAGTGATCAAATGTCCACATGGTCCGGAAAGTCGCCTCGCTGGTCGTCCTCGGTGTTCTCGCCTCCGTGCTGACCGCGGGTCAGATAGCCGCCCAGGCGGGGGACACCTCGCACGCCACGGGCGGCACACCGCCGGTCCGCGGGGTCGTCGGTGGAGACCTGGCGCCCGCCGGCCGGTTCCCGTGGATGGTGCGGCTCTCCATGGGCTGCGGCGGGGCCCTGACCGCACCACGGGTGGTGCTCACCGCCGGTCACTGCGTCAACGGCAGCGGGCCGGACGACAGCATCGGCGTCGTGGCCGGCGTGACCAATCTGAAGTCCGCCGACGCCGTCGAGGCGCGCTCGGTGGCCGTCGTACGCGCCGAGGGCTTCCACGGTGAGACCCGCGGCGAAGACTGGGCGCTGATCAAACTGGACCGTGCGCTGAATTTGCCTACCCTCGAGCTCGGCCACGGCGGCGCGGACGAGGCGGGACCGCTCACCGTGCTCGGCTGGGGCCAGACCAGCGAGCAGTCGCTGCGCCAGGAGAAGCGCCTGCGGTACGCGTCCGTGCCGGTGGTCTCCGACGGCGCCTGCGCGAAGGCGTACCGGAAGGTCGGCGTCGAGCTGGTGCAGGACGAGTCCATCTGCGCCGGCAAGAAGGGCGTCGACACCTGCCAGGGCGACTCCGGCGGTCCCATGGTGCGCCCGGCGGGCGACAAGTGGGTCCAGGTCGGCATCGTGAGCTGGGGACTCGGCTGTGCGCGCAAGGGCTTTCCGGGCGTGTACACGCAGATCTCGGCGTTCCGCGCCACCATCCGGAAGGCCACCCGCGAGCTCAGCTGACCGTGCCCGATCCGACACGGCGGGTTGGCACAGTGGCGGCCATCGGTAACCATCGGGGAATGGGCTATCCGGGTGCACACGACGACGCGGCGGCGAAGGTCGGCACCGAAGCGTTCTTCGCCTCCATCGGCCGTGCCTTCGTGGCGATGTGCGCGGTCATCCCGCTGCTCTTCCTCATCGAGGCGATCGACCAGGGCGTCGGTGCCGGCTCCCTCGACGTGGCGGCCGGCATCATCCCCCGGCGGCTCGACGGCCTCGACGGCGTCCTCTTCAGCCCGTTCCTGCACGCCGGCTGGGACCACCTGTACGGCAACAGCGTGCCGCTCATCCTGGTCGGCACGTTCGCGCTGGCCGGAGGCACCCGCCGGTTCCTCTGGTCGACCCTGGTGATCGTCCTGGTCAGCGGCTTCGGTGTCTGGCTCATCGGCGACCCGAGCAGCGTCGTCGTGGGGGCGAGCGGGGTGGTCTTCGGCTACCTGGGACTGCTCTTCGCCCGCGGCTTCGTCGAGCGCAGCTGGTGGAACCTGGGCGTGGCGGCGTTCATCGGGCTGCTGTACTGGTACCAGATCTACAACATCCTCCCCACCGACCAGCCGGTCTCCTGGCAGGGGCACCTGCTCGGCCTGCTGGGTGGGGTAATCGCCGCGATCGCCTTCCGCCGTCGCCGGCCGAAGCCGGTGGCCGTCTCCTACGATCCCGGCGTGACGCTGACCGACATCTGAGGCGTCACGACCGCCGGGCCGGTACCACCGCCACGCCCACCGCCAGCAGCGTCAGGGCGGCACCCAGGACCGTGTTCCAGCCGGGTGTACCGGCGCCGGCCGGGAGCAGGGCGTCGATCAGTAGGGCGCCGGTGACCTGGCCCGCGATCATGCCGAGTCCCAGCAGGAGTACGCCGATGGTGCGCACCACCGCCGCGCCGACCGCAATGAAGACGATGCCCAGCGTGCCACCGACGTACAGCCACCAGGGGCCGGCGGGGAGGTGGGACGGGACGCCGCGCAGCAGGGCCGATGCGGCGAAGGCCAGGAGCAGGACGGCCGTACCCGTGACGAAGTTGACCAGGCCGGCCACCATGGCGCTGCCCGAGACCACCCGGACGTGGCCGTTGATCGCCTGCTGCCAGGCGATCCCGAGGCCCGCGAGCAGCGGGAGGACGGCCAGGGCGAGGGCGCTGGGGTGACCGATGCGGTCGCCCACGGCGATCAGCACCGCGCACACCGTGAGGATCGCCCCCGCCAGGCGGGGAACGGTCACCGGCTGCGGGCCGGCCGGGCCCGCGCCGGCCCGGTCCACCATCAGGCTGCTCGAGGACTGGCCCGCGACGACGGCCACGATGAACACGGCGACCCCGAGCGTGGGCACGGTCAGGCCTTGGGTGGCGACCAGGAAACCGCCGCACATGCCGCCGATGCACTGCCACGGGCGGATCCGGCGGTCGCGCAGGCCGTCGCGCAGGTGTCGCAGGCCGGCCCGGCCCGCCGGCAGCAACGGTACGAGCACCGTCAGCAGCAGCAGGCCGGAGCCGAAGGAGATCAGTGCGGCGCCGATCGGGTCGTCGAGGCGTACGGAAAGCTCGCCGTTGATCCTCGACTGGACAGCCAGCGCGACGCCCGACGTCACCGCGAGCACGACGCCGACCAGGCGCCGACCGGCGGTAACCGCCGGCGGCAACGGGGCCGTCCGGGTCACTCGCGCACCGTGGGTAGGTGACCGTCGAAGTCGACCGACGAGTAGAGCTTCAGCTTCTCCAGCCGGTGGTACGAGTCGATGACCCGGATCGTGCCGCTCTTGGAGCGCATCACGATCGACTGGGTGTGCGCCCCGCCGGCGCGGTAGCGCACGCCCTTGAGCAGGTCACCCGAGGTCACGCCGGTGGCCACGAAGAAGCAGTTGTCACCGGTCACGAGGTCGTCGGTGGTCAGTACCCGGTCGAGGTCGTGGCCGCCCGCGATTGCCTTCTCCCGCTCCGAGTCGTCCAGCGGCCACAGCTTGGCCTGGATCTCGCCGCCGAGGCACTTGAGCGCGCACGCCGCGGTGATGCCCTCCGGGGTGCCGCCGATGCCCATCAGCACGTCGACGTCGGACTCCGTACGCGCCGCGGAGATGGCGCCCGCGATGTCGCCGTCCGAGATGAACTTGATGTTGGCGCCGGCCGCGCGTACCTCCTCGACCAGCTTCTGGTGCCGCGGCCGGTCCAGGATGCAGACGGTGACGTCGGAGACGGACGAGTGTTTCGCCTTGGCGATGCGACGCAGGTTCTCGGTCGCGCCCGCATTGATGTCGATCACGTCGGCGCAGTCCGGGCCGACCGCGATCTTCTCCATGTAGAAGACGGCGCTCGGGTCGAACATCGCGCCGCGCTCGGCGACCGCGAGCACGGCGACCGCGCCCGGCATGCCCTTGCTCATCAGCGTGGTGCCGTCGACGGGGTCGACCGCGACGTCGACCTCGGGTCCGGTGCCGTCGCCGACCTGCTCTCCGTTGAAGAGCATGGGCGCCTCGTCCTTCTCGCCCTCGCCGATCACCACGACGCCGCGCATCTGGATCGAGTTGATGAGCTTGCGCATGGCGTCCACGGCCGCGCCGTCGCCACCGTTCTTGTCGCCGCGGCCGACCCAGCGGCCGGCCGCCATCGCGGCGGCTTCGGTGACACGGACGAGGTCGAGGGCGATGTTGCGGTCGAGATCCTGGGGATTGGCGGCAACTGGCATGACGGGGCCTCCTCGCGACGGTGCGGGGTGTGGTCGTCACCGATCCTCACATGCCGACCTGCGCCAAGTCGCGTCAGCGCGACATGGTTAACAATGGTGGGGTGTCCAGCCCCGAGACCCCCACCGTCGGCGAGCGTGCCCAGCGCCGGCCGCGGGACATGGCGTTGTCGCTCGCCGTCCTGCTCGTCCCGATCGCGTTGCTGCTGCTCTTCTACCGGCTTGTGCTCGACGGGGACAAACCGGTCGCCGTGGATCCGGAGCCGACGCTCCAGGAGGCCCGCTCGGCGGCGGCCTTCGAGGTCGCCGCGCCGCAGGGGCTCGGCGCGGACTGGCACGTGCAGAGCGCGACGTTCAAGCGCGAGTCCGGCGGCGCCACCCTGCGCCTGGGTTACGCCGATCCGGACGCCAAGCCGCTTCAGCTGATCGAGAGCAGCCTCGCGACCGCCACCCTGATCCCGGCCGAGCTCGGCAAGGACCCGGAGGCGGTGGGCACGTTCCGGGCCGGGGCCCGCACCTGGCAACGGTACGACGGGCGCCCGGGCGAGGACGCGCTGGTGCTCCTCGAAAAGGGCCGGACGATCATCGTGGTGGGCCCGGCGGAGGAACAGACCCTGGAGACGCTGGCCTCGTCGCTGCCGTGACGGGGCAGCGCGGCGGGTGAGACGCCCTATTCCGAGCGGGCCGCCCGGGACGCCTCGATGCGCTCCCGGGCGCCGTCCAGCCAGCGCTGGCAGACGTCGGCGAGCTTCTCCCCGCGCTCCCACAGCGCGAGTGACTCCTCCAGCGAGGCGCCGCCTTGCTCCAGCTTCTCGACGACCGTCGCCAGCTCGCCGCGGGCCTGCTCGTAGCTGAGGTTCTCGTCGGTCATGGGGTGCTCTCCTGTACCTCCGTGCGCAGCTCGCCGTCGGCCAGCCGTACGCGTAGAACATCTCCGGTCGCGACCTCGCCCGCCGCCTGGACCACGTGGCCGTCGGCGCGCTGCACGATCGCGTACCCGCGCTCCAGGGTGGCGGCGGGCGACAGGGCCCGCAGCCGGGCGAGGGTGTGGCGCAGCTCGTCGTCGGCGCGGCGGAGCCGGTGCTCCAGGCTGCGGGTGGCCCGGTCGCGCAGTCCGGCGATTTCGGCCGCCCGCTGCTCGACGAGGGTCTCGGGGCGGGCCAGCGACGGCCGCGACCGGAAGGCCTCCAGCCGGTGCGTCTCGCGGTCGATCAGGGTCAGTACGGCCCGGTCCAGGCGGCGCCGCGCCTGCTCGACGATCAGGCGTTCCTCGGCCAGGTCCGGCACGATCCGCTTGGCCGCGTCGGTGGGCGTGGAGGCTCGCAGGTCGGCGACGTAGTCCAGCAGCGGCGCGTCGGTCTCGTGGCCGATCGCGCTGACCACCGGCGTACGGCAGCCGAAGACGGCCCGGCACAGTGCCTCGTCGGAGAAGGGCAACAGGTCCTCGACGCTGCCGCCGCCGCGCGCGATGACGATCACGTCGATGGTGTCGTCGTTCTCCATCACCTTGAGCGCGTCGATGATCTGCGGCACCGCGGTCGGGCCCTGCACGGGCACGTTGATCACCCGGAAGTCGACCCCCGGCCAGCGCCGCCGGGTGTTCATCAGCACGTCCCGCTCGGCGGCCGACGCGCGCCCGGTGATCAGGCCGATGCGCTGCGGCAGGAACGGCAGCCGGCGCTTGCGCTCGCGGGCGAACAGCCCCTCGGCGGCGAGCAGCTTCTTGAGCCGTTCCAGCCGGGCCAGCAGCTCGCCGAGGCCGACCTGGCGGATCTCGTCGGCGCGCAGGCTCAGCGAGCCCCGGGCGGGATAGAACTCGGGCTTGGCGTGCAGGGTGACCCGGGCGCCCTCGGCCAGCTCGGGGGCGCCGGCGTCGAGCACGTCGCGGTGCGCGGTCACGGTGAGGCTGAGGTCGGCCGAGGGATCGCGCAGGGTCAGGAAGACCACCGCGGCGCCGGGGCGGCGGCTGATCTGGGCGACCTGCCCGTCGACCCAGACCCAGCCCAGCTTGGCCACCCACGCGCCGAGCTTCTGGCTGACGACGCGCACCGGCCAGGGCTCGTCCGCGCTCGACTTGGGTTCCGGCTGGGTCACCCGGCCTAGCCTACGGGCGGTCCGCGCCGCCGATCCCGCGTGGGCGCCCGCCGCGGCCCGCGAGCCGGCGGGCAAGCTCCACGACCAGCAGCGCGAGCAGGCCGGCGTACCCCCAGAACATCAGGTCGGCGACGAGGCGGCCGCCGTCGACCTGCCAGCCCTGCCCGGCGTCGCGGGCCAGGACGGCGAACGGATAGCCGTGCCGTTCCGCGAGGGAGCCCAGGCAGCAGGCCGTGTCGCTGGTGAGCAGCGTACTGATCGACATCCCCGCGACCAGCACGCCGGCCGCCGCCAGATAGCCGGCCGGTCCGGGCCGGCCGGGGACCGCCGCCAGCGAGATCAGCACCGCCCCACCCGCCACCAGCATGCCGTTGAACAGCAGGTACGCGGCTTCCGGCCGGTCGCCCATCTCGACGACGAGGTTCAGCAGGCCGATGACGATGGAGAACCAGCCGACGATCAGGCGCAGCCCCGTACCGACGGAGTCCCAGACGCCGGGGGTGCCGACGGTGCCGGCGGTGCTCATGGCTCGAGTATTCCGCCGGGTACGCCGGCTACGTGCGGAAACGCACCTTGTTGACGAGTGCGGCCACCACCAGGCCCAGCAGGCCCCAGAAGACGAGATTCGCCACCAGGTTCACCGCGTCGACCTGCCAGGTGGCCTGCTCCGCCATCGCCCGGGCGGTCTGCGGATCGTCCGCCACCGCGCCCCGCGCGAGCCACTCGTACGGCCAGCCGCGGGCCGCCACGTACCCGAACATCCCGCCGATCTGGCTCCGCTCGGTGAGCAACCCGGCCAGGGCGCCGACCGTGGCCGTGGCAGCAGCCGTGAGCACCGTGAGCCGGGCGGGGAGCGGAAGCCGGTGCGGCATGAGCAGCACCAGCCCGCCGGCCGCCAGCACCGTCCCGACCGCCATGTCGCGGAACGGTCCCGGCCCGTGCATGTTCAGCAGGATCCAGGTCAGCCCGAGGACCAGCGCGAGGGCGCCGGCGAGGCCCCTGAGCGCGGAAAAGATGGTCCGGCTGGTACCGGTGGCCACATCCGTGTCGTTCACGAGGCCGAGTATGCCTCGCCGGGCGCGATCCGGCCCTGGATCTTCCAGCGGGCCTGTGGTGCGCATCGCACGACGGGAGTTACCTGGCCGGGCCACGTACCATTGCCGGGTGACCTCCGAAGCTGGTGCCCCAGTCCGCAAGCGTGTGCTCCTCGCCAAGCCGCGGGGATACTGCGCCGGGGTCGACCGCGCGGTGCAGACCGTGGAGGAGGCGCTCAAGCTCTACGGCGCCCCGGTGTACGTCCGCAAGCAGATCGTGCACAACAAGCACGTCGTCACCACGCTCGAGGCCCGCGGCGCGATCTTCGTCGAGGAGAACGAGGAGGTCCCGGAGGGCTCGACCGTCGTCTTCTCGGCGCACGGCGTGGCCCCCGAGGTGCACGAGCAGGCCCGCGAGCGCAACCTCAAGGCGATCGACGCGACCTGCCCGCTGGTGACGAAGGTGCACCACGAGGCGAAGCGGTTCGCCGCCGAGGACTACGACATCCTGCTCATCGGCCACGAGGGCCACGAGGAGGTCATCGGCACCTCCGGCGAGGCGCCGGCGCACATCCAGCTGGTCGACGGCCCGGACGACGTCGAGAACGTGGTGGTCCGCGACCCGTCGAAGGTGGTCTGGCTGTCCCAGACGACGCTGTCGGTCGACGAGACCATGGAGACCGTGGCCCGGCTCAAGACCCGCTTGCCGCTGCTGCAGTCGCCGCCGAGCGACGACATCTGCTACGCGACCTCCAACCGCCAGCACGTGGTGAAGGAGATCGCGCCGGAGTGCGACGTGGTCATCGTGGTCGGGTCGGCGAATTCCTCTAATTCGGTACGCCTGGTCGAGGTGGCCCTCGGTGCCGGCGCGAAGGCCGGCCACCTGGTCGACTTCGCGTCGGAGATCCGCGACGAATGGCTGGAGGGCGCGGCCACGGTGGGCGTGAGCTCGGGGGCCAGCGTCCCGGAGGAGCTGGTCATGGAGGTGCTGACGCATCTGGCCCAGCGCGGGTTCGGCGAGGTGACCGAGTACACGACGGCCGAGGAACGGCTCACCTTCTCGCTGCCGCAGGAGCTGCGCCGCGACATGAAGGCCGCGGCCGCCCGCTCCTAGAAGTCGCCGCCGAAGTCGCCCCCGCCGAAATCTCCGCCGCCGAGGTCGCCGCCACCCCAGTCGCCGCCCCCGCCGAGGTCGCTGCCGGCCTGATCGCCGCCGAAGTCGCCCGCCTGATCCCCGCCGCCCTGGTCGCCGTCGCCGAAGTCCTGGGCGGCGTCCTGGAAACCGTCCTGGTAGCCGTCGCCGTAGCCCATGTCGCCGAAGCTGGGAGAGAACAGCGCGTCGAAGATGAGCATGCCGCCGAGCACCCCGGCGCCCGCACCGAGCGCGGTCTTCCACACCGGCGTCGAATACCACCCGGCCGGCACCGGACGTCCCTGGACCCGGCCGCCGGGGTAGTAGTACGGGGTCTCCGCACCCGGCTGCGGTCCGGCCCGGTACTGGTGACCCTGGACGGTGACCTCGCGCTCGCGGGTCAGCCGGCCGGCGCCCTGGGAACCGGTCAGCGGCGGAAGCTCCGGGCCCGGATCGATGCCCATGGCCGTACGGGCGGCGCGCACGTAGGCGAGCCCTTCCAGCGCGGACTCCCGGGCGAGCTCGAACTGCCGGACCGTCTTCGCCTGCTGCAGCTGGCCGCCCGAGGCGTTGTAGCGCTCGCTCGCGTCGGCCAGCGCCTGCCGGGCCGCCGGGTCGTCGGCGTGCAGGTTCATCACCTGGCCGCCGAGCCGCTCGTACCAGCGCTGCGCCTCGGCCCGGGCGTCGTCGAGCTGCCGCTGCTCGCGGGCCACGCTGCCGCGGCGCCAGGCCAGCACCACCGCCACGACGATCAGCACCAGGATCAGCAGCAGAAGCACCTTCATGTCACCGACGGTACCCGCGCCGACTACGTCGTACCCCTCTGGCAAGCTCGCAGGGTGAGCTTCTCGACGCTGGCCGTGGTGATCATCTGCCTGGCGACCGGGGCCGCGCTCGGCTGGCTGGCCGCGCGGCTGCGGGCCGCGGCCGACATCGCCCGGCTGGAGGCGACCGTGCAGGCCCGGCAGGACGGGGAGGAGCGCCTCGAGCAGTCGATGCGGTCGCTCAGCTACGAGTCCACCGCCCAGTCGCAGGAGGCGGTCGCCCGCGCGGTGGCGCCCCTGCACGAGACGCTGCGCCGCTACGAGCAGCGGGTCACCGAGCTCGAGCGCGACCGGGTCGACGCCTATGCGGAGCTGCGCGAGCAGGTGCGGGCCATGGGCCTGGTCTCCGGCGAGCTGCGTACCGAGACCAAACAGCTGGTCGCCGCGCTGCGCGCCCCGCAGGTCCGGGGCCGCTGGGGCGAGCATCAGCTGCGCCGCATCGTCGAGGCGGCCGGGCTGCTCGAGCACTGCGACTTCGCCGAGCAGGTCACGTCCAGCACGGACCACCAGGGTGTACGCCCCGACCTGGTGGTGCGGCTGCACGGCGGCCGATCTGTGGTGGTGGACGCGAAGGCGCCGTTCGACGCGTATCTGTCGGCGATGGAGGCGCGCGACGAGCGCACCCGCGACGGCCACCTCGACCAGCACGCCCGGGTGCTGCGCGGGCACGTGGACGCCCTGGCCGGCAAGGCGTACTGGACGGCTTTCGACCAGAGCCCGGACTTCGTCGTGCTGTTCGTGCCGGCCGACCCGTTCCTCGACGCCGCCCTGCAGCGCGACGCGACGCTGATGGAGCACGCCTTCACCCGCAACGTCGTGCTGGCCACCCCGGCGACGCTGGTGGCGCTGCTGCGTACGGTCGCCTACTCGTGGCGGCAGGAGGCGCTGGCCCGCAACGCCCTGGCGGTGCACGCCCTGGCCCGCGAGCTGTACGGCCGCCTCGCCACCCTCGGCGACCACGTCGGCAAGCTCGGCGCGTCGCTGGGCGGGGCGGTGACGGCGTACAACCGCGCGGTCGGCTCGCTGGAGTCGCGGGTGCTGGTCAGTGCCCGCAAGCTCGCCGAGATGGGCGTGTCCGACGAGGAGCTCGCAGTGCCGGCGCAGGTCGAGCTGACGCCGCGCCAGCCGCAGGCTCCGGAACTGGTCGACGATGCCGGCTCGACACTGTGGAGCTAGCGAAGGTGGCGGTCCAGTTCGCGGCGTAGCGCCCGCGGGCCGGGCCAGACCTGCGTCAGGTCGGCGGTGAAGGCGGGAAGCCCGTCCTCCTCGTCGTGCAGCGCCGGCCAGCCCTCGTCGCCCTCGGCGACCGGGTGCACCCGGTCCAGGTCGACCGGGGTCACATCCAGGACGGTCCGCAGGCCGCTGCGGCGCACCGCCACGTGCTCGATGTCCGGCCACGCCAGCAGCACCGGGTCGCTGCCCTCGGCGGCGAGCTCCAGGCCCGCGGAGGAGGCCCGGACCCAGGTCCGCAGCGCCGACCGCGACGACAGGGCGTAACCGCCGGCCACGAGCGTCGCGATCACCGCGCCCTGGGCCACGGTCGACCACCAGGGGTCGTCCGGCGCCCCCAGCAGGAGCGCGACCAGCGGCGACACGGCCACGTACGCGATGAGCAGCACCGCGAACAGGACCCCGAACGTCCGCCACGGCGAGGACCGGAACAGCACGGCGTCGGCGGCGGGCGCCTCGACCTCCTCGGGCGGGATCGACATGCCCCCGCCCTCAGGAGCTGGTCGACCGGCCGAACACCACGCCGGTGAGCGTGTAGTTCATGTTGCCCAGCCAGCTCTCGCCGTACGTGTGGAAGCCGGCGGCCGGTACGGTGCCGAGGCTGGTGATGAACTGCTCCTCCAGCTGCTGGGCGCCGATCTGGAGTTTGCGGTACACGCAGTTGAACAGCACGGCGCCGGAGGCCTGGCCGCCGACCTGGTCCACCGCTTCGCGCAGCGCCGCGGTCGTGTCGCGGACCAGGTCGGTGTGCTTCATGAGCTCCACGTCCATGCCCTCGAGGATCTCGCAGGCGAACTTGAGCCCGTTGTTCTCCACGACCTCCTGGGCGCACCGGATCCAGGGGCTGCCGTCGATCATCAGGCCGAGGGGGTTCGCCGCGAACCGGCCGAAGTCCAGCTCGTCGATGCCCGCGCCGATCGCCTCGGCGAAGACCTCGGCCGCCGGGCGCCCGTCCATCTCCCAGACGATGCGGCGCTCGTTGTCGGCCTTCGTGATGGCGAACGTCCGGCCCGCGGGTTCGAAGCTGGACGTCTTGACGATCGTGTACGGCACGGACAGCTCCAGGACCAGCAGAGCGACGCCGTTGGTCGACATGGTGGTGCCGCTGAACACCTGGGTCTCGACGAACTTCAGGTCGTCGGCCGCGGTGCCGCCGACGAACGACAGCAGCGGCGCCGCGTCGCCGAGCGCCTCGTTGACCCGTTCCTCGACGGCATGCGTACCGTCGATGAGCACGAGCCCGACGTACCGCTCCGGGTCGAGGTCGCGCAGGGAGGACCCCAGCTTCTCCTCGAGGACGCCGACGCCGGCCCGGATCCCCGCCTTGGGGTCGCCGTTCAGTTCCGCGACGGTCGCCGCAGCGCGGCGCACCACGGACGCGGGCAGCGCCACCGCGGACAGCCCGCCGTCGCTCAAGGCGTCCTGATGGAACTCTCCCGCGGTGGTGCATCCGATGGACGGCACCCCGGGGAACCGCTCGGCGAGCTGTGCGGCGATCGCCGCGCCGTCGTGGGTGGGTGCGGCGAAGAACGCCACGGCCGCCGCGTCGATGTCGCCCAGTTGGTCGATCACGTCCCGGACAGCCGTGGCGGTGTCGGTCGCGGCGGAGTGGCCGCTGCGTGCCTCGCTCGCCAATGCCATGTCGGTCATCGGATACCTTCCCGGCCTAGAAGCTGTAACCCATGTCGGCGAGCGCCGCCCGGACCTTCGTCACGGCACCGGCGTCCGAGTTCTGTGCCGGTTTCGGCTCCCGGAGGCTCACGCCGGTCCGCAGCAGGACCCGGGTCGACACGGCCATGAAGCTGGCCGTGTTGTTCAGCTGGCGCTCGAGACCGGCCGCCAGCGCACTGATCGTCGTCATCCGCGCTGCCCCGGCGAGCGCAGTGGAAATTGCAGCAGGCGCATGATGCCCAGCGTGCCACCACGGGGGAGGCCGCCAGGCCGGAACGGCGATAGTGACCGTCCCGGCCGGTCTCGAGCCGCGGCTGTCAGAACGCGCAGGCTATGACGAGCTCCGGCGTGCGGTCCGGGAGCTTGTCGAGCTTGCCGATCCGGCCCGCCGCCTTCAGGTCGCCCTCGACGAGCGCCAGCCGGTCGAGCAGCGCCGCCGGTCCGAGGGCTTCCGCGAGCGGCACCTCCGCCTTCATCGACAGCTTGCGGTCCGACTTCGCGCGCCGGACTTGCCGCAGGGCCTCGCCGGCGAGGTCGAGCAGGCCCGCATCACCGTCGGGCGCCACCCGCAGCAGCTCGTACTTCGTCGGCCAGGTCGCCCGGTGCACCGAGCCGTAGCGCCACCACGACCAGATCTCCTCCGTCGCGTACGGCAGGAACGGCGCGAACAACCGCAGCAGCACCGACAGCCCCGCCGCGAGCGCGGCCCGTGCCGAGTCGCCGTCCGGTCCCGCGGCGTACGCGCGGTCCTTGACGAGCTCGATGTAGTCGTCGCAGAACGTCCAGAAGTACGCCTCAGTGGTGCTGAGCGCGGTCGTGTGGTCGTACGCGTCGAAGGCCGCCGTCGCCTGCTCGACCACCGTGGCGAGCCGGGCGAGCGCGGCCCGGTCGAGGTCCGCGGTGACCGGCTGCCGCAGCGCGTCCGCGGCGCCGAGCCCCAGCGCGAACCGCGAGGCGTTGAGCAGCTTGGTCGCCAGCCGCCGCCCGACCTTGATCTGCGCCGGGTCGAAGGCCAGGTCCGCGCCGGGCCGCCCGTTCGCCGCCCAGTAGCGGACCGCGTCGGAGCCGTACTGCTCGAGCAGGCCCATGGGGGTGACGACGTTGCCCACGGATTTCGACATCTTCTTGCGGTCCGGGTCGAGGATCCAGCCGGAGAGCACGGCCGTGTGCCAGGGCAGCCCGCCGTGACCCAGGTGGGACCGCGCGATCGTGTAGAAGAGCCAGGTGCGGATGATGTCGTGGGCCTGGGGCCGGAGGTCCATCGGGAAGACCTTCGCGAACAACTCCTCGTCGGTGCCCCAGCCGCCGGCGATCTGCGGCGTCAGCGACGAGGTGGCCCACGTGTCCATGACGTCGGGATCGGCCGTGAATCCGCCCGGGACGTCGCGCCGGGACTCGTCGAAGCCCGGCGGACACTCCGAGGATGGGTCGACCGGCAACGCCGAAACGTCCGGTATGAGAAGCTGGCCGTGGTCCGGCTCGCCAGCGTCGTCGAGCCGGTACCACACCGGGATCGGCACGCCGAAGAACCGCTGGCGGCTGATCAGCCAGTCGCCGGTGAGCCCGGTGACCCAGTGCTCGTAGCGGTGCCGCATGTGCTCCGGCGTCCAGCGCAGCTCGCGGCCCCGCGCCAGGAGCGTCTCCCGCAGGTCGGTGTCGCGGCCGCCGTTGCGGATGAACCACTGCCGGCTGGTGACGATCTCCAGCGGCGAGTCGCCCCGCTCGTAGAACTTGACCGGGTGGGTGACCGGCCGGGGCTCGCCCAGCAGGTCCCCGGTCTCGCCCAGGATGCGGACGATCTCCCGCCGGGCGGCGTTGACCGTCAGACCGGCGAACTGAACGTACGCCGCCTCAGGGACACCGGCCGGCCGGTCCGGCAGAAACCGCCCGTCGCGGCCCAGCACGACGCGCGTCTCGAGCTTCAGGTCACGCCACCAGATGACGTCGGTCAGGTCGCCGAAGGTGCAGACCATCGCCACGCCGGTGCCCTTGTCCGGGTCGGCGAGATGGTGGCCGTGCACCGGAACCTCGACGTCGAAGAACGGCGTACGGACCGTCGTACCCGCCAGCGGGTGGTTCGGGGGACAGACCAGCGCGACGCACGCGGGAAGCAGTTCCGGCCGGGTCGTGTCGACCTCGACCGGCCCGTCCGGGCCGTGGAAGCGCAGCCGGTGGTATGCGCCGGGCCGCTCCCGGTCCTCGATCTCGGCCTGCGCGACGGCCGTGCGGAACCCGACGTCCCACAGCGTCGGCGCCTCCGACGTGTACGCCTCCCCGCGCGCGAGGTTGTCCAGGAACGCCCGTTGGGAGACGGCCCGCGACTTCGCCCCGATGGTCGTGTACGTCATCGACCAATCGACGGACAGCCCCAGCCGCCGCCACACCGCCTCGAACGCCTTCTCGTCCTCGGCCGTCAGCCGGTCGCACAGCTCGACGAAGGTACGCCGCGACACCGCGACAGCAGGCTTGGGCGGGGACGCGGGAGGTTGCCACTGCGGGTCGTACGGCAGCGACGGATCGCAGTAGACGCCGTGGACGTTCTGGACCCGCCGCTCGGTGGGCAGCCCGTTGTCGTCCCACCCGATCGGATAGAAGACGGTCTTGCCGCGCATCCGCTGGAACCGCGCGACGGTGTCAGTGTGGGTGAACGAGAAGACGTGCCCCATGTGCAGCTCGCCCGATACGGTCAGCGGAGGCGTGTCGATCGCGAATACGTCGGCGCGCTCCTTCGAGCGGTCGAACGCATACGTGCCCTCCTCCTGCCAGCGGCGCGCCCACTTGCCCTCGAGCCCGTCCAGCGACGGTCGCTCGGGCAGACCGGCGCGCGCGGTCCTTCCCGTATCAGTCATGCGGCGATGCTACGACTCGGGTCGTGCTCCAGCAGCCGGGTTTCGACTCTCGGAGCGAAGCCGCGCGCACAATGTGTCGAACTCGGCGACGGCCTGCTGGATCCGCACCAGGAGGCCGTACAGGGCGGCGTTGCGGATGTCGAGGCTCTGCACCCGTTCGCCGGCCTGCAGCCGGATCGTGAACCGCTCGTCCCGTAGGACCGTCACCGCGCCGAAGCGGCGGTACGGAATGGAGACGAGGTGACCGCTGCGCAGCCGGCAGGCGAGCATGGTGTCGGTGAAGACGACGACGGTGCTGCGGCCGATGCCGTTGCCGGTCACCGCATGACGCACGACGGTCCGCGGATCCAGGCGCGCGCGGTCGCACATCTGCGCGGCGGTCCATCTCGGCGGCTCGCCACCCATGAGCAGCTCGCCGACAACGAGGTCGGCCGGTTCGACAGCGGCGTGCGGAGCCAGTCCGAGAAGAGCGTTCGCCCGCGGTCGCAGACCCGCCTCGCCGACTATCACCGCCAACGCGCATGCCTGGCTGAGGGGAAGCTGCGTGCGCAGTGTCGCCGACAACTGGTCGGCCTCACGGTGGCGGCCGGCGGTCTCGAGCAGAACCACCAGCTCCAGCTGCGTGGCGGCGATGGCGGGAGTCAGGCCCGGGGCGACGTCGAGGACGCGGGCGATGTCGTGGGCCGGCCGCCGCGCGAGCGCCTCGTACAACTGCTTCCGGGATGCCGGCTCGGCCAGGCCGAGCAAGCTTTCGACGCAGGCGGCGGCTTCACCGTACGCACCGGAGAAAGCGGCGTCGATCAGCGTGGGCGGGATCGGCAGCGAGCTCTGCAGATCACGTACGACGGGGCCGGGAAGTCCGTGCAGGGCCAGCGCGATCGCCGGTTCTCGTAACGCCTCCGGGTCCACGTCCGGCGGCAGCGTCCCCAGTGCCCAGATCATCGCTTCGGCCGGCAGTCGTGCGGCGAGTTCGACGATCTGGGTGGCCGAGCGTTGCGCGAGGACCGGGCGGGCGTGGCGGCGCAACTCCTCCGGGAGCGCCGCGAGGACGTCCACCGACAGGCTGCGCTCGAGCACGAGGTGGGCGTACGAGTCGTTCCCGGTTGCGGCGAATCCCGCCACGACGGCGATGACGTCCGCCGGTGGCCGGGCCGCCGCGTGCTCCAGCAGGCTGCGCGCCTCCATCGGCAGGCCGGCGTCGTGCAGGGCGATGACCGTACGAACGGTGCTGCCCGGCGGTCGTCGCTCGAGCTCCATGAGCATCAGCCGGCGGACCGCGGCCTGGTGCGGCAGCGTGTAGAGCTGCAGCGTCGCCTCGAGCAGGTCGCGGTCGTCGAGATGCTCCAGGCGCTCGGCGGCGTCGGCCGGGGCTTGCGCGGTCCACAGCGCCACGAGCAGGGTCACCCGCTCGCGGCGGGTGTGGTGCCGGGCCGCCATCAGGCCGACGAGGTCGCGGGCCTGGCGTTCGCGTCCGGCCCGGTGCATCGCGGCCGCCAGCCGCGCCGCCACGGCCACGGGTCGCGCCGCGACGAGTGCGGGCACTCCCTCGTACAGCGAGAAGGCGGCCTGTTCCTGGCCCGCGTCCCGCAGGGCGTCGGCGAACTCCACCGTCTGCGCGGCCGGGAGCCGCGCGCCGAGCCCGGCCAGGACGGCACCCACCCGGTCGTGCAGGCCGGCGGTGAGCAGCGCGACGAGCAGGGCGATCAGCGGCCGGGGCCGGTCCATCCGGGCCTCGACCGCCGCGTCGAGCAGCACGTCGAGGGCATCGGCGTGGTCGCTCTCGAGCAGCTGCGCGGCAAGCGTGGTGACGCGGTCCGCCGGTTGCTCGGCGCAGGCGGCCAGCAGGTGGCCGACCTGGTCGCGCTGGCCGGTCTCGCGGAGGATGTCGATGAGCGTGACCAGGGATGCCGGTCTGCGCTGTGCGGCCGCCGCCAGCACGGCCCGGGCCTGCGCGGTGGCGCCGGCCCGGGTGACCTCGTCGACGACTGCGGCCACGCCCTGCTCGGTCCGGGTCGAGCCGACCGTCTTCAGCAGCCGCTGGGCGGCGGCGCCGTCCCGGCTGCTCAGCTCGGCGAGCAGCACCCGCAGCCGGGCCGGCGGAAGATGCAGCAGGCGTTGCTCGTCGTCGCTCAGCGAGACGTCGTCGACGGTGTCCGGTCGGCCGCGGTCGTCGAGGCGGACGTTGCGCACGAGCGCGATCCGGCCGCCGCCGTTGCTGGACCGCTGCTGCGGTGTCGGCCGTCCCGCCGCCTCCAGCGCGTTCCTGATCCGGGGATAGAGCGTGTTGAAGTCGAGAACGTCCGGGCCGTCCGGCACGCCGCTGCGGACCGCCCGTACGAAGGCGCCGGTGAACGCGGTGAGCCGCTCGGTCGGCGGCGCGAGCGCCACGGCTGTCTCCGCCGCGGCGGTCATGAGGTAGGTGCCCTCGATGCGGACCCGGTCCCCGATCTCGTTGACGGCGCCCATGTTGGGCACCATCGCCATGCCGGCGTAGCAGCAGTCGAGGAGCACGACCTTGGCCGTCGGCCCCGGGTGGTCCGTCACGATGCGGCGGATGTCGTCGAAGCGCACCGCGTGCCACCACCGTTCCAGCCCCGCGTCCTCCAGCGCTAGATAGAGGTCGTAGGCGTCCGGGCGCAGCACGCCGTGGCCGGCGAAGTAGAACACCAGCGCGTCCGAGGCCTCCTCGGCGGCCGCGGCGAGCGCGTCGAGCACCACGGCCGGGTGCTCCGGGTCGAGCAGCCGTACGCAGTTCTCCTCGGGCAAACCCCAGAACTGCTCGTCGGTGAAGAGGTTCCCGACCTCCTCGACGTTCGCCGCGACCGTGGGGAGCTGGGCGAGGTGCCGGTACCGCGAGGAGCCCACGATGACCGCGCGCGACTTGGCCGGGTCAGGCAGCATGGGCCTGGTCCGTCCTCACGTGCCGTTGGGTATGAGCGGCGTCGTCCAGGAGTACCCGGTCGGCCAGTCCGCCGCCGCCTTCCCGAGGCGGATCACCGGTACGGGCTTGCCGACCGGCCACAGGTCGTTGTTCGGCTGCTCCTGGAAGTACATCGGGCCCGACGCCGCGGGTATGCGGTCGCTGCTCGAGCCGAAGAGGGCGTTGCGGACGTCCTCCGCCGTCGGCGTCTCGGAGATCGCCGGAGCGCTGCCCCTGGTGGCGTTGCGCTGGGATTTCGCCGCCGCGTCGCGCCGGGCGGCCCACACGGCGGCCACGACCGCGTCCCGGTGCATGATCGCGTAACCGCTGGCCAGATCCTCCTCGGTGAAGCCGAGACCGGCCGGTTCCGGGGAGGTGAACAGCCGGTGGAAGGCGGGATAGAACGCAGGCGTCCCGGGGCCGTCCGAACCCCAGGTGACCGGATCGGTGGAGGACGCGTCCAGCACGCCGACGCGGGCGCCGTCGAGTTGCCCCAGGGCGATGGTCAGGCCCGTGGCCCCGGTGGCGATCATGAGCGGGCGTACCTTCTTCTGGCACTGGCCTCTCGTGCCGAGGGCGTCGACGAAGGCCGGCAGGTCGCGGTCCCGTCCGCTGTAGAAGACGACGTCGGGGTCGACCGAGCAGATGTTGCGCACGATGTCCGAGAACAGCTGAGGCGTGCCGGGCGTGGGCGGCTTGCTGCCGTTGAACGCGTGGTTGTGGTCGTTGAGGTGGTAGGTGGTGCCGAAGGCGGCGATGAAGTTGTCCCTGAGCTTCTGCACGTAGTTGTCGTCGGGACTGCGGTCCCAGACCAGGTAGCCGTCCCGGGCGTCCGGCAGCCGGCCCAGGTAGGCGGCCAGTGAGGCGGTGTACTGCTGGTTCGGCGGCGAGATCTTGAACAGCCACGGCGCGACCATGTCGTCGGCGGTGATGACCGCGCCGACGGCCGGGATCCGCAGGGCGCTGAGCCGGTCGCCCGCCATCCGGGTCTGGGGCACGCTGATGCTCATCCCGGTCACCGCGACCAGCGGATGCGGACCCTCCTTGAGCTTGCCCAGCTCCTCGACCACCGGCGACCAGGCGCCCTGATCGGTGCCCTCGTTTGCCAGCACCAGCTGGAACAGCGGCGTGGGGTCGCCCAGCTCCGAGGCCTTGCCGGCGTTCGCCTGACGCTGGGCGGCGTACGCGCCCTGCAGCGAGTGCAGGATCTCGACGTCGGCCAGCGCGCTGCCGGTCGCCGCGGTCATGGGCATGAACACCGCGATCCGCACGTACGGCTTGCCGCCCGGTGCGCTCGACTGGTCGCGTACCCGGACGTTCTCCGCGACGATCCTCGAGATGACGCCGTTGACCGCCGGGTCGCTCGATCCGAAGGAGTGGTCCCGTTCGACGATCCAGCCGACGCACTCCGCGCCCACCGAGGTCAACGAGAAGCCGTCCCCGGCCGAGGCCTCCAGCCCCGGGCAGGGCGGGACCGCGTCCGTGCGAACGGGTTCGTCCCGGTGCAGGACCGCGTACCCACCGGCCGCCGCGGCGATGACCAGCAGGCCTGTCGCGACATAGGTGAGCACCCGCCGCCCTTTCGGGGTGGAAGGCGGATCCTCCACGGTGATGACGTCCAATGTCGCTCCTCGGCAACCCGGCGATCGGCACCAGAGTCAAGCAGCGATTTGCGGTGTCACGTCGCACAGGTCGGCTTCGTGACACCGCAAGGATGAATCGCTACCGCTCGTGCGCCAGCAGCCAGGTCTTGACCCCGAGACCCCACCGGTAGCCCCGAAGAGTCCCGTCCGTTCCCAGCACCCGATGGCACGGCACGAACAGCGCCGCGGGGTTGCGCGCGCAGGCCGTCGCCGCCGCGCGGATCGCCGCCGGGCGGCCCGCCAGCTCCGCGAAGCCCGTGTACGTCACCGGCGCCCCCGGCTTGATCTCCCGCATGATCCGCCACGCGTGCGCCATGAACGGCCCGCCGGTGTGCTGCTCGACCACCACCGCGTCGATCGCCGTCAGATCGCCGTCGAGATAGGACCGCACCGCGTCCCCCACCGCACCCGGCGACGTTGCGGGCCGCGTCTCCTCCCGCAATTTCCCGTGTACGAGGGGAAGCAGCTCACCCACCTCAGCGGTGAAGCCGGACGCCCGTACCGCCCCGGCGTCGCTGACGACGTAGGTGAACGGGCCGGCCGGGGTGTCGAGGGTCGTGAACCACATCATGATGATCTCCAGAGTCGCATCAGGGCATAGGAGCGCCAGGGCCGCCAGCGTTCGGCGTACGCCTCCAGCGCCTGGGGGGTGTGCGGCAGGCCGAGCGCCCGCGCGCCGCGCAGGACCGCCACGTCGGTGGGCAGGAGGACGTCGGGGTCGCCGATCGCGCGCATCGCCACGTATCCGGCGGTCCACGCGCCGACGCCGGGCAGCTCGAGCAGCCGGGCGACCGACTCCTCCCGATCGGCGCCGGGCTCGAGGTCGAGCTTGCCGTCGGCGACCGCCTCGGCCAGCGCCCGGATGGTGGCCCGCCGGGCGGCCGGCATCCGGAACGCCTCGTCGGGCAGGGCGGCGACAGCGTCGGCAGTGGGGAACCCGCGCAGCTCCTGCGCCGGATCCGGGTCGGCGGCGAGCAGACGGCTCAGCGTGGTTCGGGCGCCGGAGACCGAGACCTGCTGGCCGACGATCGCGCGTACCGCCATCTCGAAGCCGTCGACCGCGCGCGGTACCCGTACCCCCGGCTCGGTCTTGATCTGCGCGGTGAGCGCGGGATCGGCACCCAGCGTGCCGTCGACGGCGACCGGATCCGCGTCGAGGTCGAACAGCCGCCGGCAGCGCGCCACCGCGGGCGCCAGGTCCCGGACGTCGCCGAGCCGCAGCGTCGCGGAGACGAAGCGGTCGGCCGGGGTCAGCGCGACGGTCGCGCTGCCGTGCGGCAGATTCAACCCCCGGCGGTACGTCGATCCGTCCCGCTCCTCGACGCCCGGAAGGGCCCGGGCGTCCAGGAAGTCCAGCAGCGCCCCGTCGTGCAGCGGCGCCCGGTACGCCAGCCGCAGCGAGATCGTCCCCGCCTCGACGTGCCGCGCCGGCCGGCGGTCCCGCAGACCGCTGGGCGAACGCGCGTACACCTCCTGGATGGTGTCGTTGAACTGCCGCACACTGCCGAAACCCGAGGCGAACGCGATCTCGGCGAGACCGAGGCCGGTCGTCTCGATGAGGATCCGCGCGGTCTGCGCCCGCTGGGCCCGGGCGAGTGCGAGCGGCCCGGCACCCAGCTCGGCGGTGAGCATGCGATGCAGGTGACGCTCGGTGTAGCCCAGCCGCGCGGCGAGCCCTGGCACGCCCTCGCGGTCGACGACCCCGTCGCCGATGAGCCGCATGGCCCGGCCAACCACGTCGGCGCGGACGTCCCACTCCGGCGAGCCGGGAGCGGCGTCGGGCCGGCACCGGCGGCAGGCCCGGAAGCCGCGGCGCTGGGCGGCCGCCGCGCTCGGGAAGAACGTGACGTTCTCCCGCTTGGGCGTGACGGCCGGGCAGGACGGGCGGCAGTAGATCCCGGTGGTCCGCACGGCCGTGTAGAACCAGCCGTCGAAGCGCTGGTCACGGCTGTCGACGGCCCGGTAGCACCGCTCGAAGTCCAGTTCCATGCCGACGAGTCTGCCCCCGTCGCCAGCCCCGTGGCTGGCGGGATTCGGACATGAGCGTCGGCCCTCTATGCTGCCGCCATGAAGCTGTCCATCGGGGCACCCCCGGCCGCCAAGGCGTTCGGCATCATCTTCGGCCTGGTGTTCGCCGCTGCCGGGGCCGCGTTCGCGCTCCTGCCGCTCGCCTTCGGCCGCGACGACTCGTGCCCGTCGGCCGACGAGGTGTCCGGCATCCCGCCGTCGATGCTGCCGCCCGAGATCCGTGACTGCATGTCCGACGGCGGCTGGCTCTCCTTCGACGACGGCTTCGGCCCGATGCGCCTGCTCGGCCTCGTCGGCGTGCCGGTAATCCTGCTCGGCCTGTACATCGCGCTCAAGTCCTGGCGTACGGCCGCCTGGCTCGACGGCACGACGGTGTCCGTGCGAGGCGCCCTGCGTACCAAGAAGGTGGACCTGGCCAGGGCGGACGTCTCGGGCGGCTCCTACACCCTGCGGCGCAACGTCGGCACCTCGCACGCCTCGATCGAGCGGGTGCCGCAGCTCATCGCCCGGGACCCGGACAACGGGCGCACCGTGACCATCCCCCTGCGCGGCATCGGCACCGCCCAGCTGCCGGAATGGGAGCTCCGAGCGCTGGCGGACGCCATGCGGCCGGGCACGGCGGTGGCCGCCCAGCTGCGCACGATGGCGGAGAATTCCCTCGGCCTGGGCGCACCGTAGACTGGCCTGTCGTGAGCCTTACCATCGGGATCGTCGGCCTGCCCAACGTCGGCAAGAGCACCCTCTTCAACGCCCTGACCAAGAACGACGTGCTCGCCGCGAACTACCCGTTCGCGACGATCGAGCCCAACGTCGGCGTCGTGGGGCTCCCCGACGAACGGCTGACCAAGCTGGCCGAACTCTTCACCAGCGAAAAGATCATCCCGGCCCCGGTCTCGTTCGTCGACATCGCCGGCCTGGTCCGCGGCGCCTCGAAGGGCCAAGGCCGGGGCAACGCCTTCCTGGCGAACATCCGCGACGCCTCGGCCATCTGCCAGGTCGTCCGAGCCTTCTCGGACCCCAACGTCCTGCACGTCGACGGCAAGATCTCCCCGGCCGACGACATCGAGACGATCAACACCGAGCTGATCCTGGCCGACCTCCAGACGGTGGAGAAGGCCCTGCCCCGCCTGCAGAAGGAAGCCAAGCTCAAGAAGGACAAGGCCCCGGCGGTGGCCGCGGCGGAGGCGGCCTTCAAGCTGCTCAACGACGGCACCACCCTCTACGCGGGCGCCAAGGCGGCGGGCATCGACCTCGACCAGCTCGCCGAACTGCACCTGCTGACGATCAAGCCCTTCCTGTACGTCTTCAACGTCGACGAGGCGGAACTGGGCAACGCCGCATTCCTGGACGAGCTGCGCGCGCTGGTGGCCCCCGCCGAGGCCATCTTCATGGACGCGAAGATCGAGTCGGAGCTGATCGACCTGCCCGAGGACGAGGCGATGGAGCTCCTCGAGTCGACGGGCCAGACCGAGCCCGGGCTCAACCAGCTCATCCGGGTCGGGTTCCAGACGCTGGGGCTGCAGACGTACCTGACGGCGGGGCCGAAGGAGGCCCGGGCCTGGGTCGTGCCGGTGGGGGCGACGGCGCCGGAAGCGGCCGGGGTCATCCACTCGGACTTCCAGCGTGGCTTCATCAAGGCCGAGATCGTCAGCTATGTCGATCTGATCGCGGCAGGCTCGATGAGCGCAGCGAAGGCGGCGGGCAAGGTACGCATGGAGGGCAAGGACTACATCATGAAGGACGGCGACGTGGTGGAGTTCCGCTTCAACGTGTAGTGATTTTCCGAATCACCGTCTGGCGGACACGGGCGCCCCGCTCAGCTCTTGCGGCCGGGCACCAGCCCATCCAGATCGATCTTGATCGCGTACGGCGTCGTGGTGCGCAGCTCGTGCCGATGGATACCGGTCGGCACGTACGACCGAGTGGGCCCGTCGAGTTCGTAGGCGTGGACCACCGGTGATCCATGCTCGTCCTCGACGCGCCAGTAGTTCGCGATACCGGCTTCCGCGTACTTGCGCAGCTTGACGTTGCTGTCGCGGTGCGCTGACTCCGGCGAGACAACCTCGACGACGAGAAGAGTCTCCTCAGGCGAGTAGAAGGTGCGGGAGGGATCGTAAGGTGCGGTTGTGGCCAGGAGATCCGGCTCGGGGCGATTCCATCTGTCGAGTCGGATCGTGATCAGCGCATGCTGCGGGCCGCCGCGGGTCGGCAGCGGCCGCTCCGGGAGGCTGCGGGCCGCGTCGGAGGAGGCGCCGCATCGTGGAGCTTCGTCAGCCGAGGCGGGTCACGACCCGGCCGGTCGCGTCGCGGCCGGTGACGGCGGTGATGTCGGTGAGCTTCATGTCGTTGCGGCCGGGGGCCGTGCGTGGAAGCCAGACCGCGTAGGCGCCGATCTGGCGTCCGTCGGTGGCAGGCAGCGGACGCACGGCTGCGGTGGCGGTTCGGCCGAACATCGTCACGGAGACGTCGGTGATCGCGCCCCGCGTCGCGCCGATGAGGATGATCTCCTTCGACTGCGGGTCCAGGGGCGCGATGTAGGGCCGGGGTTTGCCCGGGAGCAGCGGTGGTCCCGGCGAGTTCAACGCCGCGGGCGCAGGGTCGCAGAAGACGAACTCGTTCTCTTGACCGTCGACGTGGCGGCCGCTGGTGCGCGCGGCCCGTACGCAGAACGTGTCGTCGTCGAGCCAGGCGGAGGTTTCCCAACCCCGAACGCTCGTGTCCAGCACGGCCGCCGCGTGCTTCGGAGTGGGTGGCGAGGGTTCAGGGGCGGCCCTTCGTACGCTGATGCAGCCTTGTGCGGCGAGGAGTCCGGCGATGGCTGCCAGGCAGGCTGAAGCGAAACGGCGGCGCATGTCGAAAGTATCCCCCGCTTCCCGTGGCCCCGCGACGGCCTCGACCGTCGCGAGACCATGTCGGCAGCTCAGCAGTAGCAGGCGTAGGTCCAGCCGATCCGGTAGTTCAATGTCACGCTCGGGGTGCTGAAGGGCAGTTTCACAGTGCTGGCGCCCGAAGCCGAGCGTTGGTCCGACGAGCCGCGGGTGCTGCTGCCGTGCCATTCCACCTTGTGCAGCGTCCTGTCCCACGTCACCGACCAGCCGTCGTCGCACAGCGGCGCCTGATAGGAGACCTCGATGATGTAGGCGAGGTTGATGCCGACGTTGTGGCAGTCGTTGCCGGGCAAGTTGGCCGCGGGCGACGCTTCGATGATCTCAGCGCTGGCACCGGACCAGGAGATCTGCGTGTACCCCTTCTGCAGTTCCTTGCCACCGCCGAGCACTCCAGTGCCCCAGCCGTGCCCGGTGCCGGAGCCCGCGGCGTACCAGGCGCGAGGATCAGAGGCGGTTTCGGCGTACAGCTTGTAGCAGCCGGACCACTCGAATTTGGGATCTGGTTGGACATCCTCGCTGTAGGCGCATCCGGAGCTGGCGATCGGCGGCTCGTCCAATGTGCCCTGGGGCTGCGCTTGGCGCCTGGCCTGTTCCGGGCTGAAACCGGCGGCGATCGCGTCCTTGTAGACGCTGCGCCCGGCGGCTTGGTAGGTGGCAGCCTGCTTGGCCGACGAGGCGCGGCTCAAGGCGTGCGGGTCGAGGATCTGTACAGAGCGGTCGTACACGCGCCGGCCGTCGGGCAGGGTCGCGACCGCGCCGGAACCGGTGAAGACCACCGTAGCCCCGGTGGGCGCCACGACGGTGATGCCCTCGGTGTAGTGCATCTTTTGTGCCGATCCGCCGTAGAGCGGTTCGATAGACAGCAGAGCTGGCTGCCACGTGTCCTTTCCACCGCCGGGTTGGGCCAGCGTCGGCCCGGACAGCAGCATCGACCCGGCCAGTAGCGCGGCGGACACGGCCGCGAGCGTGCGAAGCAACTTCATGAACTGGCTCCTTCGTCAACCATTGGGATGTGTCGATGCGTACACGTCGGTGCCGGCTGTGCGTGCTGCATGCGGAGGGGGCGGCTGCCTAAATCGCGCCGAAGCGCTGCGATAGCCCTTACTGTCTGGCTCGTCACCGTCCCGGGTGTGCACCCCAGGATCCGGGCCGTTTGCTCGACGCTGAGGTCGTTGAAAAATCGCAGGACCACGACGGCGCGTTGCCGCGGACCGAGGCGCTGCAAGGCGGGCAGCAGCTGCGCGCGGTCGTCCACCGCGGCGAGGTGATCCGGCGCCGGCGTGGCGTCGCCCATCGCATCCCTCACCACCTCCAGTCGTCGGTGTGCTCGGCGCTGCTCGGTCAGGTAACTACGCAGCACTACCTGCCGGGCGTACGCGCCCAGTGCCGCGCGGCGTTGCAGCCGGTCCCACCGCTGGTGCAACTTCCACAACGTCACCTGCACAAGGTCGTCCGCCTCGTGCCAGTCGCCGCAGATGTCGTAGGCCTCTCGACGCAACCAACGCCGGATTACCTGGGCGAATACCTCGAATGGCACGTCGCTTGAGTCGCCGGCCATGAGCTGTCCCCGCTTCCCCGCTGCGATCGGGCCCTCCTGTGCAGCACGCCGGAAGTCCCGAGGTGTGTACGCCTTGAGTCCTTTCCGGCTTTCGAGTGATGGCACCGCATCAAGATCGCCGGCCCGCGTGCGGCGTTCTCGTCACCCCGCCCGCGGAGACCCCGCGTCGCTCCACGTGTCCGAGAGGTCAGCATGGCAAGTGCATACATGGCCTTCTATAGGTAGATCTACCTATATCTGCCTATCAGTGCGTTTTGATCTCCGGCTGTATCACCTTTGGTGAGTCGTGGCGGAGACGAGGTATGCCACGGTTCGACGTCGGCCGGGTCCAGTCGGCGCGGAGGCTCCAGGGGGGGAGCCGACAATTCCTGATCGACGCCCGGTCCAGGGGCCTCTCCGGGCGACCGGAGGGCCCTGGATAGCCTGCTCGCTAACGACCTGGAGAGGCTGAGGTGCGACCATGGGCGACCCGAGCGGCGTCACATATCTGCTCATCGATGGCGAGAACATCGATTCGACCCTGGGGCAGCAGATCCTGGAGCGCCGGCCCAACTCCGACGAGCGGCCGCGGTGGGAGCGCCTGCGATCCTTCGCCGCCGAGGAGTGGGCGCAGCCGGTCAAGGCGTTGTTCTTCCTCAACGCGTCGTCGGGGCAGTTGCCGACGCCGTTCATCCGGGCCCTGCAGTCCATGGACTACCGGCCCATCCCGCTGTCGGGCTCGCCCGGGCAGAAGGTCGTCGACATCGGCATCCAGCGCACGCTCGACGCCATCGGTCGCCGGCGGGGAGACGTGCTGCTGGGCAGCCACGACGGGGATTTCCTGCCGCACCTGGGCCGGCTGCTGGACGCCGACGACCGGCGGGTGGGTGTCGTCGGCTTCCCCGAGTTCTTCAACGCGGGCTTCGCCAACTTGGTGGACGACGGCCTGACGCTGTTCGACCTCGAGGCCGACGCGCACTGCTTCACCAGCGTCTTGCCCCGGGTGCGGATCATGCCGGTCGACACGTTCGACCCGGAAGCTTTCCTCTGATCAGGCGGGAACGGTCTGTGGCATCGCGACCCGTGCCGCGACCAGCATCGTCAGGACACCCAGGACGGTGGTGAACGTGAACGGGCCGAGGAACGGCGCCACCCCGAACAGCAGCCCGGCCACCGCCAGCGAGCCGCTGCCACCGACCGCGTCCGTGATGCTCTTCGCCGCCGTGTTGAACCCCTGTTCACCCGGCGCCGAAGCGGCCAGCACCAGGGTGCTGATCCGGGGGTACAGCGTCCCCATGCCCGCGCCCGCGGCGAACCAGCCCAGCGCCGCCATCGCCGGGTGCAGATGCAGCCAGGCCGTGACGAGTTCCATCGCGGCGCCGCCGGTGAGTAACGCCGCGCCGGTTCGCAGCCACACGCCCGGATCCGCCCGCTCGCCCAGCCGGGCCTGCACCGCCGAGCCCAGCGCCCACGCCAGCGCGCCCGCGGTCAGCGTGATGCCGGAGAGCCAGGTCGGCAGGCCGTACCGGTCGTGCAGGAGGAGTGGCAGGTAGACCTCCGTACCGAAGAAGACGCCGCCGGCGGTCGCGCAGAGGGCGACCGCGGCGGGCAGGCCCGGACGGATCCGGTACGTGCCCACCGGTACGAGCCTGCGCAGGGCGACCGCGATCACGGCGAGTGCCACCGCCGCGAGGAGCCAGGCGAGTCCGCCGCCGAGGTCGCCGAGCGAGCTCAGTGCCACCGCCGCGAGCGCGACGACGGCCGCCCGGGCGATGCGGCGGGCGTCGTCCGCTGAGGCCCGGATGCGGTCCGGCGGGGGACGGTCGCGGCCGCGCAGCGCCGGCAGCATCAGGGAGGTGGCCACCGCGACGAGCAGCACCACGCCCAGGAAGACCCAGTGCCAGCTCAGGGCGTCGGCCACCAGTCCCGCCACGAACGGGCCGACCATCGACGGCAGCACCCACGCGGACGCGAAGGCACCGAAGATCTTGATGTGCAGGTCGGCGGGGTAGGCGAGGGCGACCAGGACGTACAGGGCGACGGTCTCGCCGCCCGCGCCCAGCCCCTGCAGGAAACGCCCCGCGGCGAACACCGGCATCGTCGTGGCCGTGCCCGCGACCGTCAGGCCGGCCGCGAAGAGCAGGATCGCGACGATCAACGGTACGGCGGGTCCGCGCCGGTCCGCCCACGAGCCGAAGGCCACCATGCCCACGACGGCGGCTGCCATCACGGACGAGAACGCGAGCGCGTAGAGGCCGCGCCCGTGCAGGTCGGCGGTGACCTCCGGCATGATCGTGGTGACGGCGATGGCCTCGAACGCGGCGAGGAAGACCAGACTCCAGGCGCCGACGGTGGTCAGGGCGTACGGGCGCTGCAGGATTCCGGTCACCGCAGCAACGTAGAACCTCAACCGGGGTCGAGGTCAACGGGCCTCGTGAACGCGGATGAGGCGCTGCGACAGGGTGGCCGCGAAGGAGATCAGGCCCATGCGTACGCCGAGGGCCCGGTGCGGGTGCGCGTGCCCGTCGCGTTCCAGTGCGCCCAACCAGCGCTTCTCCAGCCTGCGCCCGCCGACCATCGTGGCGACGGAGACGGCGACCGCCGCCCCGGTAGCGGCGAGGCGAGCCTTACTGATCGGCCGCGGCGGCACCTCGTCGGAAAGCATCTCGGCCTCGTCGGGAACGGCGCGGGTTTCGCCGGTTACGGCGCGGGTCTTGGCGGGGATGGCGCTGGGTTCGTCGGGGAAGGCCCAGTCGCGGACCGAGGCCATGCCGGAGAGCGCGACCACCGCCCCGGCCCGGCTCAGCCTGCGCTTGGCGGGCGGCAGTTCCCCGGCCGCGACCCACACACCGGTCAGCAGTCCCTGCAGGGCCGCCGCCCCGACGGCTCGTACGTAGGTGTCCATGTCCCGACGGTAAGGATCACGATCCACTCAGGGCGGGGAACACCGTGGCCGCGATCAGCGCGCCGACGATCGCCCCGGCGACGACCTGGGCCGGGGTGTGTGCCGACAGCCGGATCCGGGCCCAGCACGCCAGCAGTACCAGCGGCAGGCTGAGGAGGGCGGCCGGGCCGTAGAGCGCGGTGAGGGTCGCGGCGGTGCCGGCCGCCACGCCGGCGTGGATCGACATCTTCCACCAGTGCGTCACCGCCGTGAACACCAGCAGCCCGGTGCCGCCCGCCGCGAGCAGTGCCAGCACCTCGCGAGGGGCGCCGAGGACGATCAGCGCCACCAGGCCGACGGTCACCGAGGCGATGCCGAACAACAGCGGTACGCGGCGGTGCTCGCGTTCCGGGATGTGGTGATCGGTCAGCCGGCCGGTGCGGACGCCGCGGAGGACGTACGCCAGCGGGATGCCCGCCGCGAACAGTGCGCCGGGCAGGCCCCACCAGCGGGAGACGCCCGGTGCGGCGCCGGCGTGCCAGCCGACCAGCAGCATGAGGCCGGCCACCAGGACCGCCGGGGCGAAGATCTCGGAGGCGATCCGGGCGGCGCGGTCGGCGGTCACCCCTCGATGATCGCAAGCGCCTTCGAGAGGTCCGTCCACAGGTCGTCCACATCCTCGAGGCCGACCGACAGGCGCAGCAGCCGGTCGCTGATGCCGCCGTCGGCCCGCGACTCCGCGTCGATCACGCCATGGGTGAGCGAGGCCGGGTGCTGGATCAGGCTGTCGACGCTGCCGAGGCTCACCGCCGGGGTGATCAGCCGGACCGCACCCACCACCTCCCGCGGGTCGCCGGTGACCTCGAAGGCCACCAGGGCGCCCATGCCGGGGTAGTGGACCTTCGCGACGGCGGGGTGGGTGGAGAGCCGCGTGGCCAGGGTCGCGGCCGTTTGCGAGGACGCCTTCATCCGTACGGGAAGAGTCGACAACCCCCGCAGCAGCAGGTAACCGGCCAGCGGATGGAGCATGGCGCCGGTCGCGAAGCGGATCTGGCGCAGCCGCCGCGCGAAGTCCTCGGTGGTCGCTACCACCCCGCCCAGCACGTCGCCGTGGCCGCCGAGGAACTTCGTGGCGCTGTGCAGCACGATGCGCGCACCCGACTCGGCCGGCCGCTGCAGCACCGGGGTGGCGAACGTGTTGTCCACCAGCAGCGGTACGTCACCGCAGGCGTCGGCGAGGGCGCGCAGGTCCACCGTGGCGAGCGTCGGGTTGGCGGGGGACTCGACGATGACCAGGCCGGTGTCGGGGCGCAGGGCCGCCCGTACCGTTTCCGGGGTCGCCCAGGTCACGGAGGTGCCGAGCAGGCCGGAGGCGAGCAGGTGGTCCGTGGTGCCGTACAGCGGGCGGACGCCGACGACGTGCGGCTTGCCGGCCGCGGCGACCGCGAGCAGGCAGGCGGTCAGCGCCGCCATGCCGCTGGCGAACGCCACGCCGTCGTCGCAGCCCTCGAGCTGGGCCAGGGCCTGCTCGAAGCGGTCCACGGTGGGGTTGCCCACCCGGCCGTAGACCGGAGGGCCGGGAATGCGCTCGCCGGTGGCGAGCGTCTCCAGCCGGGCCGCCTCGGCTTGGGTGTCGCGCGCGGGGTAGGTGGTGGACAGGTCCAGGGGTACGGCGTGCAGCCCCAGCGCGACCAGGTCGTCGCGCCCCGCGTGCACCGCCCGGGTGGCAAGCTCCATGGGAGGAGTTTCGGCGGGGTGGCGGCCTCGTGGGCAGATCACCGAATAATGTTCGGGTCATGGGCGCAGATCTACAGTTCGATCCGGTTGATGTGGCGATTCTGCGCCTGTTGCAGAACGACGGCCGGATGCCGAACAAGGATCTCGCCGCGGCGGTGGGTGTCGCGCCGTCGACCTGCCTGGACCGGGTGGCGCGGCTGCGCCGGGCCGGCGTGATCACCGGCTACGCGGCGCAGGTCGATCCGGCGGCGGTCGGCCGGGACGTGGAGGCGCTGCTCATGGTGCAGGTGCAGCCGCATGCCCGGGGTGTGGTCGATCCCTTCGTTGCCCACGTGCTGTCCCTGCCGGAGACGCGGGCCCTGCACCACGTGACCGGGGCCGACGACTTCGTGGTGCACGTGGCCTGCGGCAGCAGCGCCGACCTGCAGCGGCTGGTGCTCGACGAGTTCACCGCGCGGCGGGAGGTCGGGCGGGTCCACACGTACCTCATCTTCTCGACGTGGTCCGGGCCGCCGGTCCTGCCGTACGCCTCAGGCGAGTGAGACCGCGACCTGCTCGAGCGCATCCATGGACTCCTGCATGCCGCCCTCCATGCCCGAGGCGATGACGGCGTCCCGGCCGGCCCGGTCGCCGTGCTCGCTGAGCATCTCCATGCGGGTGCGGCCGTCCTTCTCGGTGAAGGTGGTCGTCACCAGGGCCGCGTTCCCGTCCGGGTCCGGGATGCCCTCGTACGCCTCCGTGTTCACCAGCCGCTCGGGCTCCTGGATCTCGCGATACTCGCCGTGGAAGGCGACCTCGAACCCGCCGCCCGCCTCCATCACGTAACGCCACCGGCCGCCGACGCGCAGGTCGACCTCGGCGCTGGTGACGGTGCCCCGCTCACCGCTCCACCAGCGCTTGATCAGTTCCGGGGTGGTGAACGCCTTCCACACCAGCCGGGCCGGCGCGTTGAACTCGCGCGTGACGAGGATCTGGGTGTCCGTGGGGAGGGTGACCTTCGCCGTGCCCCTAGTCGTGGCCGTCATCGCGTGCCTCCGCTTCCTTGAGCTCTTCGAGTACGTCGTCCATGAGGTCGAGCCGTGCGTTCCAGGACTGCTCGTACTTGCGCAGCCAGTCGTGGATGGGCTTCAGCGGTTCGGCGTTGAGCCGGTAGAGCCGCCGCCGCCCGTCGTCGCGGACGTGCACCAGGTCCACCTCGCGCAGGACGCGCAGGTGCTTGGAGACCTGGGGCTGGGCCAGGCCGAGCAGCTCGACGAGGTCCCCGACCGGGCGTTCGCCCTGCGCGAGAAGGTCGAGGATCTGCCGCCGCCGGGGCTCGGCCACCGCGTTGAAGGCGTCCGTCGTCGTTGCCGCTCGTGCCATGCCGGCAATCATATACCCATAACGGAATACGTCAAGCGGGTACGTCCCAGCAGGCCGGCAGCGGCGCCGGCCCCCAGTCGCAGCTGAAGTCCCGCCAGCAGCCGTCGAACGGGAACTCCGCGGTGGCCACGAGCTTGATGATCCGCTCGCCCTCGGCTCGGATCTTGTCGCCCTCCGGCCCGGGATGGGCGGCGGCGAACTCCTCCTCGTCCTTCCAGAACCACTGTCGGTCGGCGGTCACCAGCAGGTCGAGCGTCCGGTCGTGGGAGTCGGTGCCGCCGCTCCAGCGCCGGGCGGGCGTCTCGAGGTTGACGTACCAGCCCGCGAAGGTGCCGTCCGCCAGCCAGCTCCACGAGATCGCGGAGCCGGCGGACGGGGGCAGGAGGAGCAGGGATTTGAAGGTCTCGCGTACGGAAGGGGACAGCATCGTCGGGATCGCCAGCTCCTGGGCGACGGGGAGGTGGCGGGTGGGCGTACCCGTGAGATCCGTCCGTCGCATGGTGGCCGAGCCGATGTCGCTCCACAGGAACAACCCGCGCTCGTCGTCGGCGACGACGAAGGCGGCCTGGGCGGCGGCTAACCGGCCGTCGGCGTGCAGGAAGCGGCGGACGACGGTGCTGCGGGGCGGGAAGGTGGGCAGGCTGTCACTCGGCACAGCCCGCACTGTCGCACGGGGACGCCGTGTCGTAGGTCATCGCGGTGAGCGCGGCGGCGAGCCGGTCCAGGTCGAGCTCGCCGAGGTGGTCGAAGATGTGCCGGCGCACGCTGGCGAGATGACTGGGCCAGGCGTCCTGCAGGCGCGCGAGCCCGGCATCGGTGAGGACGGCGTTGGCGCCGCGCCCGTCGTTCTCGCAGCGGATCCGTTCGAGGTAGCCCAGCGACTCGAGCCGGGCGACGAGGCGGGTCATGCCGCTCAGGGACATGTCCGCGGCGGCGGCGAGCTCGCTCATTCGCATGTTCCGGCAGGGCGTCTCGGAGAGGTGGCGCAGGACCGAGTACTCGCTCAGCGACATCCGCTGGTCGCGTTCGAGGTCCGCGTCGAGCATCCGGGGCAGCATCCGCATGAACCGGCCGAGCGCCCGCATGACCGCCTCTTCCTCCTGGCTGAGGGGCTGGGGCGTAGGCGCGGGGGGCATGACTTTGATCGTACGACCGCACACGACGGCTTCGTGATGGTCACGCCCGAGTACAACCACGCGACCTCGGGCGCGCTGAAGAACGCGATCGACTTCCTCTTCGCCGAGTGGAACAACAAGGCCGTCGGCTTCGTCGGGTACGGCTCGGTCGGCGGTGCCCGGGCGATCGAGTCCCTGCGGCTGGTCGTCGGTGAGCTGATGATGGCGGACGTCCGCGCCGCGGTGACGCTCGCCGCCGTCGCCGTCGCCGTCGCCTGAGAAACGCTGGGTGGCCCGCCGGCTCAGCAGGCCACCCAGGTGCGGCCCTTCTTGTACGTCCACGAGCAGCTGTCGAGCTGCCGTACCTCCAGGTGTCGTGGGCCTGCTCCGGCATTCTCCGAAGGTTGCCCGGCGGCAACGAGCATCCCCGCACAGTGGGTCGGGCGGTGTCGCAAACCCGTCGGTCGTCGCGCGGTCATCCTTTCGGGTGCGGCTGCGACGCTGGCGCTGCGCGCGGACGGCCGCACAATGCTGGGGTGCTAAACCAGACATCTAGTGATTCCTGGCAGCATTTGCTTGAAATGCCGCGAAAGTCATTCTGGGCCCGGCTGCCGTTCGCCGTCCGGATGAGTACGGCCGGGCTTGGGGTGCTCGCCCTGGTCGCCGGGACGGCAGGCGGGGTGGCCGCGATGACCGGCGCCGACCAGGCCCGTCCGGTCACCGCCGTCAAGCAGGAAGCTGTGGTCGCCGCGCCGCTCGAGGTGCCGGCCCTGCCGTCGGCCGTACCCGGTGAGGGGAGCGTCGGGAACGCCGCGGACGTCGACATGGTCCCGGTCGACGACGACCGCTCCGGCTCGGGGGAGGCGGACCGTACGGCGACGCGCGGCCCGCGCCGGACCGAGGCTCCGGTCGCGCCCGCGCCGCCGGCCACGAAGCCCAGGGCGGCCGCCGCTGCCGATCCTTCCGCCGCGGGTCCCGCCGTCCGCATCGTGCAGGTCTCCGAGACGCAGACCATCCCGTTCCGCACCATGCTGGTGCGTGACCCGTCGCTGCCGCCCGGCAGCAAGCGGGTGCAGACCCGCGGCGTGCCCGGCGAGCGGGTTCTGCACTACGAGGTGACCTACACCGGGACCAAGGAGACCGCGCGGCGGTTGATCGACTCGACCGTCACCCGTGAGCCCACCCACCGGGTGATCGCCTTCGGCAATCGCCGCGGCGACGGCGACGGCGGCCACGACCACCACGGCGGTCCGGGCTGCGGTCACGGCGACCGGGAGTGCACGCCGGTGGGACGCAGCGCGGTGTGCAGCGACGAGACCAAGCCGGAGGAGGAGAATCTCCTCGACCAGCACCTGGGCCTGCTCAGCTCCGCGGACCTGAACGCCCTGGACCTGACCTTGCCTTGCGAGGACGGGGCCGAGCCGGACGTACCGGCGCAGGCAGAGCCCGCGCCGAAGGTGGAGCCCGCGCCGAAGGAGTGAACCGGGGAGGATGGCGGCGTGGCGGTGAGCGATGCGCGACTGCAGGAACTGGCGGCGCGCCTGGTGCGGGTGCCGGGGATCGTCGGGGTGGTGCTGGGTGGCAGCCGGGCCCGCGGCACCCACACGCCCGACTCCGACACGGATCTGGGTCTGTACTACCGCCCGCCGCTGGACGTCGGCGCCCTCAACGCCCTCGCGCGTGAGGTGGGCGGTCCAGCCGGCAGTGTCACCGCGCCCGGGGAGTGGGGGCCGTGGGTGGACGGTGGCGGGTGGCTCACCGTCGCCGGCGCGCCCGTGGACTGGATCTACCGTGATCTCGACCGCGTCGCCCGGGCCGTGGAGGATGCCCGGCAGGGTCGCTACTCGTTCCATGCGCAGGCCGGTCACCCTTTGGGCGTCCCGGATTTCACGTACGCGGGAGAACTGGCCCTGGGTCTGATCCTGGCCGATCCCTCCGGTGAGCTGGCCGCGCTGCAGGGCCGCACCCGGGCCTACCCGCCGGCGCTGCGGGACGCGGTGATCTCCGGCCTGTGGGAGGCCGACTTCCTGATCGGCGTGGCCCGCAAGGCCGTGTCCCGGGGCGACGCGAGCTACATCGCCGGCTGCCTCTTCCGGATCACCGGGATCTGCGCCCACGCCCTGCACGCCGCCGCCGGACGGTGGCTGATCAACGAGAAGGGTGCGGTGGCCGCGGCGGCCGCGCTGCCGGGTGCGCCGGAGCGGTTCCGGCACCGCGTCGACGCGCTTTTCGCCGGGGTGGACGGCGATCCGCTGCATCTCGCCGAGACCCTGGACGCGGCCGTGGACCTCGTTCTGGAGACCGCCGACGCGTGCGCCATGATGGCGCGATGACGGCCGACGAACCCACCATCCTCGCCACCAGCGCCGGCTTCGAGCGCGGCAAATACGGCATCTTCGACCTGCGCCCCGGCGCGATCCACCACTTCGCCGCCGAACTGGCGAAGGCGGGCCCGACGGCGAAGGTCTGCTTCCTGCACCAGGCCATCGGCGACCCGGAGAACTGGATCGGCGCGACGTACGCCGCCTTCGCACGGACCACGTACCGCACCTCGCACCTGCAGCTGTTCCCGATGCCCAACCACGACGACATCCGCGCGCACCTGCTGGATCAGGACGTCATCTGGGTGAACGGCGGCAGCGTCGCGAACCTCTGCGCGGTCTGGCGGGTCCACGGCCTCGACGAGATCCTGCACGACGCGTGGCAGTCCGGCGTCGTGCTCGGCGGCGTCTCGGCCGGGTCGATCTGCTGGCACGCCGGCGGCAGCACCGACAGCTACGGGCTGGAGCTGCGCGGGTTCACCGACGGACTGGGCTGGCTGCCGTACAGCAACGGGGTGCACTACGACGCCGAGGAGCAGCGCCGGCCGAAGATGCACGAGCTGATCGGCGACGGCACCCTGCCCGACGGGTACGCCACCGACGACGGCGCCGGGCTGGTCTACCGCGGCACCCGGCTCGCCGAGGTGGTGGCCGACAAGGAAGGCCCGCAAGGGTACGAGCTCAGGCGGGCAGCGGACGGTTCGGTCATCGAGACACCGCTGCCCACCCGCGTGCTGAAGTACTAGGGGAGCGTCCACTTCTGGTTGGCGGCACCGGCGATGCAGTCCCAGATGTGGATCTGCTGGCCGTCGGCGGGGTTGTTGCCGGACACGTCGAGGCAGCGTCCGGCCTGCGGGTTGCGGATCGTGCCGTCGGCCTGGGCGGACCACGTCTGGGCCGCGGTGCTGTTGCAGGTGTAGAGCTGCACCTTGGTGCCGTTGGTCCGGCCGCCGCCGGCGACGTCCAGGCACTTGCCGAGCGCCTTGAGGGTGCCGCCGGCGGTGACGGTCCAGGTCTGCGCGGCGGTGTTGTTGCAGGTGTAGAGCTGGATCTTGGTGCCGTCGGCGGTGCCGGCGCCCGCCACGTCGAGACACTTGCCGGCCAGGCCCGAGATCCGGCCGGTGCGGTCCGCCGGCGGGTTCCCGCCGAGTTCCTTGATGCGGACGTTGCGGAAGGCCGCGTCGTCGCCGTCGCCGTGGTTCTGCAGGCCGATGTGGCCGGCCAGCGAGCGGGCCGGGTCGGTGTTGGTGAAGTCGTTGATCTTCGTGCCGTTCAGGAAGACCTGCAGGTGCTCGCCCTCGACGAGCAGCTCGTAGGTGTTCCACTCGCCGGGCGGGTTCAGCGCGGCGTCGCGGGCGGCGAGGTCGGCGGACTTGAAGGTGTAGACCGCGCCGGTGGTCCGGTCCGCGGCGTCCGTGGCGTCGATCTGGACCTCGTAGCCGTTGTTCACCGCCGACCACGGGTCGGTCGAGGGCGGGAAGCCGATGAAGACGCCGGAGTTGTCGTCGCCGGCCAGCTTCCAGTCGAGCTTGAGCGAGTAGTTCGTGAACTGCTTGGCGCTGTACCAGTACAGGCCCATGCCGCCGGTCGAGGTCAGGGTCGCGTCCGCGTTGGTGAAGCCGCCCGGACCGGCCTGGGACCAGCCAGTGGTCGAGCCGTTGTAGAGCGCGGTGTAGCCGACCTCGGGACGGCAGTCGGCGTTGGTCTGCCCCGCCGCGTACCGGATGCCGCCGAGCAGGTGCGCGCGGAAGGCGGGATCGGCGTACGACTCCTGGGTGTGCCCGCCGCCGGTGTAGAACGAGCGGCCGGCGGAGAGCGTCTTGCACCAGGCGTGCGGGTGGTCCGCGCCCATGCCACCGCCGGAGTACGTGCTCTCGTCCAGGCTCGCCAGCACGTGCGCGGTCGAGCGGGCGTTGGTGCGGTAGTTGTACCACTCGTCCGTACGGTTCCAGCGCTGCGGCAGGTGGGCGGTCGCCGCATGCGCGCGGTCCTCGACGACCACGGTGGCCGGCTGGATGGCCGGGTGCGAGGCGAACCAGGCGCCGACCAGCTCGCCGTAGAACGGCCAGTCGTACTCGGTGTCGGCGGCGGCGTGCACGCCCACGTATCCGCCGCCGCCGCGGATGTAGCTCTCGAAGGCGGTCTGCTGGGCGGCGTCGAGCACGTCCCCGGTGGTGTTGAGGAAGACCACCGCCTCGTAGCCGGCCAGCCCGGCGGTGGTGAAGACGGCCGGGTCCTCCGTCGCGGTGACCGAGAAGCCGTTCTGCGCGCCCAGGTCGCGGATGGCCTGGGTGCCGGCCGGGATCGAGTCGTGCCGGAAGCCGGCCGTCCGGGAGAAGACCAGCACGTCGTACGGGTCGTCGGCGACCGCCGCCGGGGCGGGGATCAACAGCAGAGCCGCGAGCAGTTTACCGATCATGGCAGCACCCATTTCTGGTTGGCCGCGCCGGCGATGCAGTCCCAGATGTGGATCTGCTGGCCGTCGGCGGGACTGTTGCCGGACACGTCGAGGCAGCGCCCCGACTGCGGGTTGCGGATCGTGCCGTCGGCCTGGGCCGACCAGGTCTGGGCCGCGGTGTTGTTGCACGTGTAGAGCTGCGCCTTGGTGCCGTTGGCGGTGGCGCCGCCGGCCACGTCCAGGCACTTGCCGAGCGCCTTGATCGTGCTGTTCGGCGTGACCGTCCAGGCCTGCGCGGCGGTGGTGTTGCAGGTGTAGAGCTGGATCTTGGTGCCGTCGGCGGTGGCGCCGCCGGCCACGTCCAGGCACTTGCCGGCCAGGCCGCGGATCGGGCCGGCGACGTTGAACGTGAACGCGTCCACGTCGAACAGCGCGCCGGCGCCGCCGGAGAAGGTCAGGTAGAGCGTGCCGGCCGCGGCCGGTGCGCCGCTGATCGTCCCGGTCACGTTCGTGAACGTCTCCCACCCGCCGGTCACCGGCACGGTGACCGAGCCGAGCACCGCGCCGGTCGGTGAACCGGTACGCACCTGCAGCGTGCCGCCCGCGCCGCCGGAGGAGACCCGGGCGGTGAACGACGTCGCCTTGTCCAGCCGGTACGGCTCGAACGATACCCAGTCGAAGTTGTCAATGTTGCCGACGGTCTTGCCGCCCTCGGCCTGCGTCTTGGTGATCGGGTCGACGCCGGAGGAGGCCTTGTAGTGCTCGGCCTGGCGGTGCCGCGGCTGCAAGGTGTGCTGGGTGTGCGTGGTCAGGCCGCCGGCATCGGTGTACTCGGCGTCGAAGATCGCGAAGATGTTCGCCGCCGAGTCGTGCTCACCGTCGACGGGGATGGTGATGGCGCCGGTGCACCCGTTCTGCGAGGTGATCTGGTGGCCGTGGCTGTCGTGGCCGAGGACGTACGTCATCTTCACCGTGGCGCAGTCGATGGACGTGTCCTCCGGGTCGGTGACCGTGATGGAGAACGGGACGGTGTCGCCGTACGAGAAGAGCGAGCCGTTGAGCGGGTTGTTGATCCGGACCGTCGGGGCGGTGTTGCCGACCGTGATGGCGACGCTCGCCGTGCCGGTCAGGCCCTCGGTGTCCCGGACGGTCAGCGTCGCGGTGTACTTGCCGTTGGTGGTGTAGGTCTTCGTCGGGTTGGCCGCCGTCGAGGTGCTGCCGTCGCCGAAGTTCCACGAGTACGTCAGCGCGCCGTGCTCGGGATCGGACGAGCCCGCCGAGGAGAAGGTGACCGGCAGCGGCGCCTGCCCGGACGTACGGTCGGCGCTCGCCACGGCGGTCGGCGCCCGGTTGGAGCCGGCCAGGTAGTCGAAGCGGTACAGCGCCGAGTTGGCGTCGCCGTTGAAGTAGCCGGTGCCGTAGTCGAGGACGTAGAGCGAGCCTTCCGGCCCGAACGCCATGTCCATGACCTGCTTGCCGGCCCACGGGAACGAGGAGATCTCGCCGACCGAGCCGTCGGCGCCGACGTGGATGGACTTGATCCAGCCGCGGCCGAGCTCGCCGGCGAAGAAGTGGCCGTCGAGGTCGGCGGGGAACTTCGTGGGCGAGGTCAGATTCGGGTCGAAGCGGTAGACCGGGCCGCCCATCGGGGACTCGGAGCCGGTGCCGAACTCGGGCGGGGTGCCGGTGTCGCCGCCGTACTTGATCCAGGCCGGGCGGGCCGGGGGCAGCTTGCTCTGCCCGGTGTTGCGGAACGAGTTGTTCGTCGGACCGCCGGCGCAGTCGTACTTGGGTCCGGTGCTGTTGGTGGCGAAGTTCCACTCGTTGTACGTCTCCGTGCTCGTGTTCGAGCCGGTGCAGTACGGCCATCCGTAGTTGCCGGGGCTGGTGATCCGGTTGAACTCGACCTGCCCGCCCGGCCCGCGGTTGGGGTCGGTCGCACCCGCGTCGGGGCCGTAGTCGCCGAGGTAGACGACGCCGGTCGCCTTGTCGACGCTCATCCGGAACGGGTTGCGGAAGCCCATGGCGTAGATCTCGGGCCGGGTCTTCGCGGTGCCGGGGGCGAACAGGTTCCCGCCCGGGATCGAGTACGTCCCGTTGGCGTTCACCTTGATCCGCAGCACCTTGCCCCGCAGGTCGTTGGTGTTGCCGGCGCTGCGCTGGGCGTCGTAGCCGGGGTTGCGGTCGGTGCGCTCGTCGAGCGGCGAGTAGCCGGCGGAGTCGAACGGGTTGGAGTCGTCGCCGGTGGACAGGTAGAGGTTGCCCGCCGCGTCGAAGTCGATGTCGCCGCCCACGTGGCAGCAGAGCCCGCGGTCGGCCGGCACGTCGAGCACGTCGACCTTGCTGCCGGTGTTGAGCGTGAAGTCGGCGTTGAGCGTGTAGCGGGAGAGCCGGTTGACGCCCTGCCAGTTGCCCCACGTCGAGCCGGAGGCCGGGGCGTCGCCGGAGGGGGTGGACAGCGGCGGCGCGTAGTACAAGTAGATCTGGCGGTTGGTGGCGAATCCCGGGTCGACGCCGACGCCCTGCAGGCCCTCCTCATCGTGGCCGTAGACGGCGAGCGTGCCGATGACGGTGGTGGTGCCGTTGGCGTCGGTGCGCCGCAGGGTTCCGTTGCGGGCGGTGTGCAGCACGGACCGGTCGGGGAGTACGGCCAGTGCCATCGGCTCGCCGACCTCCTCGACACCCTTGGCGAGGGTCACCTGCTGGTAGTCGTCGGGGTTGACGTCGTGGGCCTGTGCGGGGGCGGCGACGGCGACGAGCAGGCCCGCAGTCAGCACCGCCACCGCGGCACCCGATCGATATCTGGGCATGCATCGATATCTGGAGGACATGGGGGTTCGTCCTTTCCTGACGTGGGGAGGGCCAGGACGTGGGGGGAGCGCCAGGCGGCGGCGTAATAACGGTGTAACGGTGAGGAAACATTAAGCACTTCTGGATCAGGTGTCCATACTTTTCGATCTGTGGCATGGACTTTTGTCTATGAAGACAAAAAGGTGCGCCACCCCGGCGGGGCGGCGCACCTCGAACGTTCGGGCGTCAGGACGCGTAGTGCAAGATCACGTTGTGCACGTGGTGGGTCTTCTCGGAGCCGCGGAACTCGACCTCGTACACGTGCTGGCCGACCGTGATGGCGATGGTGCCGGTGGAGAAGTACTGCCCCGCCCAGCTCTTGTTGCTGACCACGCTCACGCTGCTGATCTTCGAATACGGGATGCTGGTGATCGCGAAGCGCTTGCCGACGAACGACTTGTCCTGGATGATCACCCGGCGGTCCGTCAGGCCGATGAACCCGGTGCCCACGCCGACCGCGTCGTAGACCGCGATGACCTGCTCGCCCTCGAGGAGGCCGGACGCGACCTGCTGGTACTGACCCTTGTTGTCGTACACCGGAGCCGTCATGGCGCCAAGATTACTGAGGGCCCACCACTGTGCGGTACGCATCCTCGATCCGCGCCGCCAGGGTTACCTCACCATCGGTGATGGCGCCGCCGTCCGACGCGCCGAGAAGGATCTGCGTGTGACCGTTCGTACGCTGGATCCGCGGACGCAGACGCAGGGTGTCGGCAGCCACCTTGATGCGCTCGGTCAGTGCGGCGTGCTGGCTCTCGTCGCAGGCGAGCACGCGTTTGAGCTGGACGCCGTCTCGCGTCCAGCCGCCCAGCACCGCGAGCGCGTCGCTGAGGTAATCGGGGCGGGTACCCCGTAGTTTCCTGCCCCGCATGGCCGCACCTCCCTGGCGTCGTTGCCGGCTTGTGGCCAAACTGTCGCCATGTCGTCATGGTCGGTGCCCACAGTCTTGCCTCCGCCGTCAATGATGTCCACGCCCACATATCCGTGTTCTCGTGACGATCGGGACGCATCGTTCAACCTGAACGGATAAGTTTTGTGGCACGCTGTTGGCTCATGGCCCTTGGACAGCACGTCAGCAGCGCATCGTCACCGAGAGTGATCGTTGCCGCCGTGATCGTCATGGCCGGCCGGGTGCTGGCGTGCGAGCGGTCCGCGCCGCCGGAGGTCGCCGGGCGCTGGGAATTCCCCGGCGGCAAGGTCGAGCCGGGGGAGACGGACGCCGAGGCGCTGACCCGCGAGTGCGCGGAGGAGCTCGGCGTCCGGGTCGAGGTGGGGGCCCGGGTCGGGCCGGACGTGCCGCTGGCGCACGGCCGCGCCGTCCTGCGCGTCTTCGAGGTGACGCTGCAGGACGGCGACGTGCCGCGCGCGCTGGAACACACGGCGATGCGCTGGCTCGCCGTCGACGAACTCGGCAGCGTGCCGTGGCTGCCCGCCGACGAGCCGATCGTGGCCGAACTGCCGGCGCTACTGACCGCCGATCGTCCGGCGTAGCTCCCGCTTCAGCACCTTGAAGCTGGGTCCCATCGGCAGTTCCTCCACGATCCGGACCTGGCGCGGGTACTTGTGCTTGCCGAGGCGCTCCTTCGACCACTCGATGAGGTCGTCGGCGGCGACACCGCCCTGATCCGGGACCACCACCGCGCAGATCTCCTCGCCGTGCACCTCGTCGGGCACGCCGATCACCGCCACCTGTACCACGCCGGGATGGCGGGCCAGCACCTCCTCGACCTCGCGCGGATAGACGTTGAAGCCGCCGCGGATGACCAGGTCCTTCTTGCGGTCGACGATGGTGATGAAGCCCTCGGCGTCCTTGGTGCCCAGGTCGCCGCTGCGGAACCAGCCGTCCACCAGCGCCTGCGCGGTGTCCTCCGGCCGGTTCAGGTAGCCGGCGAAGACGTTGTGCCCGCGGATCACGATCTCGCCCAGCTCGCCGGTGGGCAGCAGCTCGATCCGCTCGTCGACCTCGGCGCGGGCGATCTCCACCTCCACGCCCCAGACCGGGTGGCCGATCGTGCCGGGCCGGGTGCCGAACGCCGGCTGGTTCGTGGTGGCGGTCGGGGAGGTTTCGGACAGGCCGTACCCCTCGTAGACGGTGGCGTGGAAGGTCTCTTTGAACTTGTCCAGCACCGCCACGGGCAGCGACGCACCGCCGGAGAAGCAAAGCCGGAGCTGAGGCAGCTTGTCGGCCTTGGCGGCGGCCTCCAGCAGGCCGATGTACATCGTCGGTACGCCGAGGAAGACCGTCACGCCCTCGCGGACCATCAGGTCGATCGCCGCCTCCCCGCCGAAGCGGGCCATCATCACGAGCGTCCCGCCGAGGCGGAAGGTGCCGTTCATGCCGACGGTCTGGCCGAACGTGTGGAACAGCGGCAGGCAGCCCATCACCACGTCGTCCGGCCGGCAGTCGTGGGCGTCGATCACGTTGACGGTCGCGTTCATGACCAGGTTGAGGTGGGTGAGGAGGGCGCCCTTCGGCTCGCCGGTGGTCCCGCTCGTGTAGAAGACCACCGCGACGTCCTCGGCCTCGCGGGACACGTACGACGGCAGCGGTGCCACCGAGCCGGCGGCGTCCTCCAGCCGCTGCGGTGCGTCCGGCAACCCGTCCGGCAGCGGGCCGACGCTGATCAGCTTGACGCCGGCCTTCTGCGCGGCGGCCGCCGCGGTCTTCAGCTGGCTGGAGTGCGCCACGAGCACGCCGGCGCCGCTGTCGCGCAGGGCGTACGCCATTTCGTCGGCGGTGAGCAGCAGGTGCACGGGGACGACGCGCGCGCCGGCCGCCAGGGCGCCGTAGTAGACCCGGGGGAAGTCGGTGACGTTGGGGACCAGCACGGCTACGGCGTCGTCCGGGGCGACGCCGAGCTCCCGGAGGCCCGCCGCATAGGAAAGGGACTGCTGCCAGAGATCTCGGTAGGTCGTCCTGGTCGCGCCGTCGACCACCGCGATCTTGTCGGGATAGCGGCGTGCTGCTTCGGCAAGGATGGTGGCCAACGACAACATGGTCATGCCAGGTGCCCTCCGATCTTGGTGTACCCGCGAAGCAGGTCGCGGGCGATGATGAGGCGTTGCATCTCGTCGGTGCCTTCGTAGATGCGCATCAGGCGCACCTGGCGGTACCAGCGTTCGATCGGGAGCTCTCGGGTGTAGCCCATGCCGCCGTGGATCTGCATCACCCGGTCGACCACGTTGTTGACCATGGCGGCGCCGTACAGCTTGGCCATCGAGGAGGGGTGCCGCGGGTCCCAGCCCTGGTCCACGGTCCAGGCGGCCTTGAGGATGAGCCAACGGGCCGCCTCGAGCTCGACCTCGGAATCGGCGAGCATCCATTGGATCGCCTGGTTGTCACCGATCTTGCGGCCGAAGGTCTCGCGGGTGTTGGCGTACTCGAGCGCCATGCCGAGCGCCCGCTCCGCGATGCCGAGGGCGTTCGACGGGATGAGGTAGCGGCCCTTGCCGATCCACATCATGCCCAGCTCGAAGCCCTGCCCGACCTCGCCGAGGATGTTGCGGTGCGGCACCCGGACGTCCTCGAAGATCAGCGCCGCCGGGCCGCCCTCGCCCATGGTCTGGATGAACTCCGAGCGCCAGCCCATCGAGCGGTCGACGAGGAAGGCGGTGGTGCCGCCGCCGCGGACGCCCTTCTCCCGGTCCGTCACGGCGACGACGATGACGAAGTCGGCGTCGTTGCCGTTGGTGATGAAGGTCTTCTCGCCGTTGAGGATCCAGTCGTCGCCGTCGCGGCGGGCGCTGAGCTTGATGTTCGCGGCGTCCGAGCCGGCGCCGGGCTCGGTGATCGCGAAGCAGGAGATCCGCTCCCCCTCGATGGTGGGGATCAGGTACTCCTTCTTCTGCTCGTCGTTGGCGTAGAAGAGGATGTTGTCCGCCTCGCCACCGAACCGGAACTGGACGAAGGTGTGCCCGATCTCGGTCCAGATCAGGGACTGCAGCACGGCTGGCAGGTTCATCCCGCCGTACTCCTCCGGGGTCGACAGGCCCCAGAAGCCGAACTTCTTGGCCTTCAGCTGCAGCTCCCGCAGCTCACTGTGGTCCAGGCCCGGCTGATGCAAGCGTTCGCGCCGCAGAGCCTCCTGCTCAAGAGGCATGACCTCGCGGGTGATGAACTGTCGGGCGGTGTCGCGGACCGCCCGCTCTTCGTCGCTGAGTGAAAAGTCCACGTGCTAAAACTAGCGGTGTAAGTTTTCCGGAGTCCATAGGTCAGGAGCGTCAAAATGGCCCGCCCCCGCGGAACGCTGCTCACCCGCGAGCGCATCGTCGAGGTGGCCGGGGTCCTCGTGGACGCCGAAGGGCTGGAGGCCGTGTCCGTGCGCCGGCTCGCCACCGAGCTGGGCGTCGCCGGGCCGTCGCTCTACAACCACTTTCCCACGAAGAACGAGATCCTCGACGCCGTCGCCGACGCGGTGGTCGCCGAGGTCGACGTGTCGTTCTTCGCGACGCATGAGTGGCAGGAGGCGCTGCGGCTCTGGGCGCACTCGTATCGCGGGGTGCTGCTGCAGCACCCGAACATGGTGCCGCTGTTCGCTTCGGGCCCCGGCCGCCGGCCGGCCGCGCTCGCCATGGCCGACACCGTGTACGGCGGCCTGATCGCGGCGGGCTGGCCGCCGGCGCGGGCCACCCACATCGGCGCGCTGATGCGCTACCTCGTCACCGGCGCGGCGTTGGGCTCCTTCGCCATGGGCTTCGACGAGGACCCGCAGGTGTACGCCGAGCGCTACCCGCACCTCCGAGACGCCCACCTGCTCGCCGAGCACCGCAGCAGCGTCGACGAAGGCGCGTTCGCGCTCGGCTTGGAAACCGTCATCTCCGGCCTCGAGGCCATGAAGAACGGAGTGCTGCGATGAACCGGGACAGGTTGTACATCAACGGCCGGTGGGTCGCCCCGTCGTCGGACGAGACGATCGCGGTGGAGAACCCGGCGACCGAGGAGATCCTCGGGCACGTCCCGGCCGGCACCGCCGGGGACGTGGACCGGGCCGTCGCCGCCGCCCGAGCCGCCTTCGACGGCTGGGCGGCCACCTCAATGGCCGAGCGCGGCGCCGTCCTCGGCAAGCTGCACGAGGCGCTCGCGGCGCGGGCCGCCGACATCGCCCGCACCGTCGGGCTCGAACTCGGCACGCCGCTCAAGATCGCCCAGGCGGTCCAGGCCGGACTGCCGCTCGCGGTCCTCCGGGGGTACGCCGACCTGGCGGCCCAGCCGGTACGCGAGGAGACGATCGGCAACTCGCTGGTCGTACGCGAGCCGGTGGGCGTGGTCGGGGCGATCACCCCGTGGAACTACCCGCTGCACCAGATCGTGGCCAAGGTGGCGGCCGCCCTCGCCGCCGGCTGCACCGTGGTGCTCAAGCCGAGCGAGCTGACGCCGCTGACCGCGTACCTGCTGTTCGACGCGGCCGAGGAGGCCGGGTTGCCCGCGGGCGTGCTCAACCTGGTGCCGGGGACCGGTGCGGTGGTCGGCGCCGCGATCGCCGGGCATCCGGACGTCGACATGGTGTCCTTCACCGGCTCCACGGCCACCGGCCGGGCGATCTCGCACGCCGCGGCCGACCGGATCGCCCGGGTCGCGCTCGAGCTGGGCGGCAAGTCCGCCAACGTGATCCTGGAGGACGCGGACGTCACCAAGGCGGTGCGGGTCGGCGTCGGCAACGCGTTCCTCAACTCCGGTCAGACGTGTACTGCGTGGACGCGCATGCTCGTGCACCGCAGCCACTACGACGCGGCGGTCGAGCTGGCCGCGTCCGCTGCCGAGTCGTTCCGCACGGGAGACCCGTTCGACGAGGCGACCCGGCTCGGCCCCCTGGTCTCGGCGGCGCAGCGCGAGCGGGTACGCGGATTCATCGAGCGCGCCGACGCCCGGATCGTCGCGGGTGCTGCGCCCGTACCGGAGAAGGGCTATTTCGTGGCGCCCACGGTCTTCGCGGACGTGGATCCGCACAGCGAGCTCGCCCAGGAGGAGATCTTCGGGCCGGTCCTGTCGATCATCGCGTTCGACGACGACGACCACGCGGTGCGGATCGCCAACGACTCGCGCTACGGCCTCGCCGGCGGCGTGTGGGGTAGCCAGGAGCGGGCGCTGGCGGTGGCGCGGCGGATGCGGACGGGAGCGGTCGACGTCAACGGCGGCGCGTTCAACCCGCTGGCGCCGTTCGGCGGTTACAAGCAGTCCGGCATCGGCCGTGAGCTCGGCGTGCACGGTCTCGGCGAGTTCCAGCAGACGAAGGCGATCCAGCAGTGACGGCATACATCAACGCCCTCGTGGCGCGCGGCCCCGGCGCCACGCCCGCGGTCGAGGAGATCCACCTTCCCGAGATCGGCCCCGGCCAGGTCCGGGTCCGCATCCGCGCGGCCGGCGTGTGCCACTCCGACCTGTCGATGGTCAACGGGACGCTCAGCCCGCCGTACCCGCTGATCCTCGGCCACGAGGCGGCCGGCGAGGTGGTCGAGGCGGGAGCGGGCGTCACGCGCGTCGCCCCGGGTACGCACGTCGCCCTCAACTGGTCCCCGCCCTGCCGCGACTGCTGGTTCTGCACCCACGGCGAACCGTGGCTGTGCTCGGCCGCGAACGTGGCGGCGCTCGAGAACGGCAGCACGCTCGGCGGGGCGCCGGTGCACGTGACGCTGGGGCTGGGCGCGTTCGCGGAGCAGGTCGTGGTGCCGGAACGGGCCGTCATCCCCGTACCGTCGGAATTGGCCTGGGAAAGTGCGGCACTGCTGGGCTGCGCGGTGCTGACCGGCACCGGCGCGGTGCGGAACACCGCGAAGGTGGCCGCGGGCGACTCGGTGGTCGTGATCGGCCTGGGCGGGGTCGGCCTGTCGGTCGTGACCGCGGCGCGGGCCGCCGGGGCGGCGTCGGTCATCGCGGTGGACGTGTCGGAGAGCAAGAAGGCGCTTGCCGATGTGGCCGGGGCGACCGACTTCGTGGTGTCCGGCGAGACGCTCTCCAAGGAGATCCGGTCGCGCACGTCCGGCCGGGGTGCCGACCACGCGTTCGAGTGCGTGGGCCGGGCGGCGACGATCCGCGCGGCCTGGCGGAGCACCCGGCGCGGCGGGCAGGTCACGGTCGTCGGCATGGGCCGGGCGGACGACATGGTGCAGCTGAGCGCGCTGGACATCTTCTCGTCGGCGCGAACCCTGCGGGCCTCGGTGTACGGGTCGGCCGATCCGGACGCCGAGGTGCCGCAGCTGGCTCGCGAGGTGGTGTCCGGGGCACTGAACCTGGACCACCTCGTGACGGACCGGATCGGGCTGGCCGACGTGCCGGCCGCCTTCGAGCGCATGGCGCGCGGCGAAGGCGCCCGCTCGGTCGTCGTGTTCTGACGCTCAGCTGATGAGGCGGCGGAACTGCAGGGTGGACGTGCGGTAGATCAGGCGTTCCGTCACGCGGCGGCCCGTGCCCGGCGCGTCCACCATGCGCCACCTGCCGACCAGGATGCCCACGTGTCCACGCATGGCGACCAGGTCGCCGACCCGGGCGGTACGCGGCGTGACCCGCCTCCCGCGCCGGGCCTGCGCCGCCGACGAGTGCGGCAGCCGGATGCCGACGACCCGGTACGTGCCCCGGGTCAGCCCGGAGCAGTCCCACGCCGACGGGCCGACTGCTCCGTAGGCGTACCGGTCGCCGCGCTGGGCTCGCGCGAACCGCACCACCCGGACCCGCGCCCGGACGTGGCGCAGGGCCAGCTGGCGCGGGGTGAGCCGGGGTATCTTCCGCGTGACCACACGCGGCTGGAGCTTCTCTGCTGCCGTGACGCTCACCTTCTCCGGGGCGGACCGGGCCGCGTACGCGGGTACGGGAATCAGCAGGACGGCGACGGCGCCGGCGCAGGCGGCCAGGCGCAGCGGGCTAGCGGACAGGTGAGTCTCCTCGGTCGGCCCGGGACACACGTGTGTTTCCTGTACCGGCCGACACCGGTGCCTTTTGCAACGTTGCGCAAGGCGAGGACCCGAGCGAAATGTCTGACGTCGCGACCGTAACCCCGGGCTGTCTTCGCTGGTCAATCCGCACAGTCGGGGCGGTTCGTCAAGGAAGCGCGCACGGCGGGAAACCGAGGTGGCCGGTCGCTCGTTGACACTGTCCGTGATCATCTGCTGACAGCGTTTTCGAGCAGGAAGTGGTCTTCCAACCGATCACCGTTATGGGTGATCTTCGGTGCACGATGGACAGGAAACCGACGAACCTCGTGCTGGCGCTCCTGGTGCTCTGCGGTCTCGTCGTTCTTCCCGGCACGGCGGCGCACGCGGTCGCCAACGGGGAGAGCGTGGCCGACGGCAGGTACCGGTTCGCCGTCAAGCTGACCATGACCGGCATCCCGACCGCAGACGGCGGCCGGCGGAACAGCTCGTGCTCCGGGGGCCTGATCTCGCCGCGCTGGGTGCTCACCGCGGGCCACTGCTTCCGCGACGAGCACGACAAACACGTCTCCCGCCCGGTCGCCCGGAAGACCACCGCGACGGTCGGCCGCGCGGACCTGCGCAGCGACGCAGGCCATGTCGCCACCGTGATCGCGGTGCGGCAGAGCGACAGCGCCGACGTCGCCCTGGCGGAGCTGGACAAGCCCATCACCGACATCGCTCCGCTGCGGCTGAACCGCAGCCGGCCCCGGGTCGGCGACAAGGTGCGGCTGACCGGGTTCGGGCTGCTGAACGGCGAATCGACCCAGGAACCGAGCCGGCTGCGTACCGGCCGGTTCCAGGTGACGTCGGTGCGGGAGGACGTGATAGGCCTCGCCGGCACGGCACCGCGGGCCGACACCAGCCCGTGCCCGCACGACTCCGGCGGCCCGTACTTCTCCGAGGAGGCGGACGGTTCGGCGGTCGTCGTCGCGGTGGTGAGCCACGGCCCGATCTGCCCGCACACCGGCGCCGACCTCGGCGGCCGGATCGACACGGTGGCGCGCTGGATCACCTCGGTGGTCGGCAAGGACCTCAAGGCGTCCCCGAGCGCCCGCCCGTCGAAGTCGGCGGCCGGCAAGCGGTCGCCGGCCGGCGGAGCGGGTGCCGCGCCACCTCGGGCACCCGACTCCGGCCTGGGCGGTCTTGCCACCTACCAGCTGGCCGTGCCGGTCGTCGCGCTGGCGGCCGGGGTGGTCGGGGTGGCGGCCCTCCGGCGCCGGCGGCGGGCTCCGCGCGGCGGCGTGCACCGGCGCCGCTCGGGGCGCTGAGCGGGTCTCACCGGGGGCGCGGCAGATGCCGGCAGAGCAGGTCGAGCTCCTCCTCGGTGTTGTAGTAGTGGACCGAGGCGCGGACGACATCCGGCAGGCCGCGGGAGCGAAGATGCCACTGCGCGTAGTCGGCGGAGCTCACGCTGGTGTTGATGTCCGCCGCCCTCAAGGTGCGCTGCACCTCGGCCGCTTCCACGCCGGCGATGGTGAACGTGACGATGCCGCCCAGCTGGGCGCCGCGATCGTGCACCGAGACGCCGGGAAGCGCGCCGAGCCGCTCGCGCAGGCCGGCCGCCAGCGCCGTGATGCGCTCGGTGACCGCCGCCGCGTCCCACGACAGCGCGTAGTCGGCGGCGGCGCCGAGGCCGAGCTTCGCCGCGTAGTTCGTCTCCCAGGTCTCGAAGCGCCGGGCGTCGGGGCGGATCTCGTAGCGATCCGGGGCCGGCCAGCTGGCCGCGTGCAGGTCCAGCAGCGGGGGCTCCAGTTGCTGGGCGAGGTCGCGGCGGGCGTACAGGAATCCGGTGCCGCGTGGGGCGCGCAGGAACTTGCGGCCGGTCGCCGACAGCAGGTCGCAGCCGATCTCGGCCACGTCGATGGGCAGCTGGCCCACCGACTGGCAGGCGTCGAGCAGGAACGGGACGCCGGCGGCGCGGGTCAGCCGGCCCACCTCGGCCGCCGGGTTCACCAGGCCACCGGAGGTCGGTACGTGGGTCAGCGCGACCAGCTTCACGGTGTCGTCGAGGCGCCGGGCCAGGTCGGCCACGTCGATCTGGCCGTGCTCGTCGTCGTCGACCAGCTCGACGACGGCGCCGGTGCGGCGGGCCACCTGCAGCAGGGCGATGACGTTGCTGGCGTACTCGGCGCGGGTGGTCAGGATGCGGTCGCCGGGACGGAACGCGAAGGCGTAGAACGCCATGTCCCAGGCGCGGGTGGCGTTCTCCACCACGGCGATCTCGTCCGGGGCGCAGCCGACCAGCCGGGCGAGCGACCGGTAGACGCCCTCGACCCGCTCGGCCGCCTCGGCCGCGGCCTCGTAGCCTCCGATCGCCGCCTCCCGGCGCAAATGATCAACGGCTGTGTCGGTGACCACGGCGGGCGGCAGGGCGGCCCCTGCGTTGTTGAGATGGGTGACCGTGGCGCAGCCTGGGGTTTCGTGGCGAGCGCGGACGACGTCGATGGCAGCTTCTCGGAACATCTGTGTATGGTCCTCCGAGGGATCGCCACTCAAGGGAGAGCCGTGACTACCACAAGTAGTGACGAGGATTCGACCGGGAAAGTTCTGCGGCGGGCATCCGACGCCGCCGAGCACATCTCCGGTATCTGTTTCAAGACCGGCCCACCACGCAGGGTCGGCGTCGAACTGGAATGGACCACCCACCGCGCCGACCTCCCCACGGCGCATCTGCGAGCCGCCGCGTTGAGGCCGGCGCTCGGGCCGCACGCACCCGCCGTTCTCGGCAACCCCGACCCCGTGCCACTCCCGTCGGGAGGCACGGTCACCCTTGAACCAGGCGGTCAGGTCGAGATCTCCTCCGCTCCGGCGGACTCCCTGACCTCGCTCCACTCGGCGGTCACCGCCGATCAGGCCTATCTGGCCGATCTCCTCGCCCGCTCCGGCATCGGCCTCGGTGAGTGCGGACTCGATCCCCACCGGCCGCCGGTACGCATCCTCGACACCCCGCGGTACGCGGCGATGCAGCACGCCTTCGACCGCGAAGGGACCGTGTCCGGGCGAACGATGATGTGCAGCACCGCCGGTCTGCAGGTGTGCCTCGACGCGGGAACCCCGGCGCGGGTGCCCGCCCGATGGGCCGCGGCGCACGATGTCGGCCCGCCGTTGCTGGCCCTGTTCGCGACGTCACGAATACATGCGGGCCTCGACACCGGCTGGGCGAGCGGGCGGATGGCGACCTGGCTCGGCATCGACCAGCGGCGCAGCGGTCCCGTGCCCGACGGCGGGGACCCGTTCGGCAGCTGGATCCGGTACGTGCTGGCCGCTCCGCTCCTGTGCCTCCGCCGGACCCACGGCCGGTGGGAAGCCCCGGAGGGCGTGACGTTCGCCGACTGGATCGGGGGAGCGCTGCCCGACCCGCCGACGGTGGACGACCTCGAGTACCACATCAGCACGCTGTTTCCGCCCGTACGGCCGCGCGGCTATCTCGAGGTGCGCTATCTCGACGCGCAGCCCGGTCCCGAGTGGATCGCGCCGGTCGCTGTGCTCTCCGCGCTGTTCGCCGACGACGCCCTCACCGACACCGCCCGTGACCTCGCCGCCCCCGCGGCCGGCCGGTGGCAGGCAGCCGCCCGGGACGGCCTCGCCGATCCCGTGGTCGCCGCGTGCGCGGCCGACGTCGCCGACCTCGCCTGCCGGCACCTGGACCGGACCGGGCTGCCCCGGCCGGTACGCGACCAGGTGGGCGACATCGTCGGGCGGCGCCTGGATCACGCCCGGGCCCCCAGCGAAGACCTGATCCGTTGACCTCCGGGCCGGCTCGTCCCCGGCCGTTGCAGGAAGGACCCACCTCGATGACCCGCGACCTGCGGCTGACCGTCGCCGCCGAGCTGGAACGGACGCGAGCGCGTACGGCCCTGCTCACCGACGCCCTTGACGACACCGACCTCATCCGCCAGCACTCGCCCCTGATGTCCCCGCTGGTCTGGGACCTCGCGCATGTCGGCAACCAGGAGGAGCTCTGGCTGGTCCGCGACGTCGGCGGGCGCGAGCCGGTGCGCCGCGACATCGACGAGCTCTACGACGCCTTCAAACACCCCCGGCGTGACCGTCCGGCTTTGCCGTTGCTCGATCCGGACGAGGCTCGCGCGTACGTCGGACAGGTGCGCGACAAGGCCCTGGACGTGCTGGACCGGGTACGCCTCGACGACCGTCCCCTGGTCGCGGGCGGGTTCGCGTTCGGCATGATCGTGCAGCACGAGCAGCAGCACGACGAGACGATGCTGGCCACCCATCAGCTGCGCACCGGCGCGCCGGTCCTGGACGCGCCCGCGCCGCCGCCGGCCCGCGCGCCGGTCTCGGGCGAGGTGCTGGTTCCGGGCGGGCCGTTCACCATGGGTACCGACACCGAGCCGTGGGCGCTGGACAACGAGCGGCCCGCGCACCCGGTCGACGTGCCGGCGTTCTTCATCGACGCCGCCCCGGTCACCAACGCCGAGTACGCCGCCTTCATCGCGGCCGGCGGTTACGACGACCCGCGTTGGTGGAGCGAGCGGGGCTGGGGGCACCGGCAGGAGGCCGGCCTGACCGCTCCGATGCACTGGCGGCGGGACGGTGACGGGTGGGCGTACACGCGGTTCGGGCGTACCGCGCGGATCGTGCCGGACGAGCCGGTCGTGCACGTCTGCTACTTCGAGGCCGAGGCGTACGCCGCCTGGGCCGGGCGGCGGCTGCCGACCGAGGCCGAGTGGGAGAAGGCGGCCCGCTGGGACCCCGCCACCGGCCGCTCCCGCCGCTACCCGTGGGGCGACGACCCACCCGGCCCCGAGCACGCCAACCTGGGACAGCGGCACCTCACGCCCGCGCCGGTCGGTGCCTATCCGCAGGGCGCTTCGCCGCTCGGCGTACACCAGCTGATGGGCGACGTCTGGGAGTGGACCGCCTCCGGCTTCCACGGCTACCCCGGCTTCCAGGTCTTCCCGTACGCGGAGTACTCGCAGGTCTTCTTCGGCGGCGACTACCGGGTGCTGCGGGGCGGCTCGTTCGGCACCGACGCGGCGGCCTGCCGCGGGACCTTCCGCAACTGGGACCACCCGATCCGCCGGCAGATCTTCAGCGGCTTCCGGTGCGCCCGCGACGCCGGCCCGGAGGCCGGCTGATGTGCCGCCACCTGGCCTACCTGGGCGTTCCGGTCGCGCTGTCCGAGCTGCTCCTCGACCCGCCGCACGCGCTCGTGCGGCAGGCGTGGGCCCCGCGGGACATGCGCGGCGGCGGCACCATCAACGCCGACGGCTTCGGCGTCGCCTGGTTCCCGCCGGGTGCCGCCGAGCCCGTCCGCTACCGCAGCGCCATGCCGATGTGGTCGGATGCGGCCCTGCCGGTGCTCGCTGCCGCCACCACGTCCGGGGCAGTGCTGGCCGCCGTGCGCTCCGCCACGGTCGGCATGCCGGTGACCGAGACCGCGGCGGCGCCGTTCGCGGAGGGCCCGTGGCTGTTCAGCCACAACGGCGTGGTCCGGGACTGGCCCGGCTCGATGGTCAAGGTCGCCGGCCGGCTGCCGGTCCAGGACCTGCTCACCCTGGACGCGCCGACCGACGCGGCCCTGCTCTGGGCCCTGGTCCGCGACCGGTTGCGCGCCGGGGTGCCGGCCGCCGAAGCCGTCGCCGAGGTCGTCGCGGAGGTGGAGCTCGCCGCGCCCGGGTCCCGGCTCAACCTGCTGCTCACCGACGGCGTCCAGATCGTCGCCACGACGCTCGGCCACGCCCTGTCCGTCCGTACGGGACGCGACGGGGTCCTGGTCGCCTCCGAACCCCTCGATCCCGGCGCGGCGTGGCAGCCCGTACCCGAGGGGCACCTGCTCGTCGCCTCCCCGTCCACCGTCAACCTCACCCCGCTAGGGAGATCGTGACCATGCTCGAGATCCACCTCGACGAGCACGACATCGACCGCGAGCTGCGTGCCGACGTGACCACCGGGCTGACCGCAGCCCCGAAGTGGCTGCCGCCCAAGTGGTTCTACGACGCCCGCGGCAGTGAGCTGTTCGAGAAGATCACGCGGCTGCCGGAGTACTACCCGACGCGCACCGAGCGGTCCATCCTCGCCGAGCGGGCCACCGAGTTCGCCCGCATCACCGAGGCGAAGACCCTGGTCGAGCTGGGCTCCGGCTCGTCGGAGAAGACCCGCCTGCTGCTGGACGCGCTGCTGCACCGCGGCACGCTGGGCGCCTTCGTGCCGCTCGACGTCTCCGGGGCGGCGCTCGAGGAGGCGGTCGCCGGGCTGACCTCGGACTATCCCGGCCTGCTCGTGCGCGGGGTGGTCGGCGACATGACCCGCCACCTGCAGCACATTCCGGAGGGCGACAACCGGGTGGTCGCCTTCCTGGGCGGGACCATCGGCAACCTCGTCCCGGCCGAGCGCGCCGCGTTCCTGTCCGCGTTGCGCGGGGTGCTGCACGAGGGGGAGTGGCTGCTGCTCGGTACGGACCTGGTCAAGGACCCGGCGGTCGTGGTGCCCGCGTACGACGACGCGGCCGGCGTGACGGCCGACTTCAACCGCAACGTGCTGCGCGTCATCAACAAGCGGCTGGCCGCGGACTTCGATGTGGACGCCTTCTCCCACGTGGCGCTCTGGGACGCGGAGCAGGAGTGGATCGAGATGCGGCTGCGGGCCGGCAGCGCGCAGCGGGTCCACATCGGGGAGTTGGGCCTGACGGTCGACTTCGCCGCGGGCGAGGAGATGCGGACGGAGATCTCGGCGAAGTTCCGGCGCGAGGGGCTGGAGGCGGAGCTCGGCCGGGCCGGGTTCGCGCTGCGGCACTGGTGGACCGACCCGGCGGGGCTGTTCGGCGTCTCGCTGGTCCAGGCCGTCACCGGGGCCTGATCCTCCGGTCCGGGTCGCTGGGCGGCCCGGACCGGCGCCCGGTCAGTCGCGGCCCGTCAACAGCGCCTTGATCGTCCTGGTGAGCGTCAGGCGCGCCGCCTCCGGGTCGAGGCCCATGGCGTCGCGCAGGGTGCCCCAGGTGGGCCACATGCTGGTGGCGGTGAGCGCGTTCAGCAGGTGTTCGTCCCCGCCGATCTCCCGGCCGAACAGGGCCTGCAGCTCGTCGTGGACCCGGTCGATGTGGGTGCGGCGGTACGCCTGCAGGGCCGGGGAGAACGGCTCCTTGAGCGACGACGCCTTGGCCACCGGCGCGATCATCTCCAGCAGGCGGGCGCGCTGGTGGCAGTACGCCTCGATCCGGCGGTCGAGGGGCAGATCGACCGGGACCGGCCGGTGCGCCTCGTCGCGCTGCTCGAGGGTGAACTTGCCGCTCGCCGCGAAAAGGGCCTCCATGTCGGCGAAGTGGCTCCACAGGGCGCGCAGGGAGACACCCGCCTGCTTGGCGATGCGGTCCGCGGTGGGCCGCAGGTCGCCGTCGCGGAGCAGCGTCAGGTGCGCCTCCACGATGGCGGCGCGGGTGCGCTCCGAGCGGGCCGTACGGCCGTCGATGCGCTGGGGTGGGCGTGGTGAGGCAGCCGGCATCACGAACTCCGGTGGTGGTTTGACGGGGTGGGCGCTGCGGGCCGCATTCAGGCGGTCCGGTAGCGGTTCAGCTCCCGGCGGGCCAGCGAGCGCTTGTGCACCTCGTCCGGGCCGTCGGCCAGGCGCAGGGTACGGGCGGCGGCCCAGAGCCGGGCCAGCGGGGTGTCCTGGCCGACACCGGCCGCCCCGTGCGCCTGGATCGCCTTGTCGATGATCCACTCCGCGGTGGCCGGCACGATGATCTTGATTGCCTGGATCTCGGTGTGTGCGCCCTTGTTGCCGACGGTGTCCATCAGCCAGGCCGCCTTGAGCACCAGCAGGCGGGCCTGCTCGATGCGTACGCGCGACTCGGCGATCCACTCCTGCACCACGCCCTGCTCGGCGAGCGGCTTGCCGAACGGCGTACGGCTCAGCGAGCGCAGGCACATGAGCTCCAGCGCCCGCTCCGCCATGCCGATCAGCCGCATGCAGTGGTGGATCCGGCCCGGCCCGAGCCGCGCCTGGGAGATGGCGAACCCGGAGCCCTCCTCGCCGATGAGGTTGGCCGCCGGCACGCGTACGCCCTCGAAGGTCAGCTCGGCGTGGCCACCGTGGTCGCCGTCGTCGTAGCCGAAGACGGTCATGCCGCGGTGGATCGTGAGGCCGGGGGTGTCCCGGGGCACGAGGACCATGCTCTGCTGCACGTGCCGGGCGGCGTCCGGGTCGGTCTTGCCCATCACGATGAAGATCTTGCAGTCGGGGTTCATCGCGCCGGAGATGTAGAACTTGCGGCCGGTGATGACGTACTCGTCGCCGTCCCGCTCGATGCGGGTGCCGATGTTGGTCGCGTCCGAGGAGGCGACCTGCGGCTCGGTCATCGCGAACGCCGAGCGGATCGTGCCGTCGAGCAGCGGGCGCAGCCAGCGGTCCTGCTGCTCCGGGCTGCCGAACTCGGCGAGAACTTCCATGTTGCCGGTGTCCGGGGCGGCGCAGTTGAGCGCGGCCGGGGCGATGGACGGGCTGCGGCCGGTGAGCTCGGCCAGCGGCGCGTACTGCAGGTTGGTCAGGCCGGCGCCGTGCTCGCCCGGCAGGAAGAGGTTCCACAGGCCGGCCAGCTTGGCCTGCGCCTTCAGCCTCGAGATGACCGGCGGGGGCGACCACTCGCCCGCGCACGCCTCGTGGAAGCCGTCCTCGGCGGGATAGACGTGCTCGTCCATGAAGGCGAGCAGCCGCTTGCGATAGTCCTCGGTCTTCTCGTCGAACGCGAAGTCCATCAGTTTGCCTCCAGCGTTCCGTCGAGCGACTCGTGTCCCTGCGCGACGAGCGGTGCGACCATGGCGCCGACCGTGTCGAAGCCCTCACCGACCGTCTGTCCTTGAACGTAGCGGTAGTGCACGCCCTCGAGGATCACCGCGAGCTTGAACGCGGCGAAGCCCACATACCAGTGGAGGTCGGAGACGTCACGGCCGGAGCGCTTGGCATAGTGGTCCGCCAGCTCCGTCAGACCGGGATGCCCGGGCACCGACAACGGCGTACGGGCCGTGCCGTCCTTGGTGAGCAGCGGCCGCCCGGCGTAGACCAGCATGAGGGCGACGTCGCTGAGCGGATCGCCCAGAGTGGACATCTCCCAGTCCAGGACGGCGTTGACCTGCAGCGCGTCGCCGATCAGCACGTTGTCGAGGCGGTAGTCGCCGTGCACCACCGCGCCGGGGCCGCCGGCCGGGATGTCCGCGGCCAGCCGGGCGTGCAGGTCCTCGATGCCGGGCACGTCGCGGCTGCGGGACGCGTCGAGCTGCTTCTTCCAGCGGCGGACCTGCCGCTCGTTGAAGCCCTCCGGCTTGCCGAAGTCGCCGAGCCCGATGCCGTCCGGGTCGAGGGCGTGCAGGTCGGCCAGGGTGTCCACGAGGGACAGCGTCAGCCGCCGCATGGCCTCCGCGCCCATCGCCTCGAGGGCGGCGACGTCGCGGTAGATGGCGCCGTCGACGTGTTCCATGAGGTAGAACGGCGCGCCGATGACCTCGGGGTCGGTGCACAGCCGTACGGGCCTCGGCGCGGGGAAGCCGGCGCGGGACAGGGCATCCAGCACCTTGTGCTCGCGTGCCATGTCGTGGGCGGTGGGCAGCACGTGCCCGAGCGGCGGACGGCGCAGCACCCAGCGGTGGGTGCCGTCGGTCACCGCGTACGTGAGGTTGGAGCGGCCGCCGGCGAACATGGTCGCGCTCAGCGGTGGCGAACCGAGGTACGCCGCCAGGCGCTCCAGGTCGAGGCCCCGAGGCCCGCTCATGAGGTGGTCGCCACGTCGAAGCTGCGCTGGACCTTGTTCATGCCGCCCAGCCAGCGGTCCGGCTCGTTGGCTCGGCGCTGGTAGTACTCGGCCACCTCGGGGTGCGGCAGGATCAGGAAGCTGTCGCCCTGCACCGCCTGGGCCACCACGGCGGCGACCTCGTCCGGCTCCAGCGCCCCGGCCGCGAGCAGGTCCTTGCTGGCGCTCTCGCCGTCGCCGGTCAGCATGGCGGTGTTGACACCCTGCGGGCACAGCGCCTGCACGGTGATGCCGCGGTGGGCGTACGTCGCGCGCAGCCATTCCGCGTAGCCGAGTGCCGCGTGCTTGGTCACCGAGTACGGCGCGGATCCGAGCAGGGTGAGCAGCCCGGCGGCGGAGACGGTGAACAGCAGGCGACCGCCGTCGCCCTCCAGCCAGCGGGGGAGCAGGGCGCGGGTCACGTACACGTGGGACATGACGTTGACCTGCCACGCCTTCTCCCAGTCGGCGTCGGGCGCGTCGAACGAGCCCGAGGTCAGGATGCCGGCGTTGGCGCAGAACAGGTCGCAGCCGCCGAGCTCGTCCCAGGCGGCTTCGACGAGCCGGTGCACGTCCGCCTCGCTCGCCGCGTCGCCCGGCACCGCGAGGCCGCCGATCTCGGCCGCGACGGCCTCCGCCGCCGCGGCGTCGAGATCGTTGACGATCACCCGGGCGCCGTCGGCGGCGAACCGCCGGGCCAGGGCGGCGCCGATGCCGCCACCGGCACCGGTGACCACGACCCGGGCGAACCCGGAGCTCACTGGACCGCCCCGGTGAGGGTCACGCCGCCGTCGACGACGAGGGTCTGGCCGGTGATCCAGGCCGCGTCGGGCGAGCTGAGGAACGCCACCGCGCCGGCGATGTCCTCCGGTACGCCGAGGCGCCCGAGCGGGTACGCCGCCGCGACCTGCTCCTCGCGGCCCTCGTAGAGCGCGGTGGCGAACCGCGTCTTGACCACGGCCGGCGCGACCGCGTTCACCCGGACTTTCGGGGCCAGCTCGACGGCCAGCTCCTCGGTCAGGTGGATGAGCGCGGCCTTGGTGACGCCGTAAAAGGCGATCCCCGGGGCCGGGCGTACCCCGGACACCGAGGAGATGTTGACGATCGACCCGCCGGTCTGGGCCAGGCCGCCGCGCAGCGACTCCTGAACCCAGCCCAGCGTGCCGAGCACGTTGACGTCGAACATCTTGCGGGCAGCGCCGAGGTCGAGGCTGCCGAGCGGCCCGTACGCCGGGTTGATGCCGACGTTGTTGACCAGGATCGAGACCGGCCCGAAGGCGTCCCGGACGGTGTCGATCACCTCGGCCCGGTGCTCGGCGTCGTCGCCCTTGCCGGGCACCCCGATGGCCACGTCCGACCCGCCCAGATCCTTGACCGCGGTCTCCAGGGCCTCGGCGTTGCGTCCCGTGATGCAAACCTTGGCACCCTCGGCGACGAAGCGTTGTGCGATGGCGAATCCGATTCCGCGGCTGGCGCCCGTCACGACTGCGACGGCGCCCGAGAGCTTCGACATCCGGCCAGAACCCCCAATGATGTTGCAGTTGAAGTGCTAAATACTAGCGAGTAACTTTACCCCCGCCAACCCTGCATCGGCGGGCCTACAGTCGCAAATGTCACGGTGCTGCGGGGATACCGTTCTGTGGCGGAACGGCCGGGGCCGCCGTGTACGGCTGCACAGGCCCGTCGCCGTCGTCGGTCTCCACGACGGTGCCGAAGTACGCCTGCTTGCCGCCCTGGACGCGGCTCAGTTGCATCCCGCCGTACCCGGAATGGTTGTCGGCGGAGAACCGCAGCGGTGCGAGCCCGGGTCCCTGGAAGCCGCCCTTCTCGACCGCCGCGATGAGCCCGTCGCGGGTCAGGTCCTTGCCGGCCGCCTGCAGGCTCTGCACGAACAGGTACGCCACCGACATGCCGTAGACGATGTTGTTGTCGAACTCGGCGCCGCCGTTGTGCTGCGTGTTGACCTTCTTGAACAGCTGGATCCACGGGTTGGCGTCGTCGTTGCTCAGCGGCAGGTAGTTGTCCGAGATCAGCCCCTCGGTCAGTGGCGCCGCTTTCCCGAGTTGCTTCGACAGCGTGGTCAGATCCGCGCCGACCTGGGCGACGACGAACTGCGGCTTGAAGGCGATCTTGGCGGCGGTGCCGAGGCTCAGCGCCGTGAAGCCCGGCACGGTGGCCAGCATGACGACCTGGCAGCCGGCCTGCTTGAGGGCACCCATCTGCGGGCCGACGTTCGGGTTGCTGGTGACGTACGACTGTTTCGCCGCGACCGGGCCGAGGACCTTCTCGATGCCGGCGAGGCTGTCCCGGCCGAAGTCGTCGTCCTGGCCGAGGAAGCAGACCTTCTTGCCGGCCTGGGTCTGCTTGACGTGGGTGGCGAGGATCTTGCCCTCGACGGTGTAGTCCACGTTGAACCCGAAGGTGCCCGAGTACTTGTCCGGCTGGTTCCAGCTGCGGCTGCCCGAGGCCACGAAGAGGTCGGGCACCCGGTTGGTCTTCAGGAAGTCGAGCACGCCGGTGTGGGTCGGCGTGCCGAGGCCGTTGAGGATCGCGAAGACCTTGTCCTGCAGCACGAGCTCGCGCACGACCTGCTGGGTGGTCGCCGGGTTGTAGGTGTCGTCCATGATCTTGTAGGTGATCTTCCGGCCGTGCACGCCGCCGTTGGCGTTGACGTAGTCGAAGTACGCCTTGGTAGCGGGCGCGATCTTCGAGTAGCCGGCGGCGGCCGGGCCGGTCAGCGGCATGTGGGTGCCGACAAGGATCTCCGTGTCGGTCACGCCGGGGGTGTTCCCGCTGCCGCCTCCGCCGCCGCTGTCGCTGCAGGCGGTCGTAGCCGCGGCCAGGGTCAGGACGGCCAGGGTGGTCAAAAGACGTCTCATGCCTTACTCCTCAAGCGTCGGAAGGGTCGGAGGGATGCGATGCCGCCGGGAGCGGCGAGCATGACGACGATCAGGGTGATGCCGAACAGCGCCAGCGGGAGGTTGCCCTCGAGCCGCTGCGCGTCGATGCCGGCGGTCACGGTGTGTGCCAGGGCAGGCAACGCGACCAGCAGCACCGCGCCCCAGACCGCGCCCGCCAGGCTGCCCAGGCCGCCGATGACGATGGCCATGACCAGGAAGAGCGACAACGACAGCGGAAAGGCGCCGGGGGAGACGCTCTGCGCCAGCACGGCGAACAGCGCGCCGCCGAGCCCGGCGCAGGCCGCGCTGACCACGAACGCCAATACCTGGGTACGGGCGACGCTGACGCCCGCGAGCCGGGCCGCGGTCTCGTCGTCGCGGACGGCCCGCATCTCGCGTCCGAAGCGGCCGCGTACGAGCACCGCCAGCGCCAGCATCGTCACGAGTGCGCCGGCCCAGCAAAGCCACGCCTGCCACTGCTCGACGGCGATGGTGCCCGGCGGCGGGTCGAGGACCACGGACAGGCCCTGGTCGCTGTTGAACGTACCGTCGAAGGTGCTGGTGATCGCCGGGACCACCACCGCCACGGCAAGCGTCAGTCCGGCCAGATAAGGCCCGCGCAGCCGGGCCGCCGCCAGGCCGACCACGGCGCCCACCACGGTGGTGAGCGCGATCGCCGCGAGGACCGAGACGAGCAGCATCCCGTCCAGCTTTTCCTGAAGGAGGGCGACCGTGTATGCGCCGGTCGCCATCAACGCGCCGTGCCCCAGCGACAGCTGCCCGTTGAGACCGGTCAGCACCGTGAGTCCGGCCGTCACGCACAGGTAGGCACCGATGGTCGCGAGCTGATAGGTGCGGAACGACGGCAGCACATACGTCAGGGCGACGATCAGGACCGCGCCGCCGACCGTCCAGAGCAGATAGCGCAGCTTCCACGACCGCTGCGGGTTCGCCGCGGTCGGCGTTGCCGCGGTGACCCGTTCACGCAGGACACTCATACCGTTCTCGCCGCCGATCGGGAGAAGAGACCGCCGGGGCGGCCGAGCAGGACGACGACGAGGAGCACCAGCACCGCGATCGGGGCGACCGTGGCGCCGAGATAGCCGCTCACGTACGACAGCAGCAGGCCCACGATCAGGCCGCCCACCACCGAGCCGATCGCGCTGTCCAGGCCGCCGACGACCGCCGCGGTGAACGACGAGACGAACACGACGTCCATGGCGTTCGGGTGCAGGCCCAGCTCGGTCGGCAGGACCAGCATCCCGGCGAGCGAGCCGACCGCCGCCGCCAGCGCCCAGCCCAGCGTCAGCATCCCGCTCACGTTCACGCCGAGCAGCCGCGAGACGTCCGGCGCGAAGGCCGAGGCGCGCATCCGCAGGCCGACGGCCGTACGCGTGAACAGCAGCGCGAGCGCCGCCACGACGACACCCACGGCCGCGAAGACGAACAGGTCGAAGCGCGACAGCAACGCCACCCCGCCGACCGTGAACGCGTCCCGGCTGAACGGCGCCTGCGCCGGGCGGAACTCACTGCCGTAGATCATGCCGAGCACGCCCTGGATGACCAGCACCAGCCCGAGCGCGACCACTACCCCGTTGAGCGGCGACGAGTGGTCGACGAAGCGCATGACCACCCGCTCGGTGGCCGCGCCCAGCGCGATGCCGGCCACGATCGCCACGGCGAAGCCCAGCCAGTACGAGCCCGTCGCGGCGGAGACGGAGTAGCCCGCGTATGCCGTGGCCACCGCCATCGCACCCTGGGCGAAGTTGACGATCCTCGTCGCCCGCCAGATCAGGACCAGCGCCAGGGCGAACGCGGCGTACACCGCGCCCCGGCTCAGGCCGTCGAACGTCAGAAACACGAAGCGGTCCAAGGCCCCTCCTTTCAGAATCCGAGGTATGCGTGGCGCAGCTCGTCGTCGACCGACGTGCCGCGGCTGACCACGCGGCCGAGGGACAGCACGACGGCCTCGTCCGCGATGGCCAGGGCGCCGCGGACGTTCTGCTCGACCAGCAGCACGGTGAGCCCGCTGCGGTCCCGCAGGGTGCGCAGCAGCTGCATGATCTGGGTGGTGATCCGCGGCGCCAGCCCGAGCGACGGCTCGTCGAGCAGCAGCAGCCTCGGCCGCCCGACCAGCGCACGGCCCAGCGCGAGCATCTGCCGCTCCCCGCCGGACAGCTGGTGGCCGGGGAAGGTGCGGCGGCGGGCGAGCGGCTCGAACAGCTCGTACACCTCGTCCAGCGCCCGTTTCGCGTCCGCGCGGTCCTTGCGCCACAGGCCGCCGAGCCGCAGGTTCTCGTCCACGGTCAGCTCGGTGACGACGCCGCGGCCCTCCGGCACGTGCGCCACCCCGCGCCGCACCATCGCTTCGACCCGGACCCCCCGCAGGTCCTCGCCGTCGAGCAGGATCCGGCCGTGGGCGGCCGGCAACAGCCCGGAGAGGGTACGCAGCAGAGTCGTCTTCCCGGCCCCGTTCGCGCCGAGGACCGCGGTGATCGACCCGGCCGCCACGTCGAGATCGACCTCGTGCAGCACGGGAGCCGCGCCGTACCCGGCGGTGAGCTGCTCGGTCCGCAACAGCGACGCGCTCATGCGGCGGCGCCCAGATACGCGTCCGCGACCGCCTCGTCGGTGCGGATCTCGGCCGGGGTCCCGTACGCGACGGGCCGGCCGAAGTCGAGCACGAGGATCTCGTCGCAGACCGCCATCACGAGGTCCATGTGGTGCTCGACGAGCAGCACCGAGCACGGCAGGCCGTCGATGAGCTCGCGCAGCTCGTCGATCTCCTCGGCGCCGAGGCCACCCGCCGGCTCGTCGAGCAGCAGCAGCCGCGGCTCGGCCACCAAAGCCCGGGCGAGCGCTACGCGTTTGCGCAGCGCGTAGGGAAGCTTGCCGGGAAGGTCCTTGGCCTGCGGGCCGACGCCGCAGCGCTCGAGCGCTGCCATCGCCCGGTCGGTCCCGCCCGGCGCGGCGACCAGCACGTTCTCCAGGACGGTCAGGCCCGAGAAGAGGCCGACCCCCTGGAGGGTACGAGCGATGCCGTGCCGGACGAGCCGGTGCGGGCGCGGCCGCAGGGGGCGTCCGTCGAGCGTGAGCGAGCCGCTCGTCGGGGCGACGAACCCGCAGACGACGTTGAACAGGGTGGTCTTGCCGGCGCCGTTGGGGCCGATGACCCCGACCGTGCGGCCGGGCGGGACCCGTAGCGAGACGCCGTCGAGGGCAACGAGCCCACCGAAACGGACGCCGATCTGGTCGAGGGCGAGACCTGCGGTCTCGTCGGGGGGCTGGGGCATCGTCACCTCGGCTTTGAGGACGCGGACGTCCTAAGGGGAGGGGAAGTCGAGATCGAATGAAAGACACCTGGAGCGTAAATTCCTGAAGCCGCAAGTCAATGTGCTGCAAGCACAGCCATCACCGAATTCCGGCAGGTCACGGTGGTCGTGGGGCACAACCCGAGCGGGGTCGTGAGCACACTAAATACACTTCGAGTGTAATTTTTCGAGGTCGCCTGTCAATGCGCGAACGCATCGCCGGAAGTCGATCTAAGCTCGTCGCGGGGCAGCGGCGCTCACACACTCCCTGGGCGGCTGAGCGGGCGGTCCGGCTCGCTCCGCTATGCCACGCCGGCCGGGCGGAACTGGACGCTGACCCGCGGCCCCACCGGCCTGGCCGTTTTCGGGACGGCGTGCTCCCACGTTCGCTGGCACGAGCCGCCCATGACGATCAGGTCGCCGTGCCCCTGCGGGAGGCGCAGCGTCTCGGCCCCGCCGGCTCGGGGCCGCAGCATCAGGTTGCGGGGCGAGCCGAAGGACACGATCGCCACCATGGTGTCCTCGCGGGCGGAGCGGCCGAGGGTGTCGCCGTGCCAGGCCACGCTGTCGCGGCCGTCGCGATACAGGCACATGCCGGCGGTCACGAACGGCTCGCCGAGGTCGGCCCGGTAGTACGCCGACAGCAGCTCGCGGGCCTCGGTCAGCGCCGGATGCGGCAGCCGCTCGCCGGGGCCGTACCAGCGGAGCAGGCGCGGGACGTCGACGACGCCGTCGTACATCTGGCGGCGTTCGGCGCGCCAGTCGACCTCGGTGCGGAGGGTTTCGAAGACCTCGTCGGATCCGTGGACCCAGCCGGGGAGCACGTCGACCCACGCGCCGGCCGTGAGCGTGTGCCGGACCACGCGGCCGGGCAGCGGTTCGAGCGTGGCTGCGGCGCCACAGATCATGTCGAGCATCGACGGCTGATACGCACTCACGGCGCCACCCTACGCCCCGTTAGAACGCCTGTGCGACTCCTCCTGGCTGTGAGCGGGTCGCTGCCGAGCCTCCTCAGCCAAACGGTCGTCCACGAGCGCCTCGGCCCGATCTGCCTCGGCGGCCTCCCGATGTTCGTGCGCCTGTCTGCGGTGTGTCTCGACATCACCCAAGCCGACGTCCACAGACCGGTCATGCAAGGTCGCCGCCGAGTCATGCACCCCCGCGCTCGACCTCGCGGACGCCGCCGCGTTCTCAGCAGCCTGAATCGACAGCCTCTTGGACTCCTCCGCGAGCGCACTGGCGCGGTCGGCCTGAGGGACAGTCGAACCCTTCGGCTTCGCACCCCGCGCCAGGGAGCCCTGGCTGCGGAGTTCCGCCAGACGATCCCCCGCCTCAGCGGCTCGCTGCCGCGCCTGATCGGCGCGATCGTGTGCGTCCTTCGCCCGGTCCTCACGTCGTGAACGTGCCGCCTGCTCGTCGGAGTCAGTCATGGCTCAATCATCCAGCGTGTGACCGCCTGTGCTGGGCCGGTGCTGCCCCGGACGACGAGGCGCGGCGGGGTACCTCAATTCCGGCGCGTCCGCCGACGAGGTCCACGCGGTCGCCGACGCGCGACCGGATCAACGGCGGCCCGGGCGCAGGGTGTCGTCGAGCCAGTCGTAGATGCGGCCCATCGCCAGGCGCTGGGCACCGGAGTGGCAGTGCGCGCCGGCGCCCTCTGCCGTGGTGAACCGCATCAGGGTCTTCGGGGCGGTGAGGTGGTCGTAGAGCAGTTCGGGTTGCCCGGCGAAGAACATGTCGTCCTCGGGGTCGCAGACCAGGGTGGGGCAGGTGATCCGCTCGGCGACGCCGTCGCGCAGGTGGTAGTCGAGATAGCTGGCGAGGAAGGCGCGGGGTGAGTCGACGCCCATCGCGTACATGCCGTGGGTGAAGGCCCAGCGGGACGTGGGGTTCTCGGCCGCCATCTTCTCCAGGGCCGCGTCGAGCTCCGGGGCTTGGTCCGCGCGCAGGATCCGCTCCTGCTCGGCGCGGGTGCCGGGCAGGTTGCGGGTGCTGAGCAGGCCGAGGTCGTAGAGGCCGTCGACGGCCACGCAGGCGGCCAGTCGCGGTTCGAACGCCGCGGCGCGGGGTGCGAGCAGGCCGCCCATGCTGAGGCCGAGCAGACCCAGCCGGTCAGGGTCGACGTCGGGCCGGGCCAGGAGCCAGTCGAGGACGGGGCCGACGACGTTCTCCCAGTCCGGGCGGAACGGCAGGCCGTCGTGGAACCGCGCGGCGGGCTGGCCGGGACCGTCGAAGGTCAGGACGTGGTAGCCGCGTTCGGCGCCGGCGGGAGCGCCGAAGAAGTGCATCTCCTCGGCCGTACCGTCGAAGCCGTTGTGCAGCACCATCGTCGGGTGCGGGCCGGCGCCCGGTGCGCGGTAGAAGTAGCCGCGCAGGTGCATGTCCTCGTACGGAATCAGCACCGGCTCGATCGCCGGCTCGAACAGGGCCGCGGCGGTCTGGAAGCAGTCGACGGACCGGGTGTAGGCGTGCCGGATGCGCGGGTCGGCCGGATCGCCGTGCAGGAAGAACTCGGCGCTGCGGTAGTAGTTGCTGGCCCGCAGCAGCCCGTCGCGGGCGGTGATCGGGTGACCGGCGGCCCGCGCCTTCTCCGCCTCCGCGGCGACCCGGTCGGCGAGGGCCAGCCATTCGTCGTGCCAGCTGTCGTAGTCGCCGGCGACGATGCGCTCGGCAGTGCTCACCACTTCGCCGAAGTCGGAACCACCGTAGGGGGCGTGCCCGAGGGAGCGCAGGGTCTCGAACCAGAACTGCGGGTCGTCGGGAAACAGCAGCGGTCGCATGGCAACTCCTTAACGCAAGTCTCGTTGACTTAACGAAGAGTGCCATGGGCGACGCATTAACGCAAGTGCGGTTGCGTTAAGATGGATGAGTGCCAGAACACATTGCTCGACGCCGTACCGGAGGACGCAGCGCGCGCGTCGTCGCCTCCGTGCATCAGGCCGTCTCTGATCTGCTGACCGAGTTCGGGGTCGAGCAGCTCACCATCGCGGAGGTCGCGGCCCGATCGGGCGTGCACGCGACGAGCATCTACCGCCGGTGGGGCACCATCCAGGCCCTGCTTGTCGATGTGGCCGCGGCTCAGCTCGAGGTGTCGTCGCCCGTGCCGGACACCGGGTCGCTGCGTGGCGACCTGCTGGCGTACGCGACCCAGGCGGCCGAGGGCCTGCGCCGGCCGGAGGGGCTGACCTTCCTCGGCGCCGTCCTCGCGGCCGCCAGATCCGACGCCACGGCGTCCGTCACGCCGGTGCTGGCCGCTCGCGGCGCCCAGATCCAGATCATGCTGGACCGCGCCGCCGAGCGCGGAGAACTCGCCCTCGACTACGGCATCGTTCTCGACGTCGTCCTCGCCCCGATCTACCTCCGCCATCTGTTCGGCATCGGCGGCGTCGACGGGGATTACCTCGTCACCCTCGTCGACCGGGCGGTGACCCTCCACTAGCGAACCCGGTCGACGAAAAAGGCCCGCCGTGTGGCGGGCCTTCTTCGCGGTGCTGGTCAGTCCTTGTCCGGCTCGGGGTGGTTGTAGGTGATGTTCCGGAGCGGGAACTCCTGGTCGTCGCCGAACGGTGACGGGCCGCCCGCGTTCTGGGAGAGCAACTCCGCCACGTCCATCTTGCCGTCGGGACCCACCGGCGGTGCCTGCGGCAGGCGGGCACCCGCGCCGGACAGCCCGGCCGCCACGCCCGTGACGCCCTCCGAGGAACTGGGCGCCATGTTCTCGCCGCCACGGCTCTTCGTCGGGATGCCGCCGTGACCGGCCGACGTCGTGTCGAGCTGGTCCCGGCGGAAGATCTTGCGGCCCAGCCAGACCAGCGGGTCGTAGCGCCGGTCCACGACCCGTTCCTTCATCGGGATGATGGCGTTGTCTGTGATCTTGATGTGTTCCGGGCAGACCTCGGTGCAGCACTTGGTGATGTTGCAGTAGCCGAGGCCCTGGTTCGCCTGGGCGTACTCCTTGCGGTCCTCGCGGTCGTCGAGCGGGTGCATGTCCAGCTCGGCTGCGCGGATGAAGAAGCGCGGGCCGCTGAATGCCTTCTTGTTCTCCTCGTGGTCACGGACGACGTGACAGGTGTTCTGGCAGAGGAAGCACTCGATGCACTTGCGGAACTCCTGCGAGCGTTCGACGTCGACCTGCTGCATCCGGTAGTCACCCGGCTTGACGCCCGCCGGCGGTGCGAAGGCCGGCGTCTCCCGCGCCTTCTCGTAGTTGAAGGACACGTCGGTGACCAGGTCGCGGATCACCGGGAAGGTGCGCAGCGGCGTGATGGTGACGGTCTCGGTCTCCTCGAACGTGGACATCCGCGTCATGCAGCCGAGCCGCGGCTTGCCGTTGATCTCCATCGAGCAGGAGCCGCATTTGCCCGCCTTGCAGTTCCACCGGCAGGCCAGGTCGGGCGTCTCCGTCGCCTGCAGCCGGTGGATGATGTCGAGGACGACCTCGCCCTCGTTGACCTCGACGTCGAAGTCCTGGATCTCGCCGCCGGACTCGTCGCCCCGCCAGACCTTGAAGTGGCGCTTCATCAGTTGGCCTCCGTCGCGATCGCGTCGAACTCGGCGAGTTCATCGTCGGTCAGGTACTTGCTGAGCTCGGTGCGCTTGAAGAGCTGGAGCAGTTCCTCGCGCATCCTGGGCAGGGGCTTGCGCTCCAGGTGCACGTCGCCGGCCTCGTCCACCGAGCAGACCAGGTTCACCTTGCGCCACTCGGGGCTCATCTTCGGGTAGTCCTCGCGGGTGTGCCCGCCGCGGGACTCCTCGCGCTCCAGCGCGGCCTTGGCCGTGCACTCGGAGACGACGAGCATGTTGCGCAGGTCCAAGGCGAGGTGCCAGCCCGGGTTGTAGCGCCGGCCGCCGGTCGCGCCGACGTTCGCCACCCGCTGCTTGAGCTCCTGCAACCGCTTCAGGGCGTCGGCCAGCTCCGCCTCGCGGCGGATGATGCCGACCAGGTCACCCATCACGGCCTGGAGATCCTGCTGCAACGTGTACGGGTTCTCGCCGCCGGCCCGGCTCAGCGGCGCGAGCGCGGTGTCCACGGCCGCCTCCACGTCCGCGGTCGCCACCTTGGGCCGCTTGGCGAGCGCGTCGGCGTACGCGGCCGCGTGCTCACCCGCCCGCTTGCCGAACACCAGCAGGTCGGACAGCGAGTTGCCGCCGAGCCGGTTGGAGCCGTGCATGCCGCCGGACACCTCACCGGCCGCGAACAGCCCCTCGACGTGGCCGAACGCCGCGCCGGAGTCCGGATCGACCTCGACGCCGCCCATGACGTAGTGGCACGTCGGGCCGACCTCCATCGGCTCCTTGGTGATGTCCACGTCGGCCAGTTCCTTGAACTGGTGGTACATCGACGGCAGCCGCCGGGTGATGACCTCGGCGGGCATCCGGGTGGAGACGTCGAGGAACACGCCGCCGGACTTGGTGCCACGCCCGGCCTTGACCTCGCTGTTGATGGCGCGGGCCACCTCGTCGCGGGGCAGCAGCTCGGGCGGGCGCCGGTTGTTGTCCGGGTCGGTGTACCAGCGGTCCGCCTCCTCCTCGGTCTCGGCGTACTGGTGCCGGAACACGTCGGGGACGTAGTCGAACATGAACCGCTTGCCGTCGGAGTTGCGCAGCACGCCGCCGTCGCCGCGGACCGACTCGGTGACCAGGATGCCCTTGACGCTCGGCGGCCAGACCATGCCGGTCGGGTGGAACTGCAGGAACTCCATGTTGATCAGAGTCGCGCCGGCCCGCAGGGCGAGCGCGTGGCCGTCGCCGGTGTACTCCCACGAGTTGGAGGTCACCTTGTACGAGCGGCCGACGCCGCCCGTGGCCAGCACGACCGCGGGCGCCTCCAGCAGGATGAACTCGCCGGACTCGCGGTAGTAGCCGAAAGCGCCGGCGACCTTGTCGCCGTCCAGCAGCAGCTCGGTGATGGTCGTCTCGTCGAAGACCCGGATCCGCGAGTCGTAACTCCCGGTCTCCGCGAAGTCCTCCTGCTGCAGGGAAACGATCTTCTGCTGCAGGGTACGGATGAGCTCCAGCCCCGTACGGTCGCCGACGTGCGCGAGCCGCGGATACTCGTGGCCGCCGAAGTTGCGCTGCGAGATCTTGCCGTCCTTCGTACGGTCGAACAGCGCGCCGTACGTCTCCAACTCCCAGATCCGCTCCGGAGCCTCCTTGGCGTGGAGCTCGGCCATCCGGAAGTTGTTGAGGAACTTCCCGCCGCGCATGGTGTCACCGAAGTGCACCATCCAGTTGTCGCGGCTGTTCACGTTCCCCATCGCCGCCGCGGCGCCGCCCTCGGCCATGACCGTGTGCGCCTTGCCGAACAGCGACTTCGAGATGATCGCGGTCCGCTTACCCGCCAGCCGGGCCTCGATGGCGGCGCGCAGACCGGCCCCGCCCGCCCCGATGACGACGACGTCGTAGTGGTGTCGTTCGATTCGCGTAGTCATTGTGGAGGGCCCTCTAGTTGATGAAACGCAGGTCGTGGAACCAGGTGGCCGACACCGCCATGACGTAGAAGTCGGTCAGGGCGAGCGTCCCGAGGGTGATCCACGCGAGCTGCATGTGCCGGGCGTTGAGCTTCGAGACGAAGAGCCAGAAGCGGTAACGCACGGGGTGCTTGGAGAAGTGCTTGAGTCGCCCGGCGACGATGTGCCGGCACGAGTGGCAGGACAACGTGTACGCCCACAGCATCACCACGTTGACGACCAGCACGATGTTGCCCAGCCCGAACCCGAACTTGTCACCGCTCTGGAAGGCCCGTACGGCATCCCAGGTGTTGATCACGGAGATGATCCCGGCGGCGTAGAAGGCGTACCGGTGCGCGTTCTGGAAGATCAGCGGGAACCGCGTCTCACCGGTGTACTTCTCGTGCCCGTCCGGAACGGCGCAGGCCGGCGGCGACAACCAGAAGGCCCGGTAGTAGGCCTTGCGGTAGTAGTAGCAGGTGAGGCGGAAGAGAAGCAGGAACGGAAGAGTCAACGCGGCTTCCGGAATGAGCCAGAAGGACGGCAGCGGTGTGCCGAACTCCGCGGACCCTTCGACGCACCGGTCGGTCAGACAGGGCGAGTAGAACGGGGTCAGGTAGTGGTACTGGTCTACGTAGTACCACTTGTGCATGAACACGCGAACAGTGGCGTAGATCACCCACGCGCTCAGCCCTATGAAGGTGACCAGCGGCGGAAACCACCACCGGTCCGTACGCAACGTCTTCGCCGCGATGGCGGCGCGCGAACGCCCCGCATCCAGCCTCGTTGCCGTCGTCGTCATTGACGTCTCCCTGAACAGTGCAGCCATGACGTGCTCTGGCGGCGGGCGCGCAGGAACCCTGTCTGTGTGCGTCCGCGATGTGTGGCACACGTTACAACGAAGGTCAGGTTCATGCGCTGTAAGGGAAGGCTTACCGCTCGCGATGAGTCTCGCTACAGGTCGGGAGCGGCGAGGCGGCGGATCGGCCCGGCGCAGGGGGCCGGCGAGAACTGGTCCAGCTCATCGGTCACGACCCGGCCGTCGGCGGTCCGGGGAGCGACATAGAAGGCCGGGGTACGGGACTTCGCCTGCGCATCGAGGGCCTCGGCATAGGCGGTACGGGCATCGAGCACCTGCCGCCACCCGTCGCCGGTCCGCTCGCCCTGCAGCTGGCTGACGTAGATGCGCGTGGCGGCGTTCTCATCGCGTACGGCGACGGCGCGGGCCTGAGGGGTGGTGGTGGCGCCGGGCGGGGTGAGACGGTTGAGGCGCTGCTCGAGCTCCAGGCAGGCGGTGTCGCGCAGGCGGTGGTCCTCGCGGACCGCGTGAATGTCGTCGCGGGCGTCATGGGAGAAGGCCGAGATGACGGCGAGACCGCCGATGCAGAGGGCGACGACGATCAGAACGGCACCGGCGGCGAGCCCGACGATGAACAACCGTTGGCGGCGCCGCTTACGGGCGTCACCCTCAGGGCCGGCGAAGGTAAGCCGGGCAGCCCGGCTCCGCCAGCCCGCCGCCGCGCCGCCGGACGTGGAGCCGGCACCGCCGGGCGTGGAGCCTGCGCTGCCGGGCGTGGGGGCCGTGCCGCCTGCCGTTGAGGCTGTGCTGCCGGGTGTGGGCGTTGCGTTGCCCGGTGTGGAGGCCGCGCCGCCGGGCGTCGAGGCCGGGCTGCCCGGAGTGGGCGCAGAGCCGGCGGGCGGGGTGGAGGGCGGCGGGGCTTGGGCGGCGAAGTCGGCTTCGCTCGCGGCGACAGCTCCGGCCGGCGCACCGGTCGTGGGCTCGTCGGCCCCCTCGCCGTCCGTTCCCTGGTCACGCGGCATGTCGCTCACGGCCTCAGTGAAGCACGCCGGTCAATGCCCTGCCCGCCGAACCGGGTCTCACCGTGTCAACTCAGCCAGAGGCGTTCCCGGTGATGTTCCAGGACGCCAGGTGCAGGGCCGGCGCCGTGTACCTCACTCCCGACCAGCGGTCCGGCAGTGACACCTCCTCCGCGCCCACGGCCAGCACCGCTCCCGGTCCGAGCGCCTGCGGGTAGGACTGGGTGAAGCGCATGTTGCCCACCGCCGCCGTCACCTCGCCGTCCTCCACCAGCCAGACGCCGTTGCGGGTCAGCCCCGTCACGACGAGGCTTTTCTGGTCGAGCACCCGGGTGTACCAAAGGTCCGTGACGAGGAGCCCCCGCCGCATCCCGGCCACCAAAGCCCGCGCCGACCCTGCGGTCGGCCCATCGCCCCCAGCCGGCCCGCCCGCAGCCGACGCCCCCGGACCCGCCGACGCCCCAGCCAGCCGCAGATTCACGGCGATCGGCCCCCAAGAGCGAGACCCAGCCGAACCATGGCCGGTCGACACCCCACCCGCCTCGGCTGCCGACGTGCGGTCGTGGCTCACCGCCCGCGTCACTCCGTCCGACACGAGCACCAGGTTCCCCCGCGGCGTGCCCTCGGCGTCGAACGGCAACGTCGCGCCCAGCGGCTCGTCGACGATCGTGATGCGCTCGTCGAACTGCTGCGCTCCCAGCTCGGCGAACGACTGGTGCTGCGCGAACGCCTTGCCGTTGAAGCCGAAGCCGGCCAGGTTGTCGAGCAGGTCGGCCACCGCGGTCGGCTCCAGGACGACTTCGTAGCGGCCCGGCGGCAGCTCGATCGGCCGGCCCCCGGCACGCGCCTTGGCGGCAGCGCGTGCGCCGAGCGACGCCCCGTCGAGGTCGGTCAGGCGGGCGGCGGCGCGGCGGGCCACGCCGTCGGCGCCGTCGAGGCGGGCGATGCCGTCCATCGCCGCCTCCGCCGACCGGCCCTGCACCGCCTGACCGAGCGTGTTGGCAAACCCGCCGGACGCGTACGTGGTGCGGCAGAAGCCGGCCGTCTCGAGCCCGCCCGCGGCCTGCACGAAGTCGCGTACCCGGGCGGCGCGTTCCTGCGGGCCCGCGGTAGCAGTCGCCTCGTCGAAGTCAGAGTCGAAGTCGGCGTCGGCGGACAGCGGGGTGGGCGCGGTGAGGCCGGGCCAGGTCGAGTCCGGCGGCGACAGCCGGGCCGCGGCGACGGTGCGCTCGACCAGCGCCTGCAGGCCCCCCGCGTCCGTCACCGTGGTGGAGCCTCCGGCCGTACGCCCGTCCACATGCAGCCGCAGCCGCACCGTCGTGGTGGCGTCGGCGACGTTCTGGTGGATCGCCGAGTTGGCGAACCGGGTCAGCGCCTCGGCGGAGTGCGCGGCGACGACCTCGGCTTCGGCGTGCGGGCCGGCGAGCCGGCGGGTCAGGTCGACGACCCGTGCGGCCAGGTCCAGCTCGGCACCGACGGAACGTTCGCTCATCCCCGGACCCCCACCCGTACGTTGGTGAACCGCGCCGGTGCCGCGGGGTGCCCGGTGTGGCCGATCTGGCCGGGCTGGCCCTTGCCACAGTTGGGTGTGCCCCACGCGACGGTCTCGGACGACAGCATGTCCATCGACTGCCAGAACTTGGGCCCGATACCCGTGTACGTGGGGTTGCGCAGCATGCGGCCGCGCTTACCGTTCTTGATCTCGTACCCGATCTCGCAGCCGAATTGGAAGTTGAGCCGGCGGTCATCGATCGACCAGGACCGGTTGATGTCCATGAGGACGCCGTCGTCGGTGGCCGCGATGATCTCGTCGAGCGTGTGCGGGCCGGGTTCGAGGCCGACGTTGGTCATGCGGACCATCGGCATCCGGGCCCAGCCGTCGGAGCGGACGCTGCCGGCGTAGTCGAGGCCGGCCATCGCCGCGGAGTCGCGGCCGGCGAGCACGCCGACCCAGATGCCGTTGCGGACGGCGTCGCGTTTGGCCGCCGGGGAACCCTCGTCGTCGTAGCCGAAGCTGCCCAGCGCGCCCGGGATCGTCGGGTCGATGGTGATGTTCATCAGCTCCGAGCCGTAGCGCAGGCTGCCGAGCTGCTCGAGGTCGAGCCAGGACGTGCCGGCGAACGCGGCCTCCCAGCCCAGGATCCGGTCGAGCTCGATGGCGTGCCCGACGGACTCGTGGATCTGCAGGGCGAGCTGCTCGCCGCCCAGGATCAGCGTGGTCTCACCGGACGGGCACAGCGGCGCGGTGAGCAGCGCACGGGCCTCGTCGGCCATCCGGGCCGCGTTGTCGACCAGCGCCAGCTCGTCGACGAGCTCCCAGCCGCGGGTGCCGTACTGCCCGCGGTGTGATGGCCATGAGCGGCGCTGGATCTCGCCGTCACCGTATGCGCTGGCGGTGATGCCGGCGCCGCACTCCCGGATGTGCTGGTCGATGCGGTGCCCGTCGCTGGAGGCGAACCACTTGCGGGTGTCCCAGATCTGGTAGATGCCCTCGGCCAGGTCGGCGCCGGCGTCGCGCGCGGCGGCCGTCGCCGCGACCAGCAGGTCGCCCTTGGTGGACAGCGGCACGGAGAGCGGGTCGATCTCGCACGGGCTGGACCAGCTCGCCGTCCCGCCGCCGGCCGGCACCAGGTCGATCTTCGGCCCGGGCACCAGGGCGCTGGCGGCGGCGATCTCGGCGGCCCGGCGGCCGGCTGCCCGGGCCGCGGCGTCGGACAGATCCGGTACGGCGTAGAAGCCCCAGCTGGACCCGACCAGGGCCCGCACCCCGATGCCCGCGCTCTCGTCCGAGCTGAGGTCCTCGACCTCTCCGTCGCGGGCGCTCATGGTCTCGGTGCGGCGGAGCATGACGCGGGCGTCGGCATATCGGGCGCCCGCGTCGAGGGCGGCCTGGACCGCGGCCCCCGCCTCGTCGAAGTGATCCACGCTCATGCCGAAACCCTAGACGAGCGGGGGTGCGGCCGCGGCTCACCTGTGGACAGCCGGCGCGAGCACCTCCTCGCACCACTGGCGGAAGCTGGTGGGGGTGCTCGACTCGGGGGTACGGGGCGCGCCCCGCCTGCTCGCGGTCGCGGCCGATGACCCGCTGGCCGCCCGGTCGTCGCTACAGCTGGCCGACCTGACCGGCCGGACCCTGCCCGACGGCTCGCCCGCCGACCGGCAACCCCCGCCGTTCCGGCCCGTACCCCCCGATGAGCCGCGTCTGGACCTGGCGCAGCTTTTCAACCTCGTCGAGCTGGGCACCGTGGTGTGGTTCCTGCCCGCGTCCGCCGCCCGCCGCCACCCACGCCCCGGCGTCGCTTACCGCCCCGTCACCGACCTGGAACCGAGCACGCTGGCGGTCGCGTGGCCCCAGGACTCGCACTCCCCGGCGGTGGCTGCCTTCGTCCGCGCCGCCTTGACCGTCGCCGCGAAGAGCCGGCCGATCACCCCGGCGGAAGCAACTCCTCCGGCGAAGCCTGCTCAGCGGACGGTCAGAGGTTGAGGCCGGTTACTCGGACGAGCTGCATCACCGACTGTTCGACGTAGCCCTGCGCCGTCAGCATGTTGCTGTGCAGCAGCCCTCGGTCCGGTTCCGCCACCAGGTAACAGGGGATGCGCGCCTGGGCGTACGCGTGCATCTTGAGGGTCCAGTCCACCGTCGCGCTCGCCGCGGAGGTGATCTCGCAGACCAGGCGGACCGAGCCCGCCTCCACCAGCGGGACGTCCGGGTCGATGGCGCCCGTGATGATCAGGTCCGGGACGGCGATGCGGCCCGGGCCGAGGCGGACCGGTATGCCGGTGACCACGTTCAGGTCGGTGCGGCCGGCGCGCAGCGCGTTGGCCAGCGAGTTCAGGATCATCTGGTGGCGGGGGGTGTCTCGGGGGCAGGTCAGGACGTTGCCGTCCCAGAGTTCCGAGATCGCCGAGGTCTCGCCGAGCTGGAGGTAGTCGACCTCGGTCGTCGGCAGGGCTTCCATGGGCAGGCTGCGGCCGATCAGGGCTGACGTCATGCACACTCCCGGGTCAGGAACTGCAGTTCTTCGGACAGGCCCCCGGTGGGGCAGACCAGCAGCGGTGCCGTTCCCGATGGCTCCGCCGCATGGTGGTCGTAGATCTCGGCGTTGTCGGTTCTGTTGCCGAGGTAGCGCTCGGCGTACGGGGGTGGCAGTGCGGTCCAGTCGGTGACCGGGTCGATCGCGATGCCGCAGCGGAAGACGTCCGGGCGGCGCTGGACGCCGAGGATCGCCAGCCAGCCGCCGAGGCCGGTGCCGCGTACGGCGACGCGGCCCAGGTCGAGGTCGGGGTGTTTGCCGGTGAGCGCGTGCAGGGCGTCGATGTGGTCGGTGAGGGTCACGTCGGCGAGGCGGCGGTGGACCACCTTCTCGAAGCTGGGCGTGACTCCGGGCGTACCCCTGGTGTCGATGCTGACCACGACGAAGCCGGCGTCGGCCCACCATTGCCGTTCCTGCCACCGGGCCGGGTCGAGGACGACCTGCTGGTGGCCGGGGCCGGAGCCGAGTTCGATCAGGACCGGCAGGCGGGTGCCGGTGACGTGGCCGCCCGGGTAGAGCACGCCCGTGGAGAGGCGGCGGTCGGTGACGCGTTCGAGGGCCGGCTGCGGCGCGTACGGCAGCGGCAGCGCGTCCGACGGCAGCGGCACGACGGCCGCTCCCCGCCGCACGGTGTCGTCGACGACCATGACGTCGCCGCCGACGCGGGCGTGGTGCCAGCCCGGTTCGTCGGTGAGGCGGCGGGATTTCGCGCCGCCTCCGCCGAGTGCCGTACGCACCGCGAACACGTGCTGCTCGGCGGGCTCGCCCTCGGTGCCCTCGACGATCAGTTCCTGGGTGCCGGCGAGTACCCCGACGACCCGGCGTACGTACAGCTCGGGCGGGGTGAGCAGGCTGCCGTCGGCGAACAGGCACCGGGCGTCGAACCCGTCGTGGGCGAGTTCGCCGCCGACCAGGACGCGGCCGTCGGGCAGCAGTAGCGGGGTGCCGCGGACGGGTTCCACCCAGCGGGCGTCGGCCAGCTCGGCGTGGACCTGGGTCTCGCCCGTACGCGGGTCGACCGACAGCACCAGCCCGTGCTGCTGGCTGCGGCGCAGCACCGTGATCAGGGGGTTGCCGGCGCCCCAGCGGACGTCGACCAGGTACGGGTACGTCTCCCGGTCCCAGTGCACGTCGACCCACCCGCCGTGCAGGTCGAGCAGGTGCAGGCTGACCGTGCCGGCGCTGCGGACGGCCAGGATGCGGCTGCCGTCGGGGGACCACCACCAGCCCCGGGTACGCCCGAAGTCGGCCGCGGCGGGCTCGGCGACACCCCATGACACGCCGCTGCCGGGCTCCCCGGCGAGCAGCTGGTCCACGCCGTCCTCGCCGATCACCCGCAGCGTGGCGTCCGGCGTGGTGTACGCGACGGCGCCCCCGGTCGGATCGGGGCGGGGGTCCACCACCGGGGCCGTGGCGATCCGTTCGACGCCCGAGCAGTGCAGCCGGCCGTCGCGGGCCCAGGCCAGCACGGACAGGTCGGCCGAGCCGGCGTACGCGTCGATCGGCCCGTCGGCGATCCTGGTCACCGCCCCGGACGCGACGGTGAGGACCCACAGCGCCGCCGCGGGGTCGTACGGCCCCACGGAGCGCAGGAAAGCCACCCGGGCACCGTCACCGCCGACCGTCACGGCGTGGGGGGCGCCGAAGCGGAACCGGCCGGTGCGGTCGGCGAGTTCGGGATACTCCACGCCGACCAGCATCGCTGATCGGACACCACCCGCGGGGGCCAAACAGCAGACGAAGCGGCGGGACAGGGCGCGCGTAAAGTGGCGCGGGTGACCGACACCCTGCCCGAACGCCGCCTCATGCTGGTGCATGCCCACCCGGACGACGAGGTCACCGGCACCGGCGCGACCATGGCCCGCTACGTCACCGAGGGCGCCCACGTGACGCTGGTGACGTGCACGCTGGGCGAGGAGGGCGAGATCCACGTGCCGGAGCTGGCGCAGCTCGAGGCGCGCCAGGCGGACCAGCTCGGCGGCTGGCGCATCGGCGAGCTGCGGCGCGCCTGTGCCGCGCTCGGCGTCACCGACCAGCGCTTCCTGGGCGGCGCGGGACGCTACCGCGACTCCGGGATGATGGGTCTGGAGACCAACAACCATCCCCGGGCCTTCTGGCAGGCCGACCTCGACGAGGCCGCGGCGCACTGCCTGGAGATCCTGCGGGAGGTACGCCCCCAGGTGCTCATCACGTACGACGACAACGGCTTCTACGGCCATCCGGACCACATCCAGGCGCACCGGGTCGCGATGCGGGCCGCGGAGCTCGCCGAGGCCGAGGGGTTCGGGCCCGAGAAGATCTACTGGACCGCCATGCCCCGCAGCGTGCTCGAGGGCGGCATGGAGGCGTTCAAGGCGCTGGACGACAACCCGTTCGCCGAGGTGGAGAACGTCGACGACCTGCCGTTCGGCCACCCCGACGACGAGATCGCCGCCCGCATCGACGGCACCGACTTCTACGAGCAGAAGGTCGCCGCGATGCGCGCGCACGCCACCCAGATCCCCGACAATTCCTGGCTGTACGGCATCGCCGGCGACTTCGGCGGCGAGTTCATGGGCGTCGAGTACTTCACGCTCGCCAAGGGTGAGCGCGGCGAGGTGACCGGCCCGCACAAGTGGGAGAGCGACCTGTTCAGCAACGTGGCGGGGCGATGACGCTGGAGGCACCGGCGTCCGCGCCGCCCACCGAGGAGCCGCAGCCGCCGCGGGCCGGCCTCGAGCGCGTGATCAGGACCGCGGGCGTGGTGATCTCGCTGCTCGCGACGGTTGTCTCCGCGCTGCTCGAGCTCTTCCTGACGCCGTTGCGCATCGGCGGTACGCCGATCGGCGTGGCGATCCTGGTCGCCGCGGTCGCCAACTATGCGATCTCGTGGTTCGCCGTCACGACGGTGGGGCGGCGCTGGGCTCTGGCTCCGCCCTGGGGCCTGTGGACCGCGTTCATGTTCTTCGCCGCCGGCGGCCGCACCACCGAGGGGGACTACCTGGTCAGCGGCAAGGACTGGGTGGCCCTGGTGATGATCCTGGTCGGGAGCCTGACGTTCGCGGTCTACACGTACCGGGCGATTCTGAGGCCGGCGGTGACCCAGCCGTGACCGCTGTCTCCGAAGCGCCGGCCGCCGTCGACGCCGGGGAGTCCCGGTCGGTCAACCGCGGGCGGATCGTCGTCGTGGGTACGGTCGCCGCAGCGCTGATCGCCGCGGCCGGGGTGGCGGCCTGGGCGTACGGCGGTGACGTCCCCCGGGGCACCCGGGTCCTCGGCGTCGACCTGGGCGGCCTGTCCCGCACCGAGGCGGAGCGCAGGCTCACCGAGACCCTCGGCCCGCGCACCGGCGACCCCGTCGCGGTCGACCTGGACGGTCAGGCCCTGCGGGTCGAGGCCGCCGACATCGCGTTGAAGCTGAACGTCGACCTCACCGTGGGCCGGGCCATCAAGGGCGACCTGTCGTTGCTCGGCGAGCGCAGCGTCGCGCCGGTGATCGAGCTCGATCAGGAGAAACTCGAGACGGTCCTGCGCAAGCAGCTCGACCCTAAGGTCACGCTCAAGAAGCCCGGCATCGCGTGGGCGGGGCTCACCCCGAAGCCCACCTATCCGGCGACGGGCCGCGGCCTCGACCCGGCTGCCGCCGCGAGGGAGGTCCGCAAGGCCTGGCTGACCGGCGGCACGGCCCGGGTCCCGCTGGTGGAGCGGCCGCCGGCGACGAGCCGCGAGCAGGTCGACGCCATGGTGCGGGACCTGGCGGTGCCGGCCGTGGCGGCGCCGGTGACCGTACGGGTCGCCGGCAAGTCGTTCACCCTCTCGCCGGCGGCGATCGCCGCGGGGCTGGTCTTCCGATCGGACGACGACGGCCTGCTCACCCCGGCGATCGACGGCAAGCGGCTGCACGCGGCCGCGGCCAAGGAGTTCGCCAAGGTCGAGAAGGAGCCGGCGGACGCGCGCATCGTGCTGGTCAAGGGCAAGCCGACGGTCGTGGCCGGCACCCCCGGCGACATGGTCGACCTGACCGCGCTCGGCACCGCCCTGCTGGCCGTGCTGCCCGCCGCGGCACCCCGTGCGGTCGACGCCGTCCCGACCGAGCAGCAGCCGGCCGTCGCCGAGGCCGAGATCGCCGGGCTCGGCATCAAGGAGAAGGTCTCCACCTTCACCACCTACTTCACCGGCGGCGCGAGCTCGCCGCGCAGCCAGAACATCATGACGATCGCCCGGGCCGTGGACGGCGCGGTGGTCCGGCCGGGCGAGACCTTCTCCCTCAACGGGCACACCGGCGAGCGCGACTACGCGGCCGGCTACCAGGACGCTCCGGTGATCGTCGGCGGCAAGCTGGAGCCCGGGGTCGGTGGCGGCGCATCGCAGTTCACGACGACGCTGTTCAACGCGGCCTACTACGCGGGGCTCGAGGACGTGGAGCACAAGCCGCACTCGTTCTACTTCTCGCGCTATCCGGCCGTGATCGAGTCGACGATCTTCTACCCGACGCTCGATCTCAAGTTCAGGAACACCACGCCGTGGGGCATCTTCATCGACACCTCGTACACGAGCAGGTCGGTGACGGTCTCGATGTGGAGCACCAAGGTCTATGACAGCGTCAAGACGGTACGCAGCCCCCGCCGCAACCTCACCTCCCCGCCGACGGTCCACCGCGAGCCCGGCCCGAAGTGCATAACCAGCAGCGGACTCCCAGGTTTCACACAGGATGCGTGGCGCGTCATCCGCAAGGATGGCAAAGAGGTCGAGCGCAAGAAGTTCACTTGGCGCTACGATCCCGAGCCACGATTCGTCTGCGGCGAGGAGCCGTGAGTCCGTCCGGGAGGGCGTCATGAAGCAGCGTTGGGTGTCGATCGCGGTGCTGGCCGCGGCGCTGTTCGCGATCAACGTGGTGGCGCGCCTGGTGACGCGCTTCGCCTTCCCCGACAACGATTCCGCGGAGAACAAGGTATCGATCGTCATGTTCGCGGTGGTCGGCCTGGTGCTCGCGGTGGTCGCCTACCGGTGGGCCCAGCGGGTCCGGCTCGGCACCTGGCTGCCCGAGCTGGCCGCGGCGGCGGCCGGCGCGATGCTGCTCACCATCCTGGTCGGCCCGTTCGTGAGCGGCGACTACCCGTTCTCCGGCGGCGCGGGCAACTTCTTCTCCCAGGTCTGGCTGTACGGCGGCTTCGCGATCGTCGGCACCCTCCTCGGCTACTGGGTCGCCACGGCGCTCGGGCGCGACTACCGTTCGAAGTCGCTCAAGGCGTTCACCATCGCGAAGACGACTAAGCCCCGCCGGATCGTGCGCCGCTGACCGCCCACCGCTCCCACTCGCTCGGTGCGCTCGCGGTGACCCTGTCGCGCCGGTATTGCGCGGTGGATCGCGCGACGGCCATCGCCTTGGCCACCTCTCCGTAGGTGCCGCCGACCGTGGCGTGGGCCCGGATCAGGGCGTCGCGGATGCCGTCGAGGCGGCCGCCGAGGTGCCGTTCGGCCGTGGCGAGCATGTGCGCCCACGTCTTGCGGTCGAACTCGTCGGTGTCGCCGGTGCGCAGATAGCTCAGGGCGGTCAGGGTGGTGGCGAACCAGGTGAGCAGCTCGCCGAACTCCTCGCCCAGGGCCGCGGCCTCTTCGCTGGTGGGAACGATGGTGGCCGACCCGTCGCCGGCGAAGGTGACATCCATGCCGCCCAGTGTACGACTATCCGTACAGTCCTAGCACTCGACCACGGTCACGGCGAGGCCGCCGAGCGAGGTCTCCTTGTACTTCGTCGACATGTCGCGGCCGGTGTCACGCATCGTGCGGATCGCGGTGTCGAGGCTGACCCGATGCGTACCGTCGCCGTTGCCGGCCAGCCGAGCCGCGTTGATCGCCTTCACGCTAGCGATCGCGTTGCGCTCGATGCACGGCACCTGTACCAGCCCGCCGACCGGGTCGCAGGTCAGGCCGAGGTTGTGCTCCAGCGCGATCTCCGCGGCGTTCTCCGCCTGCTCCGGCGTACCCCCGAGCACCTCGCAGAGCGCGCCCGCCGCCATGGCGGCGGCCGACCCGACCTCGCCCTGGCAGCCGACCTCCGCGCCCGAGATGGAGGCGTTGCCCTTGATGAGTACGCCGATAGCCGCCGCCGTGAGCAGGAAGCGGACCACGCCCTCGTCGTCGGCGCCGGGAACGAACCGGGTGTAGTAGTGCAGCACCGCCGGGATGATCCCGGCCGCACCGTTGGTGGGGGCGGTGACGACCCGCCCGCCCGCGGCGTTCTCCTCGTTCACCGCCAGCGCGTAGAGGTTGACCCAGTCGATGACGTGCAACGGGTCGGTGTCCGAGTGGGCGATCAGGTCACGCCACAGCGCCGGGGCGCGGCGGCGTACGCGCAGACCACCCGGGAGGATCCCCTCGGCGTGCAGCCCGCGCTCGACGCACCCCTGCATGACGTCCCAGATGTGCAGCAGCCCGTCCCGTACGTCCGCGGCCGGTCGCGAGGCCCGCTCGTTGGCGAGCATGACCGCGGAGATCGGCAGGCCCTCCCGGCGGCAGATCTCCAGCAGCTCCGCACCGGAGGCGAACGGGAACGGCACCGCCGTCGCGTCGTCCCGATCGGCGACGACGCCGTCCTCCACCACGAAACCGCCGCCGACGGAATAGAAGGTGCGCTCGGCGACCAGCTCGCCGTCCGCGCCGAAGGCCCGCAACCGCATGCCGTTGGGGTGGAACGGCAGGCTCTCCCGGCGGTTCAGCACCAGGTCGGCGTCGGCGTCGAAGGCGATCGGATGCTTGCCGGCCAGCAGCAGGCGCCCCTCGGCGCGCATGGCGGCGACCCGTTCCCCGACCCGCGTGGTGTCGACCGTCTCCGGGTCCTCGCCGCAGAGGCCGAGCATGACGGCAGTGTCCGAGCCGTGGCCCCGACCCGTGGCGCCCAGGGAGCCGAACAGCTCTGCGCGTACCCGGGAAATCAGGGTCGGGTCGGCCAGGCCGGCGGCGAAGAGCTTGGCGGCCCGCATCGGGCCGACGGTGTGTGACGACGACGGGCCGATGCCGATCGAATAGAGGTCGAACGCGCTGATCGCCACGGAAAAGGCTCCCTGTGCTCGGGGCGGCCTCCCCGCTCTGTCATGGGACCTGAGAGCTTCACCGTCGTGACGACGGTTTGCACCGTGGGTGCGGGACATCGGTGTCCCGGCTTTCCAGAGTCGCCTGACCGGAGCGGTATCTGTGCCTGAGAGATTCCCGGGGAGGAGTTGCTCCTTCGGCGCCCCGGGCGCGGCCGGGAGCTCTCCCGCAGCGGTTCATGCGGCGCGATCTTCGTTTGTCCTGCTTACGGTAGTTACGCCCGCGACCCGGCGTCAACCCACGGGCGCCTCGCGGGTCAGGTACGTGTGGTGGGTCGCAAAGCCCATTTTCTGGTACAGCGTCACCGCCGGGGTGTTGCGCTCCTCCACTTGGAGGTAGGCCCGCGCCGACCCGTGCTGCACCGCCCAGTGCGCCACCGCCCGCAGAACATGCGCGGCCAGGCCCTGCCGCCGTGCTGCCGGAGCGGTCTGCAACAGCGAAACGCCCAACCACCGGTCGGGCCCGCTCACTGCGCCCCGGGCCACCGCGAGCAGCTCACCGTCGGCGTCGCGAACATGAGCGAAAACCGCATCCGGTACGCCGGTGAGAATCCGGATGGCCGTCCGGGGCAGCGTGCCCTTGTGCTCGGCGACCATCGCGTACCAGCCGTCGGTGGGGGAGTCGGCGAGCTCGACCGTCGGCAGGTCGGCGCGCGCCGGCAGGACCTCAAGCAGCGCCGCCACCCGCGCGGTCTGCACGAGTGTGAGGGGCCGGGCCGTCCAGCCGCGCTCGTCCAGCGCCGCGTTGACCGGGGCGGCGAGCGGCATCGGTGTGTTGATCAACGGCTGCTGGCCGCGGGCCGCGTACCACTGTTCGACCGCGTCGATCGCCTCCTCGAGGGTGCGATCCGGGTCGCCGACCGCCAGGGCCGAGTTGGCGCGCCCGGTCCAGTTGTCGGCCGCGCGCAGGATCCAGGAGCCCAGCCGGGCCTGCACCGGCGCCGGCCACCCGTCGTTGGCCGCCAGCTCGAGGGCCACCACGTCGGCGGCCGGCGGGCGGCGTGCCGGGGGCACCCTTTTCGCCCGGTGGACGTCCTTCAGGGGAACCCGGAGCGTGCCCTTGGCGGTGGCGAGAGTGAGATCCGTCTCCGTCAGTTCCACGAGCTCGCCGAGCGCGTCCGTGAAAAGTGGGCGATCCTGGGAAACACCGACAATCCGGCGAACCACCACCCGGTGTCCCACATCCTGCCGTCGGAGCACACCCCACCTCCTGTGGGCGAGATACTAGGCTCTGCGCGTACCGTCGCGCTCCGAAGCGGCGTGACTCTGGAAGGGAAAGACCGTGACATACATCATCGCTGAGCCCTGCGTCGATGTGCTCGACAAGGCGTGCATCGAGGAGTGCCCGGTCGACTGCATCTATGAGGGCAACCGGATGCTCTACATCCACCCCGATGAGTGCGTCGACTGCGGGGCCTGCGAACCGGTCTGCCCGGTCGAGGCGATCTTCTACGAAGACGACGTCCCGGAGCAGTGGAAGGACTACACGAACGCCAACTACGAGTTCTTCGAGGACCTCGGCTCGCCCGGCGGCGCGTCGAAGGTCGGCAAGATCGAGAAGGACACGGCGTTCGTGGCGGCCCAGCCGCCGCGCGGGGATGCGCACTGACCGTGGTCTCGGCATCGCTGCCTGACTTCCCCTGGGACCTGCTCGAACCGGCCAAGTCGGTCGCGGCCGCGCACCCGGACGGCATCGTCGACCTCTCGGTCGGCACGCCGGTCGACCCGGTGGCGGCGCCGATCCGGGCCGCCCTGACCGCCGCATCCGACGCGCCGGGCTATCCGCTGACCGCGGGAAGCCCGGCGCTGCGTGCGGCGATCTCGGCCTGGCTGTCTCGAGCCTGCGGCGCCTCCGGTACGCCGGGAGTGCTGCCGACGATCGGCTCCAAGGAACTCGTGGCGTGGCTGCCCACACTGCTCGGCATCGGCCCCGGTGACGTCGTCGTCATCCCGCAGGTGTGCTACCCGACGTACGAGGTCGGGGTGAAGCTGGCCGGTGCCGAGGTGGTCCGCAGCGACTCCCTGACCGCGATCGGCCCCCGGCGGGTGAAGCTGATCTGGATCAATTCGCCGTCCAACCCGACCGGCAACGTGCTGCCGGCGGCCCACCTGCGCAAAGTGGTCGACTGGGCCCGGGAACGCGGCGTGGTCGTGGCCAGCGACGAGTGCTACCTCACACTCGGCTGGGACGACACCCCGGTGTCGGTGTTGTCCGACGAGGTCTGCGCCGGCGACTACACCGGCGTGCTCGCCGTGCACTCGCTGTCCAAGCGCTCCAACCTCGCGGGCTACCGGGCGGGCTTCGTCGGCGGCGACCCGGCCCTGGTGGCCGAGCTGCTGGCGGTCCGCAAGCACGCCGGAATGATCGTCCCCGCTCCGGTCCAGGCGGCGATGATCGCCGCGCTCGAGGACGAGTCCCATGTGGCCGACCAGCGCACCCGATACGAGGCCCGCCGCACCGCGTTGCGTACGGCCCTGACCGGGGCGGGCTTCACGATCGAGCACTCGGGCGCCGGCCTCTACCTCTGGTCCACCCGCGGCGAGGACTGCTGGAAGACCGTCGACTGGCTCGCCGAACGCGGCATCCTCGCGGCGCCCGGCGCGTTCTACGGGCCGGCCGCCGGGCAGTACGTGCGGATCGCGCTGACGGCCACCGATGAGCGGGTCGCGGCCGCGGTCGCCCGGCTCGCCGCCTGAAGGTGCCGGGGTCCCGCCGCCGGGCGGGGTATCGAGCATCGCCGGTGGTCGCTACCCTCGATGGCGTTGCTGTGACGGCAAAGGCTGCACGGGGAGGCTGTCGTGGGCGATCCAGGTATCAATGTCGAGACGGGCGGGCTCACCAAGTTCGCCACCGATGTGCACGTGGACACGGACAGTGTTCTCGCGCCGGCCACCGAGCGGGCCGGCATCCAGCTGGGCGACGGCGTGCGCTTCGGTGAGAAGAACGCGAGCGGCGCGGTGCACGCGGCGAAGGTGCGATACGCCGAGGGACTGGCGGCGTCGACCGCGAATCTCCAGGAGTACGTGAACGCGGCCAAGCTGCTCGCCGCCGCCGCCGAGAAGGTGGCGGCCGACTTCGACGCGTCGGACACGCGCGCCGCCAAGACCACCGAGCAGGCCGAGCAGGCGCTCTGGGCCGCCGCGCAGGAGGCCCGCGCGGCCCGCCTCGCCGTCGAGCAGGCGCAGAACCCGCCCCGCCACGGGGGACAGGCGGCCGCGGTATGAGCGACGGAGTGTTGACCAGCAGCTGGTGCACGGCCTGGCAGTCGTACAACACACCCCGCCTGTGGGCGATGGTCGCCGACGAGGACGATCCCGAGGCGTGGCGGCAGGTCGCCGCATGGGGAGAGATCTCCGGCTCGGTCAAGGATCAGCGCAACCTGCTGCTCAAGGCCCGAGAGGACCTGGTCGCCGCGTGGCCGCCGGAGGACAACAAGTCGTCGGCCGCCTTCGTCGAGGAGCTGGACACCCTCATCGCCCGCATGGACACGGCCCGCACCGACGCGGACGACACCGCGACCGGTCTCGCCAACATCCTCGAGGCGCTGCGCCAGGCGAAGAACGCGATCCAGCCCCTCTACGAGGACTACAAAGAGAAGAACGACGACCTCGTCCCCTCCTGGTGGGACAACGCCGAGGACGACATCGACGAGAAGGCCCGCGCCCACATGATCACGGCGGAGGGCATCGTCCAGGACAACGTCGCCCGCCTCAAGGTGCCGGCGCCGTACAAGCTCGAGCCCCCGGAGCGCAGGTGGGGCGACCCCAAACCGCCGGGCGAACCCGACCCGACCCCCACCACGGGCTCGGGCGGCGGCGGATCGGTCCGGAGCGCCGGCGCGGACGGCGTACGGGTGCCGCACGACCCGGTGCCGCCGCTGCCGGGCCACGAGCCGACCATCCCGGATGGCGTGGCCGGCCCGGTCACCTCGCCGGTCGATACCTCCCCGGGGACGGGTTCCGGCGCGGGCACGAGTGGTCCGGGCCTGGCCGGGGTCATCACCCCGCCGGGCGTGACCCCGCCCGTGGCCCCGCCGACGGGCACTCCCGGTTTGCCGGGCACCGGCGGCCTGCCCGGTGGCGGCGTCGTGCCGCCCGGTGTTCTGCCCACCCCAGGCCCGATCGGCGGCGGCGGTGGCGGCTTGGGCGGTGGCGGCCTCGGCGGCTTGGGTCGCGGTGCGCCGCGGCCCATCCGTCCCGGCGCGGGCACCTCGCGTGCCCTGCCCTCGGGAGCGGTCATCGGTGAGACGGTCGGCGGCACGGGCCGCGGTTTCCCGGGCTCGATCGGCGGTGCAGCCGGTCGCGGCGTCTCCGGCCGCTCCGGCGGTGTTCCCGGTCGTGCCGGCAGCGCTCCCGGACGTTCCGGCAGCGCTCCTGGTCGCGTCGGCAGCGTTCCGGGTCAGGCCGGGGGAGTTTCCGGTCGCGGTGGTATGAGTCGTGCCGGTGCCGTCGCGCCGGCCGGCGAGGGGAAGCAGGTCCGTCCGCCTCGCCCGTCGTGGTTGCCTGAGGAGCCGGCGGGCACGGCCCGCGGTGCGAACACGGTCGGCATGGCGGGCTCGTCCCGCGGCGGCCGGCGCTCCGGCGACGGCAGCGGCCAGGACTACGACCCGGACAACCCGTGGCAGGTCGCGGAGGGCGTCGATCCGGTCATCGCCCCGTCCCGGTACGAGGCCGTCCACGACCCGGGCCCCAACGTGATCGGCTGGCGCGGGTGACCGCAGCCCGGCGCGTCCTCGCCGCCTGCTTCGCCGTCGTGCTCGCGGTGCTGGCCCCGGCTGCCCCGGCCCGCGCCGACGCCATGCGGGACGGACAGTGGTACTGGGATCCGATGGACGTCGCGGAGGCCCAGCGCATCACGAAGGGATCCGGCATCGTCGTGGCGGTGCTCGACACCGGCGTCGACGCACGGCACCCGGATCTGAAGGGTGCCGTGCTGCCCGGGCGGCAGACCGTACAGAACAAGCCGGCGGGCAACGAGGACGGCTTCGCGCACGGCACCGGGATCGCCGGCATCATCGCCGGACGCGGCCACGGCAACGGCGACGGCGTCCTCGGCATCGCCCCGGAAGCCAAGATCCTGCCGATCCGCCCGGTCAACGACTCCTACTTCGTGGCGCAGGGCATCCGCTACGCCGTGGCCCAGGGCGCCAAGGTCATCAACATGTCCTTCGAGACCCGGCCGTCCGAGACCCTCCAGTCGGCACTCCGCGAGGCTGCCGCCGCGGATGTGGTCCTTGTCGGCGCCGCCGGCAACGAAGGCAAGAAGGGCAACGAACAGGAGTACCCGAGCGCGTATCCGGAGGTCCTTACGGTCGGCGCCCTCCTGCGCAACAACAAGATCGCCGGATTCTCCAACCACGGCGCTCAGGTCGACCTGGCGGCCCCGGGCGTCGACATCCCGGCCCCCGCCCCCGAAGGCAGGTACATAACCGTCGAGGGCAGCAGCGCTTCGGCCGCCATCGTCTCCGGGGCGGCGGCCCTGATCCGCGCCAAGCACCCGGACCTGTCCGCGGCCCAGGTCGTGGCCCGCCTCACGGGCACCGCCATCGACAGAGGCACAAAAGGCCGCGACGACTTCTACGGCGCGGGCCAGCTCGACCTGATGGCAGCCCTGACCGCACCACAGCCCACGGCCAGCGGCACGCCGCCGCGGACGGGAACGGACGCCCCGGTGGCGATCCCCCGCCCGCCGTCCACGACCGACGACGGCCCCGGCATCCCGCCGCTGCTCTTCGTCGCGGCGGGCGCGGTCCTGCTGATCGGCGCTGTCCTCGCCGCGGTCCTGCTGAGCCGCCGCCGCCGGTAGATCACGCGCTTCGTCGCCGTCGGCCGTCGGAAAGCCGCGCAACCCAACTGCTGCGGAGCGGCCACCCGTCTGCGAGCCCCGGCGACCAGACTTGGGGCATGGTCGTCATCAGCACCTGGACCGCCGACGAGAAGCCGCCGACCCGGGTCGCCGTCGTCCGCGAGTTCGTCACGGTGTGGGCCGTCCATCTGCAGCGCTCGTACCGGCTCATCCGGGGAGACTGACCCCCACCAGCGAGTGTCGGCGTTCTGACGATCTGTTGTCGTCGTCGTCCGGTTTGTGGTCTGTTGGGGCGATGGATGCCGCCGGATGACCGGGCAGCTGACGTCCGCCTACTCCTACCACGCGTTCATCTCGTACAGCCATGCTCAGGACAGCGCGATCGCCGCGGCCCTGCAGCGTGAGGTCCGCCGCTTCGGCGTGCCCTTCTACCTGCATCGGCCGGCGTTCCCGCCGACGCCGCCGGGTACGCGACGCCGGCCCCTGCGCGTCTTTCGCGATGCGACCGACCTCGCGGCCGTGCCCGGCCTCTCCGACGAGATCCGATACGCGCTGAGTACCTCCCGGTGGCTGATCCTGATGGCGTCTCCGGCCGCCGCCCGGTCCCTCTGGGTGCAGGAGGAGGTGGCGATCTGGCTGACCCGCGATCCCCGCGCCGAGCGGGTGCTCATCGCGCTGACCGACGGGAACCTCGCCGTCGACGGCAAGCACATCGACGCCGCCGCGACCGACGCCGTGCCGCCCGCCCTGCTGGCCGCGCTCCGGGAGACGCCACGCTGGGTCGACCTGCGCCCGCTACGGCCGGCGGCTCCTGCGGGGGAGCGCCGGCTGCGGATCGGCGACCTCGTCGCCGACTTCGCCGCGCCGATCCAGGCGGTGGACAAGGACAGCCTGGTCGGCGAGCACATTCGGCAGCGGCGGCGCACCTTGCGTACAGCGGTGGGAGCTCTCGCGACGGTCACCGTTCTGGCCGTGGTGGCGTCCGTGCTGGCGGTGGTGGCGTATCTGGCCCGGGCCGAGGCCGTACGGCAGCGCGACACGGCCCTGGCCAACCAGCTGGTGAGCGAGGCGGAGACGGTCGCGGACACTCAGCCGGGCCTGGCGAGGCAACTCCTCGCGGCGGCGCGTGGCATCAGGCTCACCCCGCAGGTCGCAGGCGCCCTGTCCACCGGCCGGGCCATCCCTCAGGAGATCCACACCGACGCGGAGGACGCCGCGCACAGCCCCGACGGCCGTGTGCTCGCCACCATGAAGAGCGGCAACAAAGAATACGAGCTGGGCGGGCAGACCCATCCGCCGAGCGACGGGGTGGTCCGGCTCTACGACACCCGTAGGCTGACCGTCCTCGGGGAGATCCCGCTCGGCCGTACGATCGCGATGCGGGTCGGGTTCGTGCCCGGTCCCGGTCGGCGCCTGGCCGTGGCCATCGGCAAGCAGGTACGCGTCTGGGACGTCGCGGACCCGGCCGCGCCCCGCGAACTCGCGAGCCTGCGCGGGCATCGTGACGTCGTGGACATGATGGCCTTCAGTGAGCAGGGCCTCGCCGCGACCATCGCCTGGGACCACGAACTCCGGCTCTGGAACGTCAGCCGGCCGGATGCCCCGGCCCTGATCACCGCGATGCCCCTGCCGTTGCTGAAGGAGCTTTCGTACGACCGACTGGCGTTCGAGCCGGGCGGCCGCCGGCTGGTGCTGTCCGAGGTGACCCGCGGCCCGACGTTCATCGACCTGACCGACCCGCACCGCCCCGCCGTGCGCCCGTCCGTCGCGGCGCTGGCGAAGGTGCAGGGGTTCGCGTACGCGCCCGAGGGCGGCTGGGCGCTCACCGCCGGCCGGGAGGAGGCGCCGCGGCGCTGGGCGGTAGGCAAGGACGGCAGCCTCGCCGACCCGGTACCGCTGTCCCTCCCGGACCCCGGGGCCACGATTACCGAGGTCGCGTACGGCGCCAGGGGCCACCTCGCCGTCGTCACGGAGGACGACAGTGTCGTGATCTGGAACAACGCCCGCACCACGGACCCGCCTGCGTTCGTCAGCAGCCTCTCGCTGCCCGAGACCGACGGTGCGAACACCTTCGTGGTTCGCTTCAGTCCGGACGGCGGTCAGCTCATGATTCTGAGCAACAGTGCCAATGCCGGTTCGGACGGCAAGGGAGCACTCGGCAATACCCTGCGCGTCTGGCACCTGGCGGACGGCCGTCAGCCGGGAGCCGCCTTCGCGATACCTGGCGGAGGCATCGCCACCCACGGCAACGTGCTTGCCACGGCCACCGCCGACCCGCCCGGCAAGAGCCGGATCGACCTCTGGGACCTGTCCGCGTATCCGCCTCGCAAGCTCGGATCGGTGACCGTGGGCGAAGGGCTGTCGGGGCTGGCCTTCAGCCCGTCAGGACGGACGATCACCGCACACGGCGGGAAGCGGTTCACGGCGATCGACATCGGGGACCCGGCCGCGCCGGCCATCCTCGGCAGCTGGCAGATCCCCCAGCCACCGGACATATGCCCCGCGGACGGTCCTGTCCCCAAGGAGTGCGTGATCTTGAGCATCGTCTTCCGGGACGAGCACGTCGTTGCTGTGGGGGACTCTGCGCGCAACGTGTCGCTGTTCGACGTCACCCGACCCGAAGTGGGACTTCCTGTCTCCAGCTTCACCATCCATGGGGGCTCCGTCACCGAACTGAATCTGCGAGGGACGTATCTGGGTGCCTTCTGCGGCGGGGGAAAGCAGCAGGAAGACGACCAGGGCCGTCAGGTCTGCGTAGGCGGTTACCAGCTCCAGGCCTTCGCCGTGGGCGGTGGGACGCTCGCGGCGGCTGACCGGGCCGGCACGGTACGGATCTGGCGGGTCAGGGACGAGGGCCACGAGCTGCGCAGGCTGACCACGCTGACCGACACCGGGGATGTGGATTCGGTGGCACTGTCCGGCGATGGGCGTCGACTCGCCACCGTGGGACGGGACCGGACCCTGCGCTTTTATGCCGTCGGCCGGGACCGGGCGGAGCTCGAGGGCATCGTGCACATCGGTGCCGGCTCCGAGGGCGTCCTGGCGTTCGCCGGCAATGACCACACCCTGGCCAGCGCCACCGAATACGGGGTGGTGGACGTCTGGGAGCTGGACGCCGACGCCAACGCCCGCGATCTCTGTGCCGGGAGCGGGGAACGGATCACCCGCGCTCAGTGGGCCCGCGACGTGCCGGACCTGCCGTACGAGCCGTCCTGTTGATGAGGAGGCCGACTCATACTTTCGGCGATCTTCTTACGTCCGTTCGGATGAGTTTGACCATGCCGGGTAAGTGGGCATACCGCTCACCGACCTGCGACGAGCTGTAGCCCGCCGCAGGTCGTGCTGAATGAGAGAGGGCCGCCCCCGCGGCCGGACCGAAGGAGCTCGTCCATGACCGTTCTCGCCGCCCCTGTCGACAGCGCCCCCCTCGCTGCTGATGTCTCGGCGACGACGGACCGCGCGAGCGAGTTGATCGCCGCGCTGGCCGCTCTCCCGGCCGGGCACCCGTCCCGGGCGACGACTCGTGACCGTGCCATCGAAGCGTGGATGCCGCTGGCTCGGCACCTGGCGAACCGTTACGCGGGTCGCGGCGAGCCGCTCGACGACCTGATCCAGGTGGCCGTCATGGGTCTGATCAAGGCGGTGGACCGCTTCGAGCTGGACCGGGGCGTCGAGTTCGCCGGGTTCGCCATCCCGACCATCGTCGGTGAGCTCAAGCGCCACTTCCGCGACCGTACGTGGTCGATCCGGGTCCCGCGTCGCCTGCAGGAGCTGCGGCTCGCGATCACCGCGGCGAACAGCAACCTCACGCACACGCTGGGCCGTTCGCCGACGGTCGCCGACATCGCCGAGCACCTGGGCGTGACCGAGGAAGACGTTCTCGAGGGGCTCGAGGGTTCGCGCGCGTACAACGCGACGAGCCTGTCGACGCCGGTGAACGCCGACGGCAGCACCGAGCTGGGTGACACTCTCGGCGGCGAGGACACCGCCTTCGCCGAGGCCGAGATGCGGATCGCCCTCGGGCCGGCTCTCGCGATGCTGGACGAGCGTGAGCAGCGGATCATCACGCTGCGCTTCTACGGCAACCTGACCCAGTCGCAGATCGCCGAGCAGGTCGGCATCTCGCAGATGCACGTCTCCCGGCTGCTCACCAAGGCGCTCGCGAAGCTGCGTGGCCACCTGGACTTCGCGGTCTGATCGAGTCGGGCTCCACCGCGGGAGCCAGTCCCGCGGTGGGAGCCCACCGCCAGGAAGATCAGCGGTCCACCGTGCCGGCCGGGGCCATGATGCGCAGGGCGTTGGGGTCGACGCGGATCCGGATCGGGGTCTGCCCGCACGGTTCGCCGTCGACCTCGACCCGCGCCGGCCGGTCGGTCTCCAGCCACAGTTCGCCCACCGCGAGGAACGGCTCCTCCCGCAGCGTCCGGCGATGCCCGGTCGCCGCATTCCGGGCCGTCTCGCGCAGCAGCGCGCGCCGGCTTCCGTCGCCCACCGGGTACGCCACCAGCAGCCGGTCGTCGGCGTCCGCGTCACCGGTGATGGGCCGTCCCGCGTGGTAGCCGCCGTTGGCGACGTACAGCTGATGGGTGAGGAATTCGTGCTGCCGGCCGCCGGCGCGCAGCCGGGCCCTCAGCGCCCGGTGCCGGGTCAGCAGGGCGAGCGCCGTGATCGGGTACGCGAGCCGCCCCGTGACCCGCTTCAGCCGCCGCGGCGCGTTGATCATCACGTCCGCGGAGAGCCCGACGCCGACGTGGTTGGTGAACGCCATGTCGCCCGCGAGGCCCAGGTCGACGTCGATCACCGTGCCGTCCACGAGCGTCGTCACGGCCTCGCCCAGCTCGAGCGGTACGCCCACCGTACGAGCGAAGTTGTTCGTCGTGCCCATCGGCAGCAACCCGAGCGCGATGTCGCGATGGGCCAGCATCCTCGCCGCCGTGCTGATCGTGCCGTCCCCGCCGCCCGCCACCAGCAGGTCCGGGCCCAGCTCGACCGCGGACGTCAGGCACTTCTCCAGCTCGCCGGGTCGGTCGACGGGATGGTCGGCGAGCAGCGTGAACCCAGCGCTCAGCAGCCGCTCCCGGGCGTCCGCATAGAGCCGCCCGCCGCGGCGCGAGTGGGCGTTGACCACCAGGGCGGCCCGCCGTTCACCGCGGATGGCGTCACTGAGCTGTTCTTTGCTGCGCATCGGTGCCGAGGGTATCGGTCGCCCGCCTGAGTGCCGCCCGCCGAAGTCAGGTGGCGCGTCGGCGGGCGGTACGGCGAAGAACCAGGCCGAACGCAAGCAGTGCCCCGCCGACCGCGGCCAGCATCGCGGTGCCCGAACCCGTGACAGGCAGCCCCGCGCCGCTGCCCGCCGATGAGGGGGCCTGAGAGGAGACAGTGGGGGACGGTGAGGAAGGACTGGCGGACGGCGAGGAAGGTGTGGCCGAGGGCGAGGGGGAAACGGGCGGTTCGCTGGTCACGGTCGCCCGGATGAAGTTGCCGTTGGTCCGGATGTCCGCGATCGGCAGGGCCAGCTTCTCCACCGTCAGCGCACCCGAGGTCCCGCGGACCACCGCCGCCCCCGGCCCCGCGAAGAAGGCGGTGACCGGTCGCAGGCCGCCGCGCGCGTCCGCCCAGCCCTTGCTCTGCCAGCGGAACCCGATGCCCAGCCGGCTGCCCGGCTCCGCATCCACACCGGCGACGGCGACCGGTGTCGTGATGGCCCGGCCGCTGAAGGCCGGGAGCACGTCCGGGAACTCGCACCAGGCGATGTCCCGTCCGGCGTTGGTCGTGTACCAGCAGTTCCGGTAGTGGTGGGCGAAGTCCAGGTCCTCGTCCAGGTCGAGCTTGGCGACGAGGCCGCGGACCGGCTTGTGGTCCATGCTGATCACGCCGAGCGGGGCGCGGACAAGGTCGCCGCGGCGGACCTTGTACTCGACCTTGCTGGGCCACTCGTCTTCCTTGATCTCCGTGACGGCCTCCATCTTGGCCGGGTCCGGAGGCGCCGCCCGGACGGCGGCCGCGGGGACGCCGATGGTCCCCGCGGCGGTCAGGGCCAGCGCGAGGCGGACGACGGTCACGCGATCGCTACCCAGACGTCGTCGAGGGTGCCCTGGAACTGGTCGTTGTCCCGGTACGCGCCCTTGCCGCCGATGCTCAGCGGGATGCTGTTGGTCACCGACAGGTCGGCCGGGATCGTGGTGCTGCCGCGCCGCCGCCCGTCGACGCGGATGGCGAGCCAGGCTCCCTTGCGGCGGCATTCGAGGGTGTGCCAGGTGTTGTCGGCGACCGTGATGGTGCTCCGGGCGATGTGGACGGCACCCCTCGTGTCCACCATGGCGCAGCTGGGCTTGCCCGCCTTGCCGTCGATCTGGAGCTTGTACTGGCTCCCGGAGGCGGAGTAGCCCTTCTGGACCACGTTCTCGCCCTTGGTGGTCTGGTCGGCCGCGAGCAGCACCGAGGCGCCGTACCGGATCGGCCGGCGGCCCGGGTTGAGGTCGGCCGCGTTCTTGGCGCGGAGCGCGACGCGGGGGCACGGCTCGTGGCGGCACGGCGGCGGGAACATCAGCGCCGCGCCGTCGCCGCGGGTGATCGCGGTGAGGGCGCCGCCCTTGCTGCTGACCGGCTTCAGCGGCTGGTCGCCGCCCGCGAGGTCCAGGAAGCTCGGCCCGGCGGGCTCGTCGAAGGTGTAGCGAACCACCTCGGTGAAGCCTGTGGTGGTGGTGGCTTCCGCGTGCAGCTGCGACGAGACCGCGACCGTGGCCGCCACGGTCGTGGCGGCCAGGATGGCCGCGGTCGTCCGCCGGCGACGCCGATTTGGATCATTACTCATGCCCGAATCATCCCCTTTGGGAGTATTCTAGGCAGCTCTGGCGGCGCGGTCGAACGGCCAGGAGGTAGTGACCGTTCGGTGGGGCCCCTACGCGGCGGGCTCGTCCGAGGGCTCTTCTTCCGGCTCGGGGTCCTCCAGGTCGTCGCTGACCACCGGTACGTCGACCCAGAGGGCGCGCAGCTGGCCCTGCATGAAGGAGGTCAGCCGGGAGCGGTACTCGCGGTCGAACTCCTCCAGCGACTCGATCTGCTGTTGCAGCACCTCGCGCTTGGCGCCCAGGCTGCCCACCGCGTCCTCGTACCGCTGCTGGGCCTGGACCCGGAGCTGTTCCGCGTGCTCCTGGGCGTCCTTGGCGATCGCCTGCGCCTGCTCGCGCGCCTCGGACACGATCTGGTTCGCGCTGCGCCGCGCCTCCTCGGCCTGCGTCCGGGCCTCGCGGGCCGCCTTCTCCGCGGCGGCGCGCGCCTCCGCCAGCACCTTGTCGGCCTCGCGGCGGATGTTCTGCGAGTGGGTCTCCGCGTCGCCGGCGATCTTCTCGGCCGCCGCCTGCGCGTCCGTACGGATCTTGTCCGCCTGGCGGTTGGCGATGGCGATGTGCTCTTCCGCCGTCCGCTGCGCCAGCGTCAGCACGCCCAGCGCCTGGTTCGGGTGCATCGCGCCCGGGACTATCGGGGGATGCTCCGAGGTCGCGGTGTCCGGGGAGGTCCCGGCCAGGACGGCCTTGAGGCGGTCCTTTATCTGGTTCTCGGTGACGGTCACGGTCGGCTCCCGTAGGTGGTGGGTGGTCGGTTCACCATCGGTTCATAACGGGCGAAGGCGGTGATACGGCGCGGCAGTGAGACATGGTTCGCGCGATGGCACGAGACCGCGTCCGAGCGGGAGCCGCCTGCCGCCGACCGGGCGGCCGCGGGTGACCGTTCGGGCCACAACGTGGGGTGATTAGCACCAGTTTGGTAGGTAGCGTGGCCGGATCCTCGGGTGGTTGATCCGGCCACGCTGCACGTCCGAACCCGATCATGGGGAGCGCGTCCATGGCGTACGAGCGGATCGACCCCCGCCGGCTGTGGCCGTGGATCGCCGGTGCTCTGGCCGTACTCATGATCATGGGTTTGATCGGGCTCTTCGCCGTCATCGGCCGGATCGCGAACTCGGTCTCGGCCGGCCTCGGGCTCGCCCCCGCCCCGGCTACGACGCGGCGGGAGGCGGTCGCCGGGCGCTTCAACGAGGTCGTCGCGGACGGTGCGTTCCAGTTCGCGGTGACCGGCATGCGCTGCGGCGCCCGCCGGGTCGGCAGCGACGAGTTCGGCCAGAAGGCGCGCGGCGAGTTCTGCATGGTGGCGGTCACCGTGCGGAACATCGGCTCGCACGCCGGAACCCTGGACGGCACTTTCCAGACCGCGTACGCCGCGACCGGCGAGGCCTTCCCGAGCGAGGCCGGCGCCGCCATGTACGTCTCCCGGCGCGCGAGCATCCTGGAACGCATCGGCCCCGGGGCCCGGGTACGGGGCACGCTGGTGTTCGACGTGCCCCGCGGCACCCGGTTGACGTCGATCGTGTTGCGTGACTCCGCCCGTACCCGTGGGGTCCGGATCCCGTTGCGCTGATCAGCCGTCGGTCAGCGGCAGCCAGAGCGCGAGGGTGTTGATGGACGGTTCCCAGGTCGTCAGCGACGAGTGCGCCTGGCGGCAGGTGTACCGGACCCCGTGGTAACTGACCTGGTCACCGAGCCGGTAGTCGACGCCCGGGGCCCACTGGTCCGCGGCCCGCTGGTGCACCACCGGCGGCGGGGCGATGGGAGGCGGCACTTCCCACGAGTACGACTCCCGCGGCTTCGCGGGCGCCGGTGCCGGACCGCCGGTGCCGTTGATGTCGAGGTCGACGCAGCTGTAGAAGGCGTTGGGCGTGTCGCCGATGTTCCAGACCGCGAGCACGGTCTGCCGGCCGCTGAATCCGCTGAGGTCCACGGTGTGACTGACCATCTCGCCGGGCTGCGCGTTCTGACCGTCCACCGCGGTGACCTGCTTGCCGCCGATGTAGTACTCCCAGTTCGCGGTGCGGTGCCGTGCGGTCATGTGCCACATGAACGTGACGCTGGTGCCGACGGCCTTGGCGGGCCACCCCCGGCCGGCGTCGGACAGGGCGGCGAACTGCGGCAGCCCGCCGTCGCAGGTGCGCAGGCCCTTGGGCCCCTCCACGCTCTGCGGCTCGTACTGGATCGGCCCGCAGTTCGGCACGGCGCCTTGCTGGCACAAAGCCTGGCGGCTCGGCGGGTCCGCGACGTACCCGTGGGCCTGGGCGGGTGCGGCGACGGCCAGGCTCGTTCCCACGACCCCGAGCGCCGCCAGCGGATAGGCGATGGTTCTGCGCATGATCCGGTCTCCCATCGTGTCGTACGGTCTCCCGCACGACGGGCACGAGGGCGGCGAGGTTCATGGTTTCTGGGTAGGTTCTGGGGATGGCCGAGCAACCCATGGTCGTCGTCCGCGGTGAGGCCGTCCGCGAGGTGCCGCCGGAGATCGCCCTGTTCACCGTCACCGTGTCGGCGCGCGACAAGGACCGGCAGGTCGCGCTGAACCGGCTGGCCGAACGCGCCGCCGAGCTGCGCACGGCCCTCGACGACTACGCCGACGCGATCGAGCGGCGGGAGACCAGCGGGGTCCAGGTGCGGCCCGAGCTCAAGCGCGGCGGCGAGCGGGTCTCGGCGTACGTGGGCAGCGTCAGCACCACAGTGACCGTGACGGACTTCGGCACGCTCGGCGAGATGCTGCTGCGGTTGGCGAACGCCGACCAGACCGCGATCTCGGGCCCGTGGTGGCAGTTGCGCCCGGGCAGCCGGGCCGGCGCGGACGTGCGCCGGGAGGCGATCGCCGACGCGCTCGGGCGGGCCCGCGAGTACGCGGCGGCAGTGGGCGCCGAGGTGGACCGCCTGGTCGAGATCTCGGACGAGGGCTCCGGCGGTGGCGGCGGCATGATGCGTTCGCTGGCCTTCGGCGGGACGGAGTCCGCCGACCTGGACCTCGACGTCGATCCCCAGGTGCAGACGGTGCACGCGTCGGTGATCGTGCGGGTCGCGATCACGGAGCCGCGAACCCTTTCCTGACCTGCGGGCGATCCGTCCGTTTTGCCCGCGCGCGTCGCTGTCATGAGCGAGACTCGCATCATGCGTCGCTTGTTCCTCCGGATCTCCAACGTGAACCCGGACAGCGTCACTACGTACTCGGATCGGGTCCTCTACAGCGCCATCGGCTGCTTCATCGTGCTCTATTTCGTGTACGCGACCGTCGGCGGCGCCGCGTTCGTCGACGCCAGCGCGAACTACACGCATCCGTGGTACCAGTGGCTGGTCGGTCCGCTCGTGGCTACCGGCGTGGTCGCGTACGACCGTGCCGTGGTCGGCCGGGTGGCGGTCAACTACGAGAACCTGGACTCGCCGGATCCGAAGCAACTGCTGCGCAAGCCCACCTTCGGGCTGTACGCCGGCCGCCTGTGCCTGGCCCTGCTCTTCGCCGTGATCATCACCGAGCCGCTCATGCTGGCCCGCTACAAGGGCGAGATCGACGCGCGGCTGAACGACGTGCACAACGAGCAGATCAGCGTGATCGAGAACGGCGGGGCGATCGCCGCGTACGACGCCCGGCTCTCCGAGCTGAAGAAGCAGTCGGCCGCCGAGGACGCCGCGGTCCAGGCCCTCAACAAGCGGGCCGCCGAGAAGCGCAGTGACGCCCGCAAGCTCTACCAACAGGCGATCGCCGACTCCGAGGGTGACGGGGTGTCGCGCAAGTCGGGCTGCCCGGACGGCGGCTACTGCGACACGCTCGTCAAGCGGTCCCGGGGGCTCGACGACCAGGCCGCCGCGCTGGACGTGCAGGCCGCGAAGCTCCAGGACTCGCAGAAAGCCGCCCGGGACTCGCGGGCCGCCGAGGAGACGGACCTCACCCGCAAGATCAGCGAGCAGCGTACGGCCAACGCCGACGCGATCCGCGCCGACGCCGGGTTCGGTGCCCGCACCAACGCCATGTGGTACCTGATCAGCACCGACTTCTGGGGCATCGGCGCCTTCTACATCGGCATCGCCCTGCTGCTGGTCGCCCTGGACTGTGCCGCCGTCGGGCTCAAGTTCGCCTCGCACGGCAACGCGTACGAGCGCACCGAGGCCCGCTGCGCCCGGCAGACCGAGCACGAGGCCGCGATCGGTTACGAGCAGGGCCTGCGCGACGCCCGCCGGTACGCCGAGGCGGCGTCGCGGGTGATGGCGGAGAGCATCGGCCGGGCCTCGCACGACGAGGAGCTCTTCGACATCGCGATCGAGAAGGCCCGCGCCCACCTGTACGACAGCGTGGCGGGCGCTCCGGTGGCACCGCTGTCCCCGGCTCCGCTGATCAACCGGCACCCGGACCTGACCCACCCCTATGACGACGTGGAGTCGATCCGCGCGTAGTGCAACTTGCACGGGAGCGGGCTACTATTTCACTCCGGCGCACCGCCTGCCCACGCTCTGTTACCGGCGGCCGCGTCGGATCCGAGGAGGAGCGGCGGAGGCGACGAGCAATCGTCGCCGCCGCCGTGGCCTGCCGCGTACGGTCCTTCAGGTGCACACCGTCGAGCTGCCGCCGGATCCCCGGCTGGATGCCGGGCCGCGCTCGGTCACCGACGTCGAATCCGCCGAATGGTGACTAACCGTAGGTCTCGCGCAGCCGGCGCAGCTCCGCGTCGGTCTGGTCCTGCCGGGCGAGCAGCCCGGTCGCTGCCGTGTCGGACAGCAGGCCGACCTCGTGCAGCCGGCGGGCCAGGCGGTTGGAGCTCTTCGCGAGCTCGGCCACCGCGTCGATCAGCCCCCGGAGTGCGTCTTCGGGTCCGGCTTCCGACCTGAGCATGCCTCGACCTTAGTCCGCAGCTCCCCGCCAAAGTGTGACCCAGGTCATAGCTGAGGGAGAACCGGGACGGAAGAGAGATCGTCTTGCTGGGTGTGAGAAGAAGCCTGGACGCGGCCGACGAGGAGGAACTCGTCCGCCGCACCGCCGCCGGCGACCGGCGCGCGTTCGACGAGCTGTACAAGCGCACGTCGCCGTGGCTGGCCGTACGGCTGCGCCGCCGCTGCTCCGACGACGACGTGGTCGCCGACGTGCTCCAGGAGACCTATCTGTCCGTCTGGCGCGCCGCGGGAACCTTCGCCGGCTCGGCGGCCTCGGGCAGCGCGGTCGGCTGGCTGTGGACCATCGCCGCGAACCGCCTGGTCGACGCGTTCCGCCGGCGCGCCCGGCAGGCCCAGGTGCCGCCGGTGCCGCTCGCCGAGACGGTCGCCCCGGCCGCCGAGGACGAGGTGATGGCCGGCCGCGTCGGTCAGGAGCTGGAGCAGGCGCTGCTCGTGCTGCCGCCGGAGCTGCGGCAGGTGCTGCGCGCCATGGTCCTGGACGGGCTCTCCGTACGGGAGACGTCCCTGCTGCTCAGCGTGCCCGAGGGCACGGTGAAATCCCGCGCACGGCGGGCCCGGATCGCCCTTCGGGAGGCACTCTCATGACCACCCATCCGAACCTCGCCGTGATCTCCCGCTACGCCGAGGGCGGCAGCGGCCTCGACGACGCCACGGTCTGGTCCGTGGAGGTGCACCTCGAGGGCTGCCCGGACTGCCGCGCCCGGCTCGCCGGCACGGCGACGGACGACACCCGGGTCCTGCTCGACCGGGTCGCCGCCGGGGTGGCGGAGGGCATCACCGCCGGACCCGCTCCGGTACGCGTACGACGCCCCTGGTCGGCCGTCCACCGGCGCTGGCTCGTCTGGGCCCTGGTGCCCTGGCTGACCATGACCGTTGCGGTGCTGGGCTGCGCCTTGCTGCTCGCAGAGGTCAACCCGGAGCTGCCCTCTCTGGTGCTGCTGCTCGCCCCGGTGGCCCCGCTGCCCGGCGTGGCCGTCGCCTGGAGCCGCCGCGCCGATCCGGCCTGGGAGCTCATCGCCGGCACTCCCGCCGCCGGCATCGCGATGCTGCTGCGGCGCACGCTGTCGGTGCTGGCGGTGGTCGTACCCGCGCTGGCCGTGGCCGGGGCCGGCACCGGGATCTCCCTGGCGCTGGTGCTGCTGCCCTGCCTGGCATTCACCGCCGCGACCGTCGCGCTGGGCGCCGTGATCGGCGTCCGCCGGGCCGCCCTGGGTCTCGGCGTGGTGTGGGCCTCTGCCGTGGTCGTGCCCAGCGTCCTCACCCTGCACATGCCCCTGATCCTGCGTCCGGGCAGCGTCCCGGCGTGGGCCCTGGCCACCGTCGCGCTGGCCGCCTTCGCGGCGAGCCGCTCCGACGGCTTCCGCCGGCTGTCCAGCCACAACTGATCTCCCGGAGGTTCGTAGATGCGTACGGTGAGCGCGGCCGAGACGGCTCCCACCACCTATCCCTGGGCCGTGCACACCGAGGGCTTGCAGGTCCGGGCGGGCCGGCATCTGGCCGTCGACGGCTTGGATCTGGCTTTGGGTAGGGGTGTGCATGGTCTGCTGGGCCCGAACGGTGCCGGTAAGACCACCCTGATGCGGGCGTTGGCGACGGTGATCAAGCCGGCGGGTGGGCGGCTCTCCCTGTTGGGCGAGGACGTCGACGGTCGTGCGGATCTGCGCCGGGTGCGTCGGGGTCTGGGGTATTTGCCGCAGCAGTTCGGCTTCTACCCACGGTTCACCGTCCGCGATTTCGTCGAATACATGGCCTGGCTCAAAGAGATGCCCAAGACGGTGGTGCCGGGGGCGGTGCAACGGGCCATCGACCGGGTCGGGCTGACCGGTAAGGCGAACGCGCGGATGAAAACGTTGTCGGGTGGCATGTTGCGCCGCGCCGGGATCGCTCAGGCGATCGTCAATGATCCGCAGGTGTTGTTGCTGGATGAGCCGACGGTGGGTTTGGACCCGGAGCAGCGGCTGGATTTTCGTGAGCTGCTGCGTGATGTCGGCGTTGATTCGTGTGTGCTGGTGTCCACGCATCTGGTCGAGGATGTGGTCGCGGCGTGCACGGATGTGGTGCTGATCAATGAGGGTCGGCTGGTGTATCAGGGCACTCCGGACGATCTGGTGACGCAGGGCGGTCACGGCGATGCCGGCGATAGTGCGGCGGAGCGGGGTTATTCGGCGTTGCTGCGCCGGTATCGGGCGGAGGCCGGCCGATGACCCGGGTGTTGGGCATCGAACTGCGCCGTTCCGCGGCGATCAGCACCGCGATCATCCTGCTGCTGGCCGGCGCCGGCCTGCTCTACAGCCTGCCGGACCGCTGGGCGGCCGGCTGGATGCCGCTGGCCATGATGCAGCGCGAATATCTGATGCTGCTGTGGCCGGTCGCGCTGGCCGCCGGCGCCTGGCAGGCTCGACGCGAGCACCGGTCCCATGTGGCCGAACTGTTCGCCAGCACGGCCCGGCCGCGAGCCCAGCGGATGCTGCCGACGCTCGGCGCGATGGGCATCATGGTCGCCGGTGCGTACCTGCTGGCGGCGGCGGTCGCCGTCCCGTGGATGTTCGACACCGTCCGGTACCTGCCGGCCGCGCCCTTCGCCGTCATCGCCGTCGGCGCCCTGGCGATGGTCGCGGCGGCCTGGCTGGGCCTGGCGGTCGGCCGCCTGCTGCCGTCCCCGCTGACCGCGCCCGCGCTGGCGATCGCCGGGATCGGGGTGCTGCAGGTCGTACCCGTCGCCCTCGTCCGCCGGGAATGGCTGGCCCTGGTCTTCTCGCCGTCGCACGGCATGGGCCAGTACACCGACTATCAGACGGTCTCCGGCCGGGTCAGCGCCGCCCAGGCCGTCTGGCTGGTCGCCCTCGCGGTGGCCGCCGCCGTGCTCCTCGCGTCCGGCGGCTGGCGTACCCGGGTGGCGGCGCTGCTGCCGGCGGTGCTCGGGGCCGGCGTGGCCGCCATGATCGTTCCGCGGGGCGAGTTCGCGGCGCACCCGATCGACCGGGTCGCCCAGGAGCAGGTGTGCGACGCGGGCAGCCCCCGCGTCTGCGTCAGCCGCATCCACGCCGGACTGCTGCCCGAGATGGTCCCGCCGGCCCGGCAGGCGCTGGCGCTGCTGGCGAAGCTGCCGGACGCGCCGACCACGGTGGAGGAGGACACCTACACGTTCCACCCCGACACCTTCCCGGCCTGGCGCGCGGACACTCTGCGGATCTCCGTACGGGTCGACAAGAGCGGGCACCTCGGCGACCAGGACTGGGTCGTCCCGGAACTGCTGGGCAGGGCGTTCCGCGGCCCGTACGACTGCGACAACGGCAGCGAGACGGTCTCGCGCGCGGCGGCCGCCTGGCTGATGGGCCGCGAGCCCCGGCCGGACCACGGCATTACGGAAGAGCCCCAGGTCAACGCCGAGGCGGTCACGCTGTGGCAGGGCCTGCGCCGCCTGCCCGAGCCTCAGGCGCTGGCCCGGGTGGCCGCGGTGCATCGCGCCGCCGTGGCCTGCGAGAAGCAGGACGGGCTGCTCGCCGGCAAGTGATCGGCGTCAGCCGCGGAGGCGCGCCAGCCCGTCGAGCAGCAGATCGACGGTGAACTCGAACTCGGCCTGGCTGTCGCACCAGCCGAGCATGTCGCCGGCGGAGTCGTGCATCTCGGCCGCGACCATGGCCGTCAGGTGCGGCATCGCCTCCGCCATCGCGGCCAGGTCGGCCTCCGCGGCGCCGTCCTCCATGCTGCCGCCGGCCGAGGCCGGGCTGAACGTCTCCTGCGCGAAGCCGAGCGGCAGACTGCCGAAGGCGTGCAGCGCCCGGTGCGCCAGGTGGTACGAGAACCCGGCCCCGACCAGCGTGCCGACGATGCCGTCGTAGTACGCGAAGAGGCCGGCCGGGATGGTGCGCCGGGTGCCGAACACCCCCGGCGCCCACGGATGCCGCAGCATGACGTCGCGAGCCGACAGGAACTGCTGCCGCAGCCGCCCCCGCCAGTCCCGGTCGTCGGAATCGAGGTGGCCCGCGGCGGTGGTCAGCTCGGCGACGACGGACTCGACCAGCCCGTCCAGCAGGGCGTCCTTGCCGGGCAGGTGGTAGTAGAGCGACATCGCCTCGACGTGCAGGTCGGCCCCGAGCCGCCGCATGGTCACGGCCTGGATGCCCTCCCGATCGGCCAGCGAGACCGCCGTGGCCAGCACGCGCTCGCGGCTGAGCGGCTTGCGGGATGTCTTCGCCACCATTGCTCTCCTTGCAGCAGTGTGGCAACCTTACACAGTATGGTTACCTTACGACGTAAGGCTGCGCTTGAGATGAATACTGTGCTCGGGCCCGCACGGACGACCGGTCTGCTCTATCTCGGGCTTGCGGTCACCGGCGCGCTGGGCTTTCTGCTGATCAGACCCCGGCTGTTCGTGTCCGGCGATGCCGCCGCGACGCTGGCCAACCTGGTCGCGCACGAGTCGCTGGCGCGTGCCGGCGTCGCCCTGGAGTTGCTCGTCGTCGTCACCCAGGCGCTCGCCGCGATCTGGTTCCACCGCTTGTTCCGGGGCGCGGATCGGCTCGCCGCCCTGAGCATCGCCGCCTTCGGCCTGGTCAACGCCGTCGTGATCCTGGTCAGCGCGGCTCTGCTGGCCACGGCGGTCGAGGTCGCCGGCGATCCGACGGCGGACGCCGCGCCTGCCGTCCAGCTGCTGTACCTGATCAGCGGCAACCTGTGGGGAGTCGGAGCGCTGTTCTTCGGTCTCTGGCTCATCCCGATGGGCCGGTGCGTGCTCCGCTCGCCCCGGATGCCCCGCGCACTCGGCTGGACCCTCATCGCCGGCGGCGTCGGATACCTGATCAGCGCCTTCGTCGCCGTCCTCGCCCCCGGGGCCGGTCCCGTCGCCGACGCGCTGGTCGTTCCGGCGACTGTCGGAGAGCTTTGGATGGTGGGCTACCTGCTCTTCCGAGGTCTCGACCGCCCGGTCCCGGCCTGACGGCTCACCCGGCGGCCGGCTCCAGCGCCCCGGCGAGGATGCCGACGCCGGCCGTCAGGGACGCGCGAGGACTGTCCTGCCACTGCGCGGCGACCGGCTCGAGCGAGGTCGACAGCGGATAGCGCCGAGCCAGGTCCGGAATCTGCCGGGCGGTCGCCTGCGCCTGGGCCAGCCACTCGGACATCCCCTCCTGGCTCATCCGCCGGTACGCGGCGTCGGTCTCAGCCGTCGCCGCAACCGTCGCGTAGAGCATGGTGACCGCCGGGGTCCGGGCCGGCGCCGGGATGCGCCAGCTGTCCAGGATCCGCAGCAGCCGTTCCATCCAGTCCTGCTCGTTCGGTCCCTGGGTGGTGGCCTGTGACCAGCGGCGTTCGGTCAGCCACGGATGGGCCAGGTACACCTCGTAGAGCGCGGACGCCCACGCTCCGAGCGCGTCCGCCAGGCTCGTGGCCGGATCCTCCCAGTCCGGCAGGGCGGCGGCGTGGTCCTGCATCAACGCGAGCAGGTGCTCCTTGGTCCCGACGTACGGGTAGAGCGCCATGGGCGTCTTGCCGAACGCCGCCGCGACCGCCCGGGTGGAGACCGCCGCCAGGCCTTCCGCGTCGGCCAGGGCGATGCCCGCGTCCAGGATGTCGTCCAGATCGAGCTGCTGGCGCGGGCCCCGGCGCGGTACCGGCAGCGTCGTGCCGCGGTGCCGCCACAGCCGACGAACATGGGCGTCGATGTCCATCATAGTCCTTACAGTGTATAGTGTTTCTACAGACCAACGGGAGGTAACCATGATCCAGGCCCGGCTCCACGACGATTCCCTGCTGGACGTGACGGTGCAAGGCGACGGCCCGGCGGTGCTCCTGCCGCTCAACACCGCCGTCATCGAGGGCGAGACGGCCGAGCAGATGCGCGCCTGGGGCGCCGACCCGGAGCTCGGCAGCACGCTGGCGGCAAGCCTCGCCGAGGCGGGCTTCCGCGTCATCGCGGCCGACTACGAGGGACACCTCGAAACCCACCCCAAGCCCCGCACGCTCACCGCCGCGAACGTCGCCGCCGACCTGCTCGCCGTCGCCGACGCGGCCGGCGCCGAGCGGTTCGCCTACTACGGCTACTCGTGGCTCGCGCTGGCCGGGCTCCAGCTCGCCCTGCGCACCGACCGGCTCTGGGCGCTCGCCATGGGCGGCTACCCCGCGCTGGGCGGCCCGTACGGTCCCATGCTGACCGTCACCCGGACCGCCCACCGCATGGCCCTCGCCGCCCGGGACCGGCCGCCCGCCCCCGCCGCCGAGCCGACGCCGGGCGACTGGGACAGCGTCGAGTTCACCCGTACGCCGGACCAGACCCAGCAGTACGTCACGTTGTACGAGTCCCTCGAGGACTTCGACGACCGGGCGGCCCTCGACCGCCTGGCCGTCCCCCGTCTGGTCTTCGCGGGAGCCAAGGACAACATCACGTACGGCCCGAAGTGGGACGACGCCTACGTACCGATCGCCGAGCGGGTCGAGGAGCACCGGGCCGAGCTGATCGAGCGAGGCTGGCGGGTGGAGCTGATCCCGGACGCGGACCACATAAGCGCCATGCAGGTCCGCAACGTCCTGCCGATCCTCCGGCCATGGCTCACCTCGATCAGCCCGGCGCGCTGATCAGTTCGTTCCGGTGGTGTGGCGCACGTCGTAGAGCAGCGTGTAGCGGGTCACCTCCGGCGCCCCGTCGACGCGTACCGAGTCGTAGCTGAGCAGCTCGCCGGTGCGCCGATCGAGGACCACGACGTCCTCGTAGGGGGAGTCGCTCTGCCGGTGGGTGAGGGCGACGCCGGGGCGTCCGAGGCGGTCGACGACCGGGCCGCGCCACCGGAACACGTGCTGGTCGGCCAGGATGCGCAGGACCTCGGCCCGGGCGGTACGCGGCAGGCCCTGACCGGTGTACAGCCTGGTCAGCGCGTCGGCCACGGCATCGGGCCGCTCGACCCGAAGGGCCTTGGCAAGAGCCGACCGATGCAACGGTACGGGCGCAGCGAACGTACCGTCACCGGCACGGACCGTCTGGTCGTCGGCCCGCGTGTTGTCGAAGACGTCCGGTTCCGCGTCGAAGTACCGGCGCGACGCCTCGTTCGGATATTCCGCCGGCAGGGGAGTCGCCACGAGCCGCCCCGACAGATCCGCCCGCACCCAGGTCTTCCACTCGTCGGCCGCCGCCTTGAACAGCCCCTGGTCCTCGACGCCGGCACCGAAGACACCCACGGACTTCTGCCGGATGAAGGTGTAGGGACCGCTGCTGAGATCGAACGGAGCATCGGTCAGGTTCGTCGCCATCGCTCGCAGGTGAGGTGCGGCATCCTGGCCGGCTCCGGGGATCGTGTACGCGATGGGCACGATCACCGCCCCCCGTGGAACCGGCCGGCGCGGCGCGACATCGTCGTCCGGAAGCGCCACCGTGGCGACGACCGCGGCCGTCGCCGTGGCCAGCGCTGCGGCCAGCACCACCCGGCGGCGAGGACGAGGATGGGCGCGCTCCGGAGCCGTCAGCGGGTCCTGCGCAATCTGTTCGGCGAGCCTGATCATCTCGTGGGCGGGCAGCGCCGGGCCGGGAATCGCCACGTCGTCCGCCGGGTCGGCAGGGGCCAGGAGAGTGCGGGTACGTCGCTCGGTCAGCATGCGAATTCTCCTCCCGGCGACACCCTCGCCGAGCTGGTAGGGGGAGCGGAACGTCGAGGGCTCGCGAGCGCGGCGAGCCGCCGGCGGCGGGCCCGGTGCAGCCGTACCGCCGCCGCGGCCCGGCCGCAGTCCAGGACCTGAGCGGCCTCGGTGACACTGAGCTGCTCCCAGCCGACCAGGCGCAGGATCTCCTGGTCGGCGTCGTTCAGCGTGCTCAGCGCGGATCGCAGGTCCGTGACCGTGGCGACCAGGTCGGCATCGGATCCGACGGCCGCCTCGACGTGCTGGGTGGGCACCGGCCGGGCGGCACGGCGATGGTTGGCCAGCAGCCGCCGGGCCACGCCGTAGAGCCACGGGAGCACCCGGTCGGGTACGTCGGCGCGGCGGCGCCACGCAACGATGAACACCTCTTGAGCGAGTTCGCCGGCCGCATCCGCGTCTCCCAGGCGCCGCAGTCCATAGCGGACCACGGCGGCGTGATGAGTCGCGTAGACGTCGGTAAACCAGGCTTCGCCCCGGTCACCTCGCGCTGTCATGAAGGAACCCCGTCCGTCGTCCGACACCTTTCCCTTGTCTGTGTCGCTGACGACGGGATCGTTACATGTCCATGCCGGATAATGTGGCCGGTGAAGGTGAAGCTGAACAAGCGCCAGCTCGTCATCGGTGTCGTGGTCGTCCTCGTCGTGCTCGCCGGCCTCGCGATCGGCCGGTCCGCGCAGGACGCCGGGCCGGGCCGGCTCGACGACGCCGCGGCCAAGGCGTGCACGGCGTTCGCCGACGGGTACGCCGACGCGGACACCAAGACGGCCCGGCTGCGGCTGGCCGACGAGGTCAACAAGTTCTCGGCCGGCAGCGACAACGAGCAGATCGCCGACCGGGCGGCCGCGATGGGCCGCAGCGCGAACGACGCCACCGCGGAGTGGAAGGCGGACGCCGCGCAGTTCACGCGGGCCTGCCGCGACGCCGGATGGACAGCGGCCCACTGACGGGTCAGCGGTCGGCGGTGCCCCTGATCTGGACCGGCACGGTGAAGACCGCGCCATGGCACGCGGACTTCGCGTCGGCCGCCATAGACAGCCCGCCCCGTACGGTGAAGGCAGCGACGTTGTTGCGCCGCACGTTCCAGCGGACCGCGACCGTCGGCTGGGTGAAGGTGACACCCGGGTTCTGACACCCGTTCTCGCGGTGCTCGTCGTCGGCGATGACCTTGCCCGTGCCCGCCGACAGCGACGTCACGCTGATGGGGAAGTCGTTGGTGTTCGTCACCGTCACGGTGAGGTCGCCGGTCGTGCCCGGCCGCAGGGGAACGTCGAAGCTGGAGCGCCCGCGCAGATTCATCTCGACACCGGAGGCGCCCTCCGACGGGACCGCGACCTTCCAGTACGCCCACATGGCCCCGGCGTTGACGACGGCCGCGGCCACGGCGGCCGCCACCAGGATGCCGCGGGTCCGGTGGTCCATCCGGCGCCGGAGGGGCGGCTCGATGAACTCCGGCGGATAGTCGAACTCGTCGGCCTCGGCCACCGGCCCGGGGTCGGCCGGAGACTCCCGGCTCAGCACGGCGCGCCTCACGATCCCGTGCTCACCGGGCAGGGCTGCGCGGTCGGGGCGAGCCGTCTGCTGGTCGTACGCATCCGGGGCTTCCTCCCTGGGAGGTGCGGGTGCGGTCACCCCCACAGTGCCCGATCGGTCGCGGCGGGGAGATCGGCGTTCCGTCTCGCGTTACGAGCGTATGAACCAGCCATGACGGCCGGGACGGCCTAATTCCCGCGAGGGAGGGCTACCTGCCGCGATAGTCGCCGGCGCTCCGGCGCGGCGCCGCCAAGGGGCCGCTGACCTGCGGGTACCGGCGGCTAACACCGTTCGACTTCGGGGGCAAACACGAGCCTGATCGGCGTTTTGCGAAGGACCGGGAGCGCTCCGGGCGGCAGGTCTCAGCGGGCTCCGAAGCGGCGGCGCCGGCGGCCGATCGCCTTCGGTTGCGGCTGCGGCTGGATGCGCCGGCGGGACTGGCCGACGAGGTGGCGGCGTTCGGGGCTTTCCTCGGCCGGAGGGGTGAAGTCACCCTCGGCGGGCGCCGCGCCACTGTGTTCCCGCTTGCGGATCGCCATGTCGAACATGGAGTTCGACGCCTGGTCGTATCCGTTGCGGTAGGCCACGTCGCGGTCCAGGCCCTGCTTGTACCACTGGTGGATGCGCCCGGCGGCGTACCCGCTGGCGATGACGAAGGCGAGCGCGAACAGCGCTTGGATGATGCTGTTGCCGGGCACTGTCATGACTCTGTCTACCTTCCGTTTATCAAGCTTGGTGGTGCAGCAGGCGGTGGGACTCGCGCCGCTCGGCGTGGATGTCGATCGTGGTGCGTTCGGGCAGGTGGTGCAGGGGGACGACCGCGCGGACCTGCGCGGGTGCGCTGCTCGCCGCGGCTGCCGGCTTGATGCCGGCCGGGTGGTTGCGCACGGCGAGCTGGAAGAGCGTGTGCGAGGCCTGGTTGTACCCCTCCCGGTACGCCACGTCGCGGTCGAACCCGTGCCGGTACCACTGGTGGACGCGTCCCGCCACGTACGCGGTGAAGATGACCATGGCGACGGAGAGCGCGAGCTGAAGAGCGATGGAACCGGATGGCGTCATACCCAAAATGTTATTAGTTGTTGCAGAGAAAGTGGACCATCTGTAACGGCAGTGCTGCCGTACGCCAGTCGTCCCGAATCTGTCTGTTTGTTCAGGGCGTTTCGCCGTGACAAAAACGGCCTTTTATGAACTTCGACGGATGTCTAGTCAGGACTTGCGGACCGCGGTGATGGGAAGGTCGATCTGAATACCCGTTTGCGTGCCGTGTTCATTTTCCGCATTGTCCGGCGGCGTGTTCTTGGCAGGCTCGTTCGCGGACGACTCCGGCGCCGGAGCGGCCGATTCGGACGCGCTACCCGACTGCGGCGTCTCCGCCTCCGGAGGTGCGGGCGGCACGATCACCGGCGCCTGCGGCGACGCCGAGATGTCCGGTGCCGGATTCGCGGGATCGGCGGGCGTGCCGGACCCGTTCACCACGGCGCCGGGCGACGCGATCCCGCTCGGGCCAGGCCCGGGTACGAGCGCACCGCCGGCCGACCCGGGCAGCACGACCACGCCGTCGACCAGGATCGGAGCGGCCTCGCCGGGAAGCAGCACGGGCCGGCTCGACTCACTGGCCAGGCCCGTCCAGTACGAGCCGTAGGTGGCCGCGACGGTGTACGTCACCAGATATCCCGCCGGCGGATGCCAGTCGACACACCGGGTGCGCCCGGCCGGAACGTCGCACGCGACCTGCGTGACCGGCCCCAGGTGGCGGGTGACCACGTAGCGCTGCACCGGCACGCCGGTCGCGATGGAGATCCGGCGCCAGCTGATCCGCGGGCCGCGTACCACCAGCCCGTCGCCGCTGACCAACGGTTCGCCCGGAGGCAGCTCGGCGTCCGGCGCGGCCATTCGGGGAATGCTCGCGGCGCGCACGGTAAAGGTCACGGCCTCCGCTTTGACATCCCAATTCCCGTACGCGGCGACTCCGGTGCCGATCGCAGCCGCCGTCACCACGCCGATGATCGGCAGAGGCGACCGAAGAAAGCGCAATGAACGTCCGGTATGAGGGTGACGATGCCTCACCGGTCAGCCACGGCATCGGCGGTCACGGCGACGGTGAAGGTCGCCTTCTGGCACGCGTCCACGACGGAATTCGGCATGTGCAGCGGTACGGCCCCGGCCTGGCGGCTTTCCCGCGCACCGATCCGCGCCGGCAGCGCACCCGTGTACGGCTCGACCTCGAGGTTGGAGGCGACCGGCGCGCACCCGGGCCGGTCGGTGGCGGTGAGGCGGGCGTGCATCCCGGTCACCAGCAGGTCGACACGCGACGGGTTGTCCAGCGTCAGCACGAGCCGCCGGCGCGCACCCGGGTAGAGATCTTCGACGGCTGTACCCCGTACCGTGAATGCCGGGTTCTGGTAACCGCCGGCCGCAGCCGCGGTAAGGGTCATCTCCTGATCGGTCGTCGCGGGGTCCTTCAACGCGACGGCGAGTCCGGCCGCGCCGACGACGGCCGCCGCAGCGGCCACGGATTTGTGCCACCGGTGCACAGCCTGACTCCTGACATGCTCACGCCGACGTGACAAGGGGATGATCGCGGGCGGCACGTCGGCGGACGCCCGCGAGGTGGGGGTCAGGCCGCGCTGCTCAGGCCCTTGGCGGTGACCGGGATGGTGAAGGTCGCGCCCTGGCAGGCGGAGTCGGAGCTGTTGGTCATCCGCAGGCCGTGGGGAACGGTGAAGACGCCGATGGTGTTCTTCGGCACCTCCCACGACACGGACAGCACATCTCCGCTAACGATCACGCCGGTGTCCAGGCAACCGGCATCGCGGTGCTCCGAGTCGGCCGTCACCCGGCCCGAACCGGGACTGATCGAGGTGATCTTCACCGGGAAGGCGTTCTGGTTGGTCACCGTCACGGTCAGCCCGGCGGTCCCCCCGGGGTACAGCGGCTCGCCGTCGTCGGACCGGCCCTGCAGCTTCAGCTCCACCGCGGACCCGGCGACGGCCACGCCGGTGCCCGCACCGCCGAGCTTCCAGTACGCCCAGGCAGCACCAGCGTTGACGATCACGGCGGCGGCCGCGGCGACACTGAGGATCGCCTTGCCACGACGGTCGAGCTTCCGCATGCCCATCCTTTTCGGTCTTGGATCAACGGCGGACGGCGGAGACGCCATCCGCTGCGCCCCCACCGCCGTCATCAGGACGCCGCGCTCTGGGCGTCGAGGTGAACGTTGAACGTGAACGGCGCACCCTGACAGGCGTCCGCCGGGTCGGCGATCATCCGCAGCGGACCGCTCCAGGCGATCTGTGCGGTAGCCGGCTTGTCCTCGCTGCCCGGCGGCACCGTCGCCTTCGCCGGCAGGGCGGCGTCGTCGACGATCTCCACATTGGCGGCCGCGTCGCACCCCGCCTGCGGCGAGTCCAGCCGCGTGAGGTCGATGTCGGTGATCTGTACGGGGAACGCGTTGCGGTTCTCCACCGTGAGCAACACCGTCGTGGCGTTGCCGGGGGTGAGCCCCCCGGCCAGCCCGGCGCTGGTCACCTTGAGGTTGACCACGGAACCGGCCTTGGCCTCGGCGGTGCCGGAGCCGGTGAGGCTCCAGGCGGCCCAGGCGGCGCCGGCCGCGCCGACCGCGACGATGCTGGTCACGGCCACGGTGGCGGACCGTCTGCTGAGCTTGCGCATGCGCGCGTTCCTCCTGCGAAAACGTTTGAATGTGGCTCCGGCCGCCGGGACACGGCCGGAGCCACGGGGAATGAAATGCCGTGCGCCCCGCCGGTGGAGGCGGAAAGGGGCGCGGCACAACATTCCCGGACCAAGGGCAGAAACGTGATCGGATATCCGTGCGTCATTGCCACCGGATAAAATTCTGTTTCTGCGCCTACCGGGTTAACCCGTCAGAGGGACGGCGACGCCCGGGATGCATCGATCATCGATGCGCCGCCCCTGTCGTTCCGTTCTGGAACATTTGTTCACCAGCAACAACATCCGGCTACCACCTCCCCGCCCACAGTCCAAATCGGCATCGGTCACACTCCGGAGGGATCCCCACCGCCGGGCGGGGCAGCGAGGATCCCAGGAACCGCCGGAATCGCTAACCGGCGGATCCCCATCACCGGGCCGTCGCAGGGGGGCACTCGACGACGGCCCGGCGACAAGGTCTTCGTGGCGTCCGTGGCGCGGGCCCCCGGCGTCTTCTCCGGTCGCCGAGGACCCGCCTGATCCGCACACGCGCCACGACACGGTGCGCGGATCTCTTTTCATCACCTGCCGGGTTCGTAAGACAGCAGGCATTTCGGGGCCGGTCAGCCGGGTGGGCGTTGCTGCATGGCGCATCCCTCTCGCATCCCCGGGTGCCGGTCGCTCTCGGTTTAGGGAGACGCCGTCACTTCGCAGGTAGGACGGCGTCTCGTAGAGGAAAACGCTACGGCGGCACGGTCGGAGATCAGGCATCCGTTCGGGGATTTCGCGGTTTTGATCATTACCCGGCGACCGACCGGCTGAGCCCATCCGAGTGACTGTGCTGGCTCCGGGGCCGAGCCCCGGAAACCCACGGTGCGGTGGTTGCGCTCTGGGGCCTGCGCCGGGTATTGCGGTCGGCTGGTCTCTACAGTGCGGCGCGGTATCGCAGCCAGCAGTCGGCGGCAGCGGCGAGCGAAGCGAGGTGGGGTGCCCCTGACTTCTTCTGCCGGTCGCGCATCAGCTCGGCGACGGCGCCGGCGAATGCGTCGAGCGCCCCCGCCCGCGCCGAGGTCCATGCGGGTATCTGCTCGGCCCACGTCTGTGCATCGGCCGGCGGGTGGCCCGCGCGGACCAGGCGGACCACCATGAGCGCTGTGTCTATCCAGGCCGCACCACGACAAGGCGTGGACCAGTCGACGACGACGACACCGGCTGGGCCGATCAGGAAGTTGCGCGGGGTGACGTCGGTATGGGCGAGGGTGTCGCCGTCGATGACGTCTGGGCAGAGCCGGCCCGCCCAGCGGGTCGTAGCTCGTTGCACCTTCACTGAGGGGCTGGGGGTGAACTCGCTCAAGGCGGTCAGTGTCTGGGCGACTGATGGAAGGTCCATCGAATTGGGCGCCAGGTCGGGGTGGCGGCCTGCCACATGATCGAAGCCGAGCAGCAGCCAACCGTCCTGGTCGACGAGCCAGCGCAATCTCGGCGCGATGCCAGGCAGATGGGGATTGAGTCGCGCCTCGTTGCGGTGCATCCAGCCGAGCGGGTTATCGGATTCAACGCCCTTGCAGAAATGCGTGCCGGTCGTTGTGTGCAGGACCACGACCAGGTCGGACACGGCACCCGTCGCCACCGACTCGACACTTCGAATCCGGCCGGTGTTTTGCTCGACCGCCTCGACGACGGCCAGAGGCAGGTCCTGCCAGTGACGACGGGTCACGCTGAACCCTCCCGAGAAGCTTGCCTGCTGGAGTATGCGCAATCAGCGGACCCATCACGCGGCGAGGTGGCCCCTCTGCATGCGGATTTGTCGATCAGCGCGGGAGTGTGGATCTTTGGGGTTCGCGCGTGGCCGGTGCTGGCGCCGACCGCCGCGGGCCGCCGACGCGTGGGGAGTTCGCAATGGCCTTGACCGCCGAAGATCGTTTGCAGATCCATGAGGTAATCGCCCTGCACGGTCACCTGTGTGACGCAAGCGCCTATGAGCGATTCGACTTGGTGTTCACGCCGGATCTCGTGGTGGACACGAGCGATCTCGGCCTTGCTCCTCTGCATCCAGGTGATCAGTACGAGTCTCGGCTCGCGATGTACATCGCGGTCGCGCATCGTCGAGGGCCCGGGGACATCGTGGGCATGCATGCCACCAACACTGTGGTTCGCGAGGATGGCGACGGCGCCCGCGCATGGTCGAAGGGCTTCACCGTCAACCTGGATGGTTCGGTTGCCAGCTTCGTCTACGAGGATCTGCTCGTGCGGACGCCTGACGGATGGCGTATCAGGCGCCGGAAGGTCTCGCCTCGTCGCGAGCCCGGGCGTGGGGTCGAGTTGCCTGTCATGCCCGGCTGAAGAGGCGGCGAAGGCTTGACCGAACCACCGTCCACGCGTCGGTGCTCAGTTGTGGGGACGGTGGGCCGGCTGCTGGGCGCCGAGCATGCGGAGGGCCATTTCGGCGTATCGGGTGGCGATCTCCTCCGGGGTCCAGCGGCCTTCGTCGCGGTACCACCGGGCGATGTCCATGCTCAGGGAGAGCAGTGCGGTCGCGGCGATCTTCGGGTCGGGGGTGTCGAAGGCGCCGGTGGTGACACCGCGTTCGATGACGCCTAGGACCTCCGCGGTGGTCGCTCGGCGGATCGCTCGGATCTCGGTGAGGTGCTCGGGGGTGAGCGCCTCCAGTTGGGTGTTGATGACGCGGGCCATCGTGTGGTCGCGGGCGTGGTTCACCGCGAGGCTGTGGACCATCTCGTGCAGTTGCGTCACGGGGTCGTCGGACTGGGCGGCGATGGCTCGCATCGCCGTCAGCACGGCCCGGTTGCCGGTTGCCGCGATCAGGTAGAGCAGCTCTTCCTTGGACTTGTGGTGGATGTAAAGGGCGGCCGGGCTCATGCCCGCGGCTGCGGCGATGTCGCGGGTCGTCGTGGCGTGGTAGCCCTTGGCCGCGAAGGCAGTCACCGCGGCCTCCAGAAGGCGCGCGCGGGTGCTGTCGGCACGGGACAGGTCCGACGTCGGAGTCACGCTCTCCTCCTGCCTTGGTGGTGCGGGCTGCCCTGTTGACGTCGATCACCCTACAGCGGATACTACCGGCCAGTAAGCAAGCGCTTAGTTAGGCGGCGTGTCACCGGATCGGGGCTGATCAGCCCCCGCCGGGAAGCGGGATCCAGCGGCGGCTGGAGGAGCGGAGGAGGCCTGATGAGGGCTTGGCGCGTGGAGAAGCTCGGCGAGCCGCGGGACGCGTTGCTCCTGCAGGACGTACCCGACCCCGAACCTGGGTCTGGGCAGCTGGTCGTCCGCGTGCTCGCCTCGCCGGTGAACTTTCCCGATGTGCTGATGTGCCGGGGTGAGTACCAGGTGCGGCCCGAGCTGCCGTTCACCCCCGGCGTGGAGGTGTGCGGGGAGGTTGTCGCGCTCGGCGAGGGTGTCACCGCGTTCGCCGTCGGTGATCGGGTCCTGGGCGGGGCCGTCCTGCCGTACGGCGGCTTTGCGGAGCGGGCCCTGATGGATGCCGCCACCACTTTTCCGGCTCCGCGGGAGCTCGATGACGCTGAGGCGGCGTCGCTTCATATCGGCTACCAGACCGGCTGGTTCGGGTTGCACCGGCGGGCCGAGCTGCGGGCTGGGGAGACCCTGCTCGTTCACGCCGCGGCGGGCGGCGTGGGAAGTGCCGCGATCCAGCTCGGCAAGGCGGCCGGCGCTCGCGTCATCGGTGTCGTCGGTAGCCCCGCCAAGGCTGCCGTCGCCCGTGAACTCGGTGCCGATGTGGTCGTGGATCGCCGGGAGCAGGACTTCGTGGCTGTCGTCAAGGCGGAGACCGGTGGCCGGGGTGCCGACGTCATCTACGACCCGGTCGGCGGGGACGTCTACCAGCGCTCCACCAAGTGTGTGGCCTTCGAGGGCCGGATCGTCGTCGTCGGCTTCGCCGGTGGGGAGATCCAGTCCGCGGCGCTGAACCACGCGCTGGTGAAGAACTACTCGATCGTGGGCCTGCATTGGGGCCTCTACAACCGCTACGCCCCCGAGGCTGTCGCCGCCTGCCACCGCGACCTGTGCGATCTTGCCGCGCGGGGTGCGGTGCGTCCGTTGGTCAGCGAGCGGCAGCCCATCGAGGAGATGGCCGCGGCGGTGCAACGGGTCGCCGACGGTGTGACCGTCGGGCGCGTGGCGTACGTCGCATGACTGACAGGAGAGCTGACATGAGCAGTACCAATGGCCGCGTTGCCATCGTGACCGGCGGGGCGCGCGGCATCGGCGCTGCCGTGGCCGGGCGACTCAGCGCGGACGGGTTTGGCGTCGCCGTTCTGGACCTCGACGAGGAAGCCTGCGCGCCCGTCGTGCGGGGGATCACCGAGGCCGGTGGCAAGGCGCTGGCGGTCGGGGTCGACGTCGCCGACGAGAAGGCCGTGAAGGACGCGGTCGCGCGGGTGGCCGAGCAGTTGGGGGCGCCGACCGTACTCGTCAACAACGCCGGCATCACGCGGGACAACCTGCTGTTCAAGATGAGCGTGGACGAGTGGGACTCGGTGATGGGCGTCCACCTGCGGGGCTCGTTCCTGATGACCCGGGCGGTCCAGCGGTACATGACCGAGGCGGGCTGGGGGCGGATCGTCAGCCTGTCCAGCACGTCGGCGCTGGGCAACCGCGGTCAGGTGAACTACGCCGCGGCGAAGGCGGGCCTGCAGGGCTTCACGAAGACCCTCGCGATCGAGCTCGGCAAGTTCGGCGTCACGGCGAACGCCATCGCCCCGGGGTTCATCGAGACCGACATGACGGTGGCGACCGCCGCGCGGATGGGCGTGGAGTTCGAGCAGCTCAAGAAGGCCGCCGTGACGCAGATTCCGGTCGGCCGCACCGGCACGCCGGACGACATCGCGCATGCCGTGTCGTTCCTCGTGAGCGAGGGTGCCGGCTTCGTGTCCGGGCAGGTCCTGTACGTCGCCGGCGGCCCGCGCGGCTGATCCGCCGTACCCGAAGGGAGCTTGACTGATGAAGGTTTTCCAGGGCGTGGAGGAACTCGAGAAGGCCGTGGGTACCCACCTCGGCCACTCGGACTGGTGCACGGTGACGCAGCGGCAGATCGACCTGTTCGCCGAGGCCACCGGGGATCACCAGTGGATCCATGTCGACGCGGAGAAGGCGGCCCAGGGCCCGTTCGGCAGCACCGTCGCCCACGGCTACCTGACCCTGTCCATGATTCCGATGCTCATGTGGCAGATCTACACGGTCGAGGGGATCCGCATGGGCGTCAACTACGGCCTCAACAAGGTGCGTTTCCCGGCACCCGTACCGGTGGGCTCACGAGTGCGCGCGGGTGTGGAACTTGTGTCCGTCACCGCCGGAACCGGTGGCCACCAGATGGTGGCGCGGGTGACGATCGAGCGCGACGGCGGCGACAAGCCGGTCTGCGTGGCCGAGACGGTCAGCGTCCTGGCGTCCTGAAGCGACACTGGCCCGCACCCCGAGAGCAAGGAGTGCGGGCCAGCGGCCATGCTGCCGTCGGTGCTTAGTTCTGCTTGCGCCGGCGGATGGTACGGCGGGTGACGAGCGTGCTACCTGCCAGGGCGAGGACGCCCAGGCCCGCGATCGCCAGCCAGGTCCCGTTGGACGGCGCCGGGGTGGTGGTCGCCGATACCGGGGTTCCGGTCAGGCCGGTGGTGCCGCCGACCGTGTAGGAAGCGCGCCGGATGTTCCAGCCGCCGTGCTTCTTCTTGTCGATCACGTAGACCGCCGCGGAAGCGCTCTTGCGAGAAGACTTCCCCTTAGCCGTGATGATCAGGATGCCGGGCGCGAACGCCTTCACGGTGTACGTGAAGCCGCCGTTGCCGTTGGCGCGCACGACCGTCGTCTTGACGGTCTTCCAGCGGTGCGAGCCCTTCTTGCGGAAGGTGATCGTGATGACCACCTTCTCCTTCTTGGTGTACTTACGGCCGGTGGCCCGCACGGACGTGCCGTACTTGACCACACCCTTGTTGACCACCAGTGACGGCGGCGGCGGAGGGTAGTGGCCGTGGTTCGTGGCCGACGCCGCCGTGGCGGTGAAGGCCGTGACCCCCAGGGTCATCGCCAGGGCAGCGATGATCGAGGTGAGAAACGCGATAGCCCGATTGCGGCTCATTGCTGCCTCTTCCAGATGTGTGATTTGCCCTCGACGTTCAACGGGCTGTGCCCGTAGTCGTTGCGACTTCGGTCGCACCAGGACCCCATGGTGTGACGGCAGACCGAAAGTGGTCCGGCGTCGGTTTAAAGCTCGATCCGGGCTGCGGCCTGACGGTGATCACACCGACGACCCGGTCTCGTTCGAGTCCGGTGCCGGCCCCACCTCCTCGCCGTCAAGGGCGGCCCCCACCGCTCCGCCAGAGGTGGGGCTGAAGACCTGGGAACGAGTTCGGCCATAATCACGGATCGCCGGGCCATTCGGATGTCCCCGAAAGTGGGCACGATGCATTGCCGGCGGACGATCATCGGATATCGTGCGGCGGCCGCCGGCGAGCCGCGGCCCGAGTCGCCTCATCAGCGGCTTCCGGCATCGGTGCCGAGCGATGTGCCCGCGAGTGCGCACGGACCACCCGGCCATCGCCATGACGGCTCTGGCCTGCTCTTTCGTGGTCTCGGTGCGGGCACCGCGAAATTCATGCGTCCTCTTATGGGTGAATCTCGGAAATCATCGGAGTTTCTACTCGGCGAACCATCATCGGAAGCGCTATGCGCCGTTATTCGTGATGAGCCCTGGTTGCCCACGCGGGCTCGTACGGGACAACGCGCAATCGATGACCGAATACATGCGCAGTTCGGGCCGATGACGGTGCCCGAATGGCGGATACCGGGACACGAAAAGAGGAGGCTACTCGATGGACCTGCGCGATTACCTGCGCGCCGTTCGAAAGCGATGGTGGCTGGTCGCAGGAGCAATCGCGGTGTCGGTCGGCGTGGCGGTCGCCGTCACCCTCCTCACCCCACCGAAGTACGCAGCGTCGGTCACGTTCTTCGTGAGCACGCGCGGCACCGAGGTGACGCAGGCGTTCCAGGGCGGCCAGTTCGCCCAGCAGCGGGTCAAGTCCTACGTGGATGTGATGACCAGCAACCGGCTGGCCCAGTCGGTCGCGGTGGCGGAACCGGCCGGCCTGACCGCCGAGGACATCCAGGAAGAGATCACCGCTCAGGTGGTCCCGGACACCGTGCTCGTGCAGGCCACCGTGACGGACACCGACCGGGCCCGGGCGCTGCGCCTCGCCCAGCGGCTGGCCGTCCAGTTCCCCGAGCTGATCAGCAAGCTGGAGACTCCGCCGGGTTCCAAGTCGTCGACTGTCGGCGTACAGATCATCGCTGAGCCGAAGCTGGCAGATGCGCCTGTGTCGCCTCAGCCCGTACGAAATGTGGGTCTGGCAATTGCTCTTGGTTTGATCATCGGTGTGGGGGCCGCGGCCCTGCGCGAATCGCTGGACAGCACCATTCGCACGCCGGAGGCGCTGCACAACGCGGCGTCGGCGCCCGTGCTCAGTGCGATTCCGTTTGATCGTAAGGCGGAGAAGTCGCCGCTGATCACGGAGGGCAGTTCGCAGTCGACGCGGGCCGAGGCGATGCGGCAGCTGCGGACGAATCTGCAGTTCGTGAATGTGGATCGGCCGCTGCGGAGCCTCGTGGTGAGCAGTGCCCTGCCGGGTGAGGGCAAGTCCACGACGGTCTGCAACCTGGGCATCGCGTTCGCCGAGGCGGGCAAGCGGGTCATCATCATCGACGCTGATCTGCGGCGGCCGCGGATCGCCGAGTACCTCGGTCTGGAGGGTGCGGTCGGGTTGACCAACGTGCTGGCCGGCCAGGCGAATGTCCGCGACGTCGTGCAGGCGTGGGGCAAGAGCGGACTGTGGGTGCTGCCGAGTGGCTACGTTCCGCCGAATCCCAGCGAACTGCTCGGGTCCGGCAACATGGCTGACCTGCTGGCCGCCCTCGGGGCGGCCTTCGACGTCATCATCATCGACACCCCGCCGCTGCTGCCGGTCACGGACGCGGCGGTGATGTCCACGATCGCGGACGGGTGCCTGCTGGTGTCCCGGCATGCCAAGACGACGGTTTCCCAGGCGCAGACGGCTGCGGCTGCTCTCGCCAAGGTGGGCGGGAAACTGCACGGCTGCGTTCTGAACATGACTCCGGCCAAGAGTGCGGGTTCGTACGCGTACTACAGCTACAACACCGAGAACGAGTCGGTGCCGTCGGAGCCGGTCGCGCCGCTGCGGCCGCGTACGCCGGACATGCCCAGCGCCGGGCCGCTGGCCAATTCGCCGTTCCGGACCGAGTACACGCCGACCGTGGCGCGCACCGAATCGCGGTCGTCGCGGCGGTCGCGGCTTGCGGAGGTGGTGGACACGCCGACCACCGATCTGAGCATTTATCGCAAGGGCGAGGACGGGCCGTATCAGGGCTCGGCGTCGGTGCCGGGTGCTAAGCGGCAGTGATGACGCCGACTACCCCTCGCAGCGACTGCCATACGTCTTCGGCGCAGATCCGGAAGGCCTCGATCGGCTGGTTGACCGGGTCGGGCAGATCGTCCTCCTCGGCCGGCACCCGGGGGACACGATGCCGGCCGGTGTTGACCTCGTCGACCAGGCGCCGCATGCGGTCCGGGACGGAGCCTTCCCATATCGGCGGGGCGACGGCGGCGAAGCGGGCGAACTGGCGCAGCGTGAAGGTTCGGCGAATCGCTCCCGGCTCCAGCATCAGGCAGGCCGAGCGTTGGTCGGCTGTTGCGGTCAGGACCAGGTCGGACTCGCGCAGGATCGCCGGGCTGACCGTGCGGCTGACGAAGTCTGATGCGTCTACGCCGCATTCGGCTAGGACTTCTGCGCTGCCCCGGTGCATGGGCGAGCCGTCATACGCGCGGGTCCCGGCGCTGGCGGTGACGATCGCGGCGGCCTCCGGGCCGAACGCGTCGTCGAATGCGCGCCGGGCGAGCCGTTCCGCCAGCGGCGAGCGGCACAGATTCGCGTGACACACGAAAAGCATTCTGAATCGATAGTCAGTCACTGACTTCCTTCCTCCCGGCCCTCCGAAAGGATGCACCACGATGACCGGACGAATTCTGCTGTCCGCCCCCGACGTCGGCGAACTCGAGGAGGCCTACGTCGTCGAGGCGCTCCGCTCGGGCTGGATCGCGCCGGCCGGGCCGGCGGTGGACGCCTTCGAGCGCGAGGTGGCTTCTCGCGTCGATGTGGCTCACGCGGTCGCGGTCAGCTCCGGCACAGCGGGCCTGCACCTCGCCTTGATGGCAAACGGCATCAGTGCAGGCCAGGTCGTCCTGGTTCCCACTCTCACCTTCGCGGCGACGGCCAACGCGGTCGCGTACACCGGCGCAGAACCGGTCTTCGTGGACTGCGATCCGCGGACCGGCAACATCGACCCGGCCCTGGTGGAGCAGGCGTTGGCGGAACTGCGGGCGGAAGGCCGGAAGGTCGGTGCGGTCATGCCGGTCGACCTGTTCGGCACCTGTGCCGACTACGACGAACTAATCCCTTTGTGTGACGCGTACGGCGTCCCGCTCATCGCGGATGCCGCCGAATCGCTCGGGTCCACCTATCGGGGTCGACCGGCCGGCTCCTTCGGCGTAGCAAGCGTGATTTCGTTCAACGGCAACAAGATAATGACCACGTCCGGCGGCGGAATGCTGCTGTCGGACAACCGCGCGCTGGTCGAACACTGCCGGCACCTGTCCACCCAGGCCAGGCAACCGGTGCCGTACTACCAGCACGAGGAGATCGGCTACAACTACCGGCTGAGCAACCTCCTGGCCGCGCTGGGCCGCGCCCAGCTGACCCGGCTCGACGAGATGATCGGCAAGCGCCGCGCGCTGCGTGACGCGTATGCCAAGGTCTTCGCCAGCATCGACGGCGTTGAGCTGCTGGGCGAGGACGGCGGTGCGAACTGCTGGCTCACCAGCATCGTCGTCGACCCGGCGCGGGCGGGGTGGCGGGCCTCGGATCTCGCTGCGCACCTGGGGGCGCGGAACATCGAGACGCGGCCGGTCTTCAAGCCGATGCACCTCCAGCCGGTGTTCGCCGGTGCGCGGTCCGTCCTGTCCGGTGCCGCTCAGCGGCTGTTCGAGCAGGGACTGACGCTGCCCAGCGGATCCGTCCTGACCAAGCCGGACAGGCAGCGAATCCTCGATGCCACCGCGGAGTTCCTGGGGAGGAACCGATGATCGACCGTGTACGCCTGCACGCCCGGATCCAACGGACCGTCGACATCCTGGTCTCGGTCGTCGTGCTGACGCTGACCGCGCCGCTGATGCTGGGTGTCGCCGTTCTGGTCGCCTGGCGGCTCGGTACGCCGGTCTTCTTCCGGCAGGCGCGGCCGGGACTGCACGGCCGGGTGTTCACGATGGTCAAGTTCCGCACCATGCGAGACGTCGACCCGTCCCGCGGGCTGATCACGGACGCGGACCGGATGACCCGGTTGGGCCGCATCCTGCGGGCCACGAGCGTGGACGAGCTGCCCACGTTCATCAACATCGTCAAGGGCGACATGAGCCTGGTCGGGCCGCGTCCGTTGCTCGTGCGGTATCTCGATCTCTACACGCCGACGCAGGCTCGCCGGCATGAGGTGCGGCCGGGGCTGACCGGGCTGGCGCAGGTGCGGGGGCGTAACTCGCTGTCCTGGGAGGACAAGTTCGACCTCGACGTCTGGTACGTCGACCACCGCACGCTGCGGCTGAATCTGCGCATCATGGTCGAGACCTTCACGACGGTGCTGCGCCGTGAAGGGATCGCGGCTGAGGGGCAGGTCACCATGCCGGAGTTCAAGGGCAGCCGGGCGCGGGGTGTCGCACGTGTCTGACCCGCTGGTCATCGTGGGATGCGGCGGCCATGGGCGTGAGGTGTACGGCGTCGTGCATGCCGTCAACGAGGCGTACGGGGAGCCGTGGAAGGTTCTCGGCTTCGTTGATGATGCGCCCAGCGATGTCAATCTCGGTCGGTTGGAACGCCTGGGTGTTCCGTTCCTGGGGGATTTGGGGCAGCTCGCGGGGATGGGTGATGACGTTCGGTACGTCATCGGGATCGGGGATCCGCGGGTGCGGGCCAAGGTCGCTGCGAAGATCGGGCTGGCGCCGGCGGGGCCGCTTGTTCACCCTGATGCGAGTGTCGGGCTCGGAAACGAGTTTGGCGACGGGGTGGTGCTGCTTGCGGGGGTCCGGGTGACGACCAATGTGACGCTGGGCCGGCATGTGCATCTGAACCAGAACGCCACGGTCGGGCATGACAGCGTGCTGGGCGACTTTGTCCAGGTGAATCCGCTGGCTGCGGTATCCGGGGACTGTCGGTTGGGTGAGCGGGTGCTGATCGGGACGACGGCTGCGGTGCTGCAGGGATTGAGCGTCGGCGCAGGAGCCACGGTCGGCGCAGGCGCTTGTGTGGTTCGGCCGGTGCCGAGCGACACGGTCGTCAAGGGCGTGCCTGCCCGGTAGGACGCCCTGGAACGGCTGCCAGGATATGACGGCTATTCGCCGCGAGTGATTCGGTCGCGGCTTCTCTTCCAGGCGGTACGCATTTGGCGATACCCGTCGTATACCCGCCGCGGTGCGTCTTTGGCCGGATCGTCGTGCACGCTGGAGAACGGTACTGCTCCGAACTGGCCGATCTGTGATGCTCCCCACGCCCAGCGCGGTACCCCGCCGGCCCAGACCCGCACGATCCAGCCGGCGCTGGAGATGATGTCGATGTCTTCCACGTCGCTCCAGTAGAAGCGGAAGCTACGTAGCGGGTTGACCAGCTCGATGTGGTCGTCATGCAAGACAACCCGTACCAGGGCGAGCCGCAGCGCGAAGGCGCCGACCAGCACCAACGCGACGAGACCGGCGACAAGGCCCACGGGCGGCGTCCCCGGGTCCCCCGAGGCGTAGACCGCCAATACGACGATCAGCGGCAGACCGATCAGGAGGCCTCCGATGATCGAGTAGAAGACCCGGCCCAGGGACGAGCGCAGTACGCGGGAGCGGCTCACGCGCTGCATTATGCGGGGTGGCCGCTACGGGCACCACCATGCCATCCTCGGCGATCATGGCTGGACGCACGGCATGGGGGGCAGCGGTCAGGTGACGTTTCGAGTAGACCCGCAGGCGCTGGATCAAGCGGCTGCGCTCCTGGAGCGCAATCGTGCGGTGGTACCGGACATGCAGTCTTACATCAGCACGTACCTGGCGAAGGACGCATGGAACCAGGTCGGCGGGCAGGGCTTGTTGCTGTGGTTCAGCTACGACCACGACGAGCAGGTAGTGCGCGCCGATCACCGCCTGCATTGGGTCAACGGAGTGTGGCAGAGCGGCGCCGTGAACCTTGGCGTGTCGGCAGCGCAGTACCGCAGCGTCGACGCGGAAACCGCCGCACACATGGACGCGCAGCTGCGGCGACTCGGCGAAGCACCCCACGTCGATTCCGACCCCTCCCACTGGGAGTACAGCGACAGGCCAGCCGCCACCTTCAACGACGTGGCCGATCCGCACCGCGCCGTCTCCACGCCGCCCAACGACTCCATCGACAGCCTGGAACCGCAGGCCGCCGAGGTCGCCCAATGGGTGGGGCAGATCAATGACCTGGTCAGCATGAACGCCTGGGCGCGTTTTGCGATCAAGGAGATCTTCGGCGGCGACCCGATCAAGGAAGCCCTCGATCTGCTCGCGGGCGACTGGACCGTGTTCGCGCATTACGCCGTGGCCTGGAAGCATGTCGGCTTCTCCGTCGCCGCGATGACCGACAACATCGAGCACACCGGCGACGCCCTCGCCGCGCACTGGACCGGCAACGCAGCCGACGCTGCGCTGACCTGGCTGCAGAAGATGCACGGTGCGATGACCACCGAGTTCGGCTTCTACGACACCTACCTCTTCGGGGTCTGCAAGGCCTACATCGAGGTCGCCTATTACGCATACGAGAACCTGAACTACCTCGTCGGTGAGCTGTTGGACCTCGTGCTCGAGGCGGCCACCGCACTGATGGGCTTCGTGACCGACGGCCTGAGCACGATCGCGGCCGCCGTCATTGCGCTCTGCGACGCCATCATGTTCATCGTCGACTTCTGTCGCCAGCTCTACTACGCAGGCAAGAGCATCGCCGCAGTCGCCGGCATGCCCGAGGAGCCCCCGCTGGAGATCGCCGACCTGCTGTTGGCCGACCCCGACCCGGCCGGCCGGCACTGCATCTCCGTCCCGGCAACGAAGTGAGCGACATGAACACCGACCGCTTCCCGCGCCCGCCCATCGACCGCGAACAGATCGCCCGTATCCGCGGGCGTCTCCGCCAACAGATCCGGAATGCGCCGCCCGCCAAGGATCCGCTCACCCGTGAGCTGCAGCAGAATGTCGCCAACGGTGTGCGAGGCCGCGACCTGCTGAGCGTCGATGCCTACCGCGAACACTTTGCCGCCCACGCTGAGGAGCTGACCGAGCGCCTGCGCCGCGTCCGTGAAGATTTGGACGAGCAAGCCCCGGCACCAAACTGATTCGGCCACTGAGCAGGATCAGCCATGAGTCCAGGGTCCACCAAGGTGCATGCAGCTTGGTCGAGGGCGAACTTTGACGGTGTCACCCGGCGCCGGTTGAGGGAGACACGGAAAGCGGCCTGAGTGTGACCCGAACGACGGCATGCCGTCATCGGTGGCCGAACGAGCCGACGGGCAACCTCGAACGATCGACCCATCAGACGTCGAACTCCCCGGCCTTCACCGCGGCGAAGAAGGCCCTCCACTCGCTTGGCGTGGAGACCAGAGCCTGGTCATTGGGCGCCTTCGAGCGCCGGCTCGGCGGCACGAGGTGCGGCGTTCGAGGGCAGCCGGGCGCGGGGTGTCGCACGTATCTGAGCCGCTGTCTTTTGCCTTGTCCATTTCGCCCTGTATGTCAGCCGAAAGTACTCATCTGGTCATCAGAGGGGTGAGGCGCGGAAAGCCTCGTGTCCTCACCTGATCATGGGCGTTAGGCCGGGTGCTCGCGGCCTCGGTGAAATCCTTCGGATGGTGCCCGACGCCGTACTGATGTGCGGAGGGCAGTAATCGATGTGGAACAGCCGTAGGCGCGTGTGCGCCGTTCTGCTGGCGATGACATGTGTCGCGGCGTACTCGCCCGCGACCGCGTTCGCCGAGCTCAGACCGGATCCGGAGCCTGCACCGACCGCAACCACATCGGCACCTGCCGCCGAGCGGACCGCGAAACCACCGGCTTCTAAGGCCAAGAAGGCAGCTTCCGGTAAGAAGGCGCATGTCGCGAAGAAGGCGCATGTCGCGAAGAAGGCCGGCTCGAGGAAGGCGCCGGCTGCCCGGACGATCGCGGCGTGCGACACCCTCGGGGCGCCGCGCAGCGTGACGGTTACCGCCGGAGCGAATTCGGCGACAGCGACCTGGCAGGCACCCACCCTCGGCACTCCGACCTCCTACCTGGTCAGCGCCGTCAGCGGAACCCGGCAGGCCGGGGCGAAGGCTGTGCCCGCGTCCGTGCTGACCGCGACACTGACCGGGTTGACCGCCACCGCCCACACCATCACGGTGACGGCCGTCGCAGACTGCGGTGCCGGCCCCGGCGCCTCGGCCGCACCGGTGACGCCGACGGGCGCAGCGACCACATACGCCGCGACCGTCCTCACCGATGCCCCGGCCGCGTACTACCGGCTCGGCGAAGCGGCCAACAGTGGCTCGACGCCCGCGCTGGGTGCGGATTCGTCCGGCAGGGGGAACCCGCTGAGCTACGGCTATCCCGCGACGGTCGGGGCCGCCGGTGCTCTGGTCGGGGACAGCGACACGGGTGTGAGCCTCAACGGCGGCTGCTGCGCCGGAACGGCCCGGCCCGACATGCCGCAGTACGGCAGCGACCGGACCGTGGAGGCCTGGGTCAAGCCGAACGACGGCTACCTGCGGTGGGTGACCGGTTGGGGTGACTACAACACCAACGGCGGTTTCCAGCTCGGCCTGGAGAACGGCAACGTCGTCGTGGGTACGACGAGCGCCGAGTATCGCTTCGCCCTGCCCGCGAACATCGTCGGTGGTGGCTGGCACCAGATCGGAGCCACCTACTCCGGCGGCACCCTGATCGCTTATCTCGACGGCGTCGCGCTGGGCACGAGGACACTCGACGACCCCCTCGACACGGCCACGGACACCGTCCTCTACGTCGGCGCCGGGCACGACGGCGCGTACAACCCGTTCTACGGCGGCCTGGACGAGGTCTCGATCTATGGGACCGCGCTGACGGCCGCCCGGATCAGCGCCCACTTCGCCGCCAGCGGTCACAGCCGGCCGACTGCCGCGAAGGTCGTGAACGCGCAGACCGGCGAGGACAACGAGCTGATCGTGTCGTGGGGCGCCGCGACGGCGACCGGTGGTCCGGTGAACCGCTATGTCGTCACCGCACTGGTGGCCGGCGTGGCGCGCAACTCCATGGTGGTCGCCGGAACTAAGACGGCGGCCCGCATGACCGGTCTCGGCGGCGGCACCGGCTACACGTTCCGGGTCGTGCCCGGCAACGATTACGGGGACGGCCCGGCGGCCACGAGCACCACCGCAGTGGCGCCCACCGGTCCGGCCACCACGTACGCAACCACGGTTCTCGCCGACAGCCCGCAGGTGTACTACCGGCTCGGGGAGCCGGCCGGCAACGTCGTGGGCGGTGATTCTTCCGGGCGGGGCAAGCTACTGACTTACCGCGCCGCATCCGCGGGCTTCTCGAAGGCTGGCGCGGTTCTCGGTGACGCTGACAAGGCTGTACAGCTCAACGCGTCATGCTGCTTCGGCACCGCGCGGCCGGTGCTGTCCGTCAACAATGTCAGTCGCACGGTCGAGGCTTGGATCAAACCGGCTGACCAGTACAAGAGATTCTTCGCAGGCTACGGGGCCAGTGACGACGGCGCGGCTTTCGACGTTGGAGCCGACGCCGACACCATCTACGTGCGGACCTACAACGACGACGTGTCCATGCCGGTGCCCACGTCGCTGACCGACGGCGCCTGGCATCACGTCGTGGTGGCGCAATCTGTCACCACGGTGACGTTCTACGTCGACGGCGTCAGTCTCGGCTCCAAACAGTTGCGGAACGCGCCCAACACGGCCGAGGGTACGACGTTCTATGTCGGCTCCGGGCATGACGGCGATTCGCCGTATTACGGAGGCTTGGACGAAGTCGCGGTCTACCCGGGCTATCTCCTTCCCGCTCGCGTCACGGCGCATTTCGCGGCGAGCGGGCATGCCCGGCCGGCTCAGGTCACCGCACTCACAGCGTCGCCTGACGTCAATCAAATCAACGTCTCGTGGAGCGCCGTGGCGCCCGCCGACGGGATCACGTCGTTCCTGGTGACGGCGATGAGCGGCGGCGTCGCCCGCAACTCGATCGTCGTTCCCGGCACCGTTTCCACGGCCGTACTCACCGGCCTGGTCGGCGGAACTGCGTACTCGGTGCGCGTCATCCCCACCAACCGCTACGGCGACGGTCCGGCGGTTACGTCGGCGACGGCGGTCACCCCTACCGGTGCCACCACGACGTATGCGTCATCTGTCCTCGCGGCGGCACCCTCGGTGTACTACCGCCTGGGCGAGCCGGCGGGCCTCGGCACGGCGGCGAACTCGTCGGGCGACGGGAAACCGTTGACCATTCGTTCCACGAGTCAGACGTGGCGCGTTGCCGGCGCGTTGCGCGGCGACGCCGACACCGCGGTCACGACCGACGGCGGATGCTGCGTCGGTTCCAGCATGGCCGCCATGCCGCGCTTCGACGCGGGTCGGTCCGTCCAGGCATGGGTACGGCCGAACGACGGCTACACGCGCTGGTTCGCCGGTTACGGCGTCTCCGGTGACGCGACCGCCTTCTCGGTCGGTCTGCGCGACTCCGCCGTGCTCGTGCACAACGGCAACACCGAGCTGGCCATCCCCACGCCGCGTCCACTGACCGACGGAGTCTGGCACCACGTCACGGTCACGTACTCGGCAAAGCTCGTCACCGCGTACCTGGACGGGCTCAGCATTGGCACCAAGCAATTCCCCGACATCCTCAACACCAAGACGGCCGGCGGTCCTCTGTACGTCGGCGCCGGGCACAGCGGGAACAGCCCGTTCTACGGCGGCGTCGACGAGGTCGCTGTCTACCCGACGGTGCTGACTGCGGCTCAGATCGCTGGACAGTTCCAGGCGAGCGGGCACTCTCGCCCCGCAACGGTGACCGGCCTGACCGCCACTTCGCGTCCCAACGCGCTGAGCGTCTCGTGGAACGCCCCGGCCTCTCCAGACGGTGTGACGGCGTACCGGGTCACCGCGCTGAAGGGCGGGGTGGCGGCCAACGCCATCATGGTGCCGGGAACCGCGACGTCGGCCACGCTGACCGGCCTCGCCGGCGGCACGGCCTACACCGTCCGGGTGGCAGGCATCAACGCGTACGGCGAGAGCGCAGCGGTCGACAGCACCACCCCGGTCACGCCGACCGGAAGCGCCACGACATACGCCACGGCCGTGCTGGCCGACTCGCCGATCGCGTACTACCGCCTCGGCGAGGCAGCCGGGGTGGTCAGCGGCGCCGACTCCGCAAAGGGCAACACGCTCACCTACAGCAGCGGCACGCGCGGCATCCCGGGTGCGGTCGCCGGGGATGCCGACACCGCCGCCCAGGGCGATGGCGGCTGCTGCATCGGCTTCTCCCAGACCGTCCCGCCGCGCAACAACAGCTCGCGGACGGTCGAGGCGTGGGTCAAGCCCGCCGACGGCTACCTGCGGTGGATCGCCGGCTGGGGACGCAGCGGCGTCGACGAGGCGTTCAACGTCGGACTCGGCGACTCACGCATCGTCGTCAGCGCGTACGCGGACGACCTGACCTTCCCGGTCGGGCGCTCGCTAGTCGACGGCGCCTGGCACCACGTAGCAGTTACCGCGAGCACCACCGTAGCCACCGTCTACGTCGATGGGGTAAGCATGGGCACTCGTACATTCGCCGGTGAGATGGCGACGGTGACCAGCGGTGGCCTGCGCATCGGCGCCGCCCACGACGGCAGCACCCCGTTCTACGGAGGGCTCGACGAGGTTGCGGTCTACCCGGCGTATCTCAGCGCCAGTCAGATCGCCGCGCACTTCGTCGCTAGCGGGCATGGCCGTCCCGTCGCTCCCACCGCGGTTGCTGCGCTGAGCCAGGCCAACGCGCTCAGCGTCTCCTGGAACGCACCAGGCGGATCGGACGGCGTCTCCTACTACCTGCTCACCGCGTACGCAGCGGGCCAGCCGAAGAACTCCGTCGCGGTGCGAGGGAATGCGACGACTGGCACCCTGACTGGGCTGGCCGGTGGCACCGCCTACACCGTGCAAGTCACGCCGGTAAACGCCTATGGCAAGGGAGCGCCGGCGACGTCCGCGGCCGCCACCCCGAGCGGTGCGGCGAGCACGTACGCGACCACTGTCCTGGCCGACGCGCCCACCGCGTACTACCGCTTGGGTGAGGCAGCCGGGCTGACCACGGGCGCCGACTCGGCCCCCGCGGGTGCGCCGCTGGTCTACGGAGGCTCCGCCACTCTCGGCGTACCGGGCGCGGTCGTCGGCGATACCGACGGTGCGGTGAACAACAACTCCGGCTGCTGCCCCGGATCGGCTCGCAACGGCACCCTGCCGTCGTACAACTCCGCCCGTACCGTCGAAGGCTGGGTGAAGCCGGCGGATGGCTACCTGCGCTGGATGGCCGGGTGGGGGACCAGTCGCACGGACCGGGCGTTCAACATCGGCCTGGACAGCACCCGGGTCCTGGTCAGCGGGTACGCCGACGACGTCTCGGTGCCGCTCGCCAGGCCGCTGACAGATGGTGAGTGGCACCACGTGGCCGTCACCTACAACGGTGCCACCGCAGCGGTCTACGTCGACGGGCTGCTGCTCGGCTCGCGCACCTTCGCGCAGAAGCTGAACACCGTCGTGCCCGTCGGCGAGGGACTGCGAGTGGGCGCCGCCCACGATGGCAGCACCCCGTTCTACGGCGATCTCGACGAGGTGGCGGTCTTCCCGGTGGCGCTCACCGCGGCGCGCATCACCGAGCACTTCGCGGCATCGGGGCACGCGCGGCCCAAGGCTGTCACCGCGTTGACCGCCTCGGCTCAGCCGAACGCGGCACGAGTGTCGTGGACGGCTCCGTCCCCGGCGCCGGACTACTACGTGGTGACCGCGCTCAAAGCAGGAGTCGCAAGGAACTCGATGGTGGTGGCCGGCAGCGTGACGACGGCCCTGGTGACCGGGCTGCCCGGTGGTGTCGCCCACACGGTCCGGGTGACAGGGGTCAACGCGTACGGCGACGGGCCGGCAGTGACGTCTTCGACGGTCACACCGAGCGGAGCGGCCGCAACGTACGCGAGCACGGTGCTCGCCGATGCGCCGACCGCGTACTACCGCCTCGGCGAGGCGACCGGCCTGAAGTACGGCGCCGACTCCGCGGGTGGGCCGCTGGTGACGTACGGCGTGGCGGGCACACTCGGTGGCAGCGGCGCACTCCCGGCCGACCCCGATCTCGCCGTGACCGTGAACGGGAACTGCTGCCTCGGCAACGCCCGCGCGAAACTGCCGGTCAACAACGCTGCGCGGTCGGTGGAGGCGTGGGTCAAGCCCTCCGACACCTGGCAGCGGTGGCTGGCCGGGTGGGGCTCCAGCGCCGTCGACCGGTCGTTCAACGTCGGCGTGCAGGGCGACGGAATTCTGGTCAGCGCGTACGGCGACGACCTGTCGTTCACCGCGCCGAGCAGCATCGCCGACGGCCTGTGGCACCACGTGGTGGTCACCTACAGCGCCGGGGCGGCGACCGCGTACCTGGACGGTGCCAAGGTCGGCACGCAGTCGTTCAGCCACTCGCTGAACACGGGGAGCACCACCACCGGCCTGCGGCTCGGATCTACTCACGACGGTGGCGGGGCCTACTACGGAGCCCTCGATGAAGTCGCCGTCTACCAGACCGCGCTCACGGCGGCCCAGGTCTCGGCGCACTACCAGGCGGGCATCCTGTGATCGCCCGTTCGCCGAGCCTTTCCCGGCGCCGGCTGATAGCCGGAAGCGTTCTGGTGGCCGGGTCGGCGGGGGCACTTGTCGTCGACCCGGGCGGCGCGGTGCCGGCGGCGGGTGCCGCCGGGGATGCGGTCGAGTTCCACGGCCCCCATCAGGCCGGCATCGTGACGCCGGCGCAGGACCACCTGCACTTCGTGGCCTTCGACGTGGTGACCAACGACCGGACGCGGCTGGCCGGGTTGCTCGGGCAGTGGACACGTGCCGCCGCCAGGCTGACCCGCGGACAGGGCGCCGGTTCGTTAGGTGCGGTCGGTGGTCCGCCCGGTGCGGTGGCGGACGACTCGGGGGAAACGCTGGGTCTTCCGCCGGCTGGGCTAACGGTGACGCTGGGGATCGGGCCGGGCCTGTTCGACCGGTTCCGGTTCACTGGGCGTAAGCCTGCCGCACTGGCCGACCTACCGGCGTTCCCCGGCGACAGGCTGGACGCCGCTCGATCCGGCGGTGACCTGTGCCTCCAGGTCTGTGCCAACGATCCACTGGTCGCCGGGCACACGGTCCGGAACCTGGCCAGGATCGGCGGCGGCGTGGTGCGGGCGCGGTGGTCTCAGGTGGGCTTCGGGCGTACCTCTGTCATCGGCCCCTCCCAGGCGACGCCGCGGAATCTGTTCGGTTTCAAGGACGGCACGCGAAACCTGGACGTGACGGACGCCGCCATGGTGCGCAAGCACCTGTGGGTTCAGCCCGGTGACGGGCCAAGCTGGATGGAGGGCGGCACCTACCTCGTCGTCCGCAAGCTCCGCATGGTGCTCGAGGCATGGGACCGGGAGTCGCTCGGTGAGCAGGAAGCGGTCGTCGGGCGGGCCAAGGGCACCGGCGCTCCGATCGGCCGCACCGGCGAATTCGACGCCTTCGACGTCGCCGACGCGCGCATCGCCCGCAACGCTCACGCCCGGCTGGCTCACCCCGACATGAACGGGGGCGCTCGGATGCTGCGCCGTGGATACAACTACGTCGACGGCACGGACAGGTCCGGGCGGATGGACGCCGGCTTGTTCTTCCTCGCCTACCAGCGCGACCCGCGCACCGGCTTCATCCCGGTGCAGACCCGCCTGTCCCGGCACGACGCGATGAACGAGTACGTCCGGCCGGTGTCCAGCGCACTTTTCGCAGTCCCGCCCGGTACCTCCGCCGGCGGCTCGTGGGCAGCGGAGCTGTTCCAGTGAGACGTCTCGTCATGACCCCCACCCGCATCGACCGGAGGAACGCCGCCATGTCCAGGCGCCTCGCCCGTACCGCCGCCGCCACCGTCACCTTGCTGCTCGCCGGGTTGCTATCCGTGGTCGATTCGCCCCCCGGTGCGGCCGCCGCCCCGAAGGTCGCCTACACCTACGACAAGGCCGGGCGGCTGACCTCGGTCACCGACGCCACGGGTGCGTCCGCGACCTACCAGTACGACCCGGTCGGCAACCTCACCGCCATCACCCGCAGCGCCCCGCCCGCCGCGGCGGCCACCGCGGCAGCGCCCGCCCCGAAGATCAGCGCCGTCCGGTGGAGCACCGAGAGCGTGCAGATCGACGGACGGAACTTCAGCGGCGACAAGCGGCTCAACACCGTGCGCGTGGACGGCCGCTACGCCAAGATCACGGCAGCTGGTCCTCGCAAGCTCGTGGTCGCCCGCCCGAAGGGCACCCGCACCAACGGCGCCGTCACCGTCGCGACCCCGGCCGGCGTCGCCCGCAAGGGCACCCAGCCGACCACCGCGCCGCGCCGGCCGCGTCCACTGTCGGCCGGGACCCCCACCGGCGACGGGCGTGCTGCCCTCGCCGGGCGAATCCAGGACACCGCGGGCGCGCCCCTGCAGGGTGTGCGGGTCAGCATCGACGACACCGCCACCACCAGCGCCGCCGACGGCACCTTCCTGCTCACCGGGCTGCCCGGCGGCCACCACGAAATGGTCATCGACGCCCGTGGCATCGCGGCCGGCGACCACGGCAACTTCGAGCAGGGCGTCGACCTGAAGGCCGGGCGCCGGGTGACCCTGCCGTGGACCACCTACCTGCCGGCCATCGACAACGCACACGCGACCGAAATCCCGGCCCTGGTGACCCGCAAGACGCAGGTGACCACTCCCGAGATTCCCGGCCTGAAGGTGATCATCCCGGCCGGCACCCGCATCGTCGACGAGGACGGCGCTCCCGTGCGCCGGTTGTCCATCACGAAGATGCCGCTCGACCGGCAGCCGTTCCCCGGCGCGCCCGGCATGCCCCTGGCCTGGACCGTCCAGCCCGGCGGCGCCGAGGTCAAGGGCGCCGGCCTGCAGGTCGTCTACCCCAACATCACCAACCAGCCGGCCGGTACCCGCATCGACTACGTCGACAACGACGCCGAACGTCCCGGCCAGGGCTGGGCCGTCTACGGCCACGGCCGGGTCACCCGCGACGGTGCCTCGATCACCCCGGACAAGAAGACCCGGCTCCACGAGACGTACCTGCTCGGTGTCACCTACGACCCGCCGTGCACCAGCGCCGACGACTGCCCGGCACCCGGCGAGGACTCCGGCGACGGCGACCCGGTCAACCTGTCCACCGGCTTGTTCACCATGGACCACACCGACCTCGCTCTGCCGGACGTCGCCCCAATCGCGCTGACGCGCTCCTACCGGCAGAACGACCGGGTCATCCGGAGCTTCGGCATCGGGCAGAGCGACGCCTTCAACCTGTTCATGGCCCCCGACTACGCCGGTAACTACCTGCTCGGCCTGCCCGACGGGCAGAGCATCCGCTTCGTGCCCGGCACCGACGGTGTCTACCGGGCCGCCGCCACGCCCACCGGCTACACCGGCGCCTATCTCTCCGGCGACAACCACACCAACTTCTCGGTCACCCTGCGCTCCGGCACCGTGCTGACCTTCGGGTCGCACAACGCCAAGCTGATCGCCATCACCGACCGCTTCGGCAACACCACCACCCTGGACCGCGACTGGAGCACCGGCCGCCTGCAGCAGGTCACCTCCCCGAACGGGCGGTGGCTCACGTTCACCTACGGCGCCTGCGGCCCGGCCACCTGCATCACCCAGGTGACCGACAACATCGGCCGGTCGGTGCGCTACACGTACGACGCCTCAGGCCGGCTCACCACCGCCGTCAACCCTGCCGGCGGCGCCACCACGTACACCTGGGCGCCCTGCTCCGACGACACGACCTGCACCGAGATGACCGCGGTCACCGACCCGGCCGGCATCCAGTACCTGCGCAACACCTACGACGCCAACGGCCGCGTCGCCAGCCAGACCCAGGCCGACGGCGGCATCTACCGGTTCGCCTACACGCTCTCCGCGGGCGGGCTGGTCACCGCCACCACAATCACCGACCCGGTCGGCGTGGTCCGCAAGGTCACCTTCAACACCGCCGGCTACGCCCTCACCGACACCCAGGCCGTCGGCACCGCGCTGGCGCAGACCACCACGCTGACCCGCGACGCCACCAGCAACCTGGTCACCGCCGCCGTCGACCCGGCCGGGCGGCGCACCACCTTCACCTACGACGCCGACGGGAACGTGCTGACCAGCACCCGGTTGGCCGGTACCGCCGATGCGGTCACCGTGACGAACCGCTACGAGCCGGTCTACGGCCGGATCGCCGCCAGCACCAACGGGCTCGGCAAGACCAAGACCTTCGCGTACGCCGACGACGCGACCAGCAGCACGGTGACCGAGACCGACCCGCTCGGCCGGCGTACCACCACCGTCCTGCTGGCCGGACAGCCGGTGATCGTCACCGACGCGCTCGGCAAGACCACCCACCTGAGCTATCTCGACGGCGCGCCCGTTGCGGCCGCCGACCCGCTCGGCCGTGTCCGCACCACCTACTACGACGCCGCCGGCCGACCGCTGCGTAGCACCGACGCGCTGGGCAACGTCACCACCACCACTTACGACGTGCTCAACCAGGCCACCAGCGCTGCTGACCCGCTCGGCAACACCACCCGCGCCACCTACGACGCGACCGGCAACCGCCTCAGCCTCACCGACGCCAACGGGCACATCATCCGCTGGACCTACGACCGCATGGGCCAGGTCGTCACCCGCACCGACGCGCTCGGCCGGGCGGCCACCGCCGCGTATGACCTGGCCGGCCGCATCGTCTCGGGGACGGACCAGAAGGGGTCGGTCACCAAGTTCACCTACGACACGCTGGGCCGGGTCGTCACCACCGGTTTCGGTGCCACCGTCGCGAGCGGCGTCACCAGCTACCGCAGCACCGTCACCACGACGTACAACAACGCCGACCTGCCCACCTCGATCGCGGACAGCGCCGGCGGCACCATCGGCCACACCTATGACACCACCGACCGGCTGGTCCGGCAGACCGGCCCTCAAGGCACGGTCGACTACACCTGGGACAAGGGCGACCGGCGCACGTCGATGACGGTCGCCGGTCAGACTGCGATCAGCTACGCGTACGACGACGCCGACCAGCTCACCAGCATCACCCAGGGCACCGCCGTCACCCGGCTGGGCTATGACGCGGCCGGTCGGCGCACCACCCTGACGCTGCCCAACGCGACCGCCACCACCTACGGCTACGACGACGCGGGCCAGCTCACCTCGCTGCGCTTCACCAACGGCACCACCACGATCGGTGACCTCACGTACGCGTACGACGCCGACGGCCGTCGGACCAGCATGACCGGTAGCCTGGCCCGCACCACCCTGCCCGACGCGGTATCCACCACTAGCTACGACGCCGCGAACCAGCTCACCAAGTTCGGCGCGACGTCGTTCAGCTACGACGCCAACGGCCAGCTCACCGGCGACGGCTCGGCCACGTACACCTGGAACGACCGCGGGCAGCTCGCCGGCATCACCGGCGGCACGACGGCGGCATTCAACTACGACGCATTCGGCCGTCGTACCAAACGTACCGTCGGAACGGCCAGCGTCGGTTACGTCTACGACGGCGCCGACGCGGTGCAGGAGCTCAACGGCACCACCCCGACCGCCAACATGATCACCGGGCTCGGCGTGGACGAGACCTTCCAGCGCACCGATGCCACCGGCGTGCACTACCCGATCGCCGACGCGCTCGGCTCCCAGCTCGCTCAGACCGGCGGCACCGGCACGGTGCAGACCTCCTACACGTACGGGCCGTTCGGCCAGACCACTGCAAGTGGGGCGGCGAGCAGCAACAGTAGCCAGTTCACCGGCCGGGAGAACGATGGCACGGGCCTCTACTACTACAGGGCCCGCTACTACAACCCGAAGGCGCAACGGTTCATCTCCGCTGACCCGGCCGGCGAGGCCGCGTCGGGCACCAACCTCTACGCCTACACCGGCAACAGCCCGACGAACTTCACCGACCCGTCGGGCCAGATCATCCCGTTGCTGGTAGCCCTCGCCGGCGAATGCGCGATCGGCGCCGTCTCGAGCGTGGCGATCGGCTGGGGGACCGCCGCCCTCAGCGGCCGAAAATACTCCTTGGGCGACGGGCTCGGCGACGCCGCCGTGGGTTGCGCGTCCAACCTCATCGGCCTCGGACTGGCGAAGGGACTCAGCAAACTTCCCGGCCTGTTCAAGGGCGCCGGTAAGGCCGCTAGCCAGTGCGGCCACAGTTTCAGCGCCGGCACCGAGGTCGAGATGGGCGACGGCAGCCACCGGCGCATCGCCGACATCCGAGTCGGCCAGCGCGTACGCGCCACCGACCCGCAGAGCGGGCGCACCACCGCCCGTCAGGTCTCCCACGTGTACCGCCATCGGGACAACGCCCTCACCGACGTCACAGTGCGCGGCGCTGACGGCCGCGAGAACGTGATCCACACGACCACGACCCACCGCTTCTGGGACGCCGCCCGCCGGCACTGGACCCGGGCAGGCAGCCTCGCCGCGGGGGACCAGCTGCGCACGCCGGACCGCAAGCCCGCGACGGTGGTCGCCGTCCACTCGTTCCTCGGATCCCGGACGATGTACGACCTGACGGTCGACGGCCTGCACACGTACTACGTCGCGGCGGACACCACGCCGGTCCTGGTCCACAACACCGGCGTCTGCACCCTGTTCCGGGGTGCCCGTCCCGGACAGGAACCGAATTTCATCCCCCGTCCCAACGACTTCAAGGTCGACAAGGCCACGGGCTTCGTCAAGGACACCCACGGGGTCTCCGTGTTCGACAACGCCAACAGCGTCGCGTCGAAGGGCTTCACGCCGCACCAGGTCAACACGAGCACGATCCCGGACTCGCTTACCGTGATCCCGCGGGGCGGACCCGGGCACTACGAGATCGTTCCCAAGCCCGGAGCGAACCTCACGCCCAAGGACTACGCTGACGCCCTCTGCCAGATCCAGTGCCGATGACCGGAGGCCGGCCGACGTGACGGCATACGAACTGATCTTCCCGGACTACCTCGACGGCTACGAGCACGAGACCGAGGCGAAGGGCTACCTCGTCGGAGTCTCGGTCGTCGTGGACGGGCAACCGGCCGACTTCGTGGTCTACGACCCGGTGCGCTTGATGCAAGAGGTCGCGGACGCAATCGAATCGGCTGGACTCTTCTCGGAGCAACGGTTGCTTGTCGTCGCTCGTGTGACAAGGGAAGAAATCACAAGCGCTATCCAGAAGCTGTCGGCTGGGAACTTCCACGATTTCCTCTAGCGCAGCGCGCCGAGCAGTCCGGACGACTCAACACGAGCTTCTTATTGATCCATCGCGGAGACGCGATCCGACTGGTGGCCATGCCGTCCAGCATGGCCACCAGCCATACCTCGCTCCGGGGAAGCCCGATCTGCGTTGGTAAGAGAGGCTGCACCCGCGGGGGCCGCAAAGCTTCTGCAAGGACGAGCGCGAGCCGCAGCCAACCCCGGACGGCGTTACGGCGCAGGTGCCGAACCGGTCGACGGTGCGAGGATCAGGTGTCGAACTCGCCGGCCTTCACCCCGGCCACGAAGGCTCGCCACTCGCTCGGCGTGAAGAGCAGAGCTGAGTCGTTGGGCGCCTTCGAATCTCGCACCGCCACCAGGTTCGGCAAGTTGTCGGCGACCTCGACACAGTCCCCACCGTTGCCGCTACTGCGTGAGCTCTTGTGCCACTTGGCGTTCGTCAGGTCCATTGATTCGCCGCCTCCGAGATCATCGCGAGAGTCTGCTGCTGCGGCAGTGCCTCTGAGCGCACAGCCTCCCACGCCTCATTGAGCAACCCTACTTCCGTGGGTTGGTCGACCACCATGCCTCGGATCTGGTTGTCTAGGTATGCGAGGTCCTTGCCCTCGAACGGCGAGGCGATGACGAACGGACCGCTGAGGCCGGTGTAGCCACCGACGTTCTTCGGCACGACGTGGATGTGGATGTTTGGTCGCTCAGCCAACTCGACCAGGCGCAACAGCTGAGTACGCATCGTCTCTGGACCGCCGATCGGCCGTTCGAGAACGGTGTAGTCGATGACGGCGACGAGCAGCGGAGGTGGCGTTCGTCCCAGCACCTCTTGGCGTTCGATCCGGCTTGCGACGATCTGCTCGACCTGGTCAGCCGGCAGCGGGCTCCCTGTCGCGCAAAGCGCGTGTGCGTAGGCCGGAGTCTGAAACAGGCCAGGGAGGACCAGCGGTTGGAACGAGCGCAGCGCCCTTGCGTCGCGCTCGATACCCGCCCACTCCCGGAACCAGGGGACAAGCGTCTCGCGGACGGTCGCTTCCCGTATGCGGAGGAGCAGCCCTCCGGTGGACAGCGCCTCGTCGCACTTCTGTGCGAAGTCCTGCCGAGGCGCGCGGCGGCCCTGCTCGATCGCCGCGACCAGCGATGCCGAGTATCTGATCTTCTCGGCGAGGGCTTCCTGAGACAGGCCCGCTCCCGAGCGGAGCCTGCGGAGCTCGCCTGCGAACAGTTCCAAGACCTGGAGTTGCGTCACCTACACACTCCTGTACTCGGCGTCTTAGGAAGTCTTACAAGTTCTGCGTGTCGGTCCTAAGCCTTACGAACCTATCGAGCCGCACATAAGACTGTCACCAGACGGCCGGCTGGAACGAGTGGCAGATCGTAGCCAAGGACAGGTCGCGCCGTGCGGGTCGCCTTGACCGTGTCCAAGGCGACCCGCTGATTGCGCCTGGGCAGCCACCTGCGCCGTGCCGTCGCTCCTACGTCGAGTTCCGGGAAGGCGATGTCTATGAACAGGCGGCACATGCTCCACCGGCCATGCCGTCGGCGCTGGATTTGGTGGCGTAGGCGATGTACCTGTGGCCTGCCGTGGCCATGTGTCGACGCTCGCCTTCAGGACGTCCGTCGGCGATACGCGCAGTCGCAAGAGCCCAGCTGGCGGACGGCGCCGACCGCTGCCTACCCTGAGACGACGGCCGGGCGCGTCGGAAATTTGACCCCGGCCCAGCGTTTTCGTAGCAGTCCATAAGTGCACCGTGTAGCAGAGTTTCGCAGGCGTCGGTAACCCCGCCCTCGATTTGTTCCTCGACTAGAACGCGCCATCACACGACGGGGGCTTGGGACCCGGACGTGGGGCGGTGCCCTTCTCCTGCGCTGGTGCGATGCGACTACCCCACCACCACAACAACGCGTAGGCGACCAAACCCACGTTTAGCAACGTGGTCGGACCGTCCGCAATCCAGGTACCGAAAGAAACGGTAGCGCCGGCGAAGCCGGCCAGTTGTAGAGTGTTGTACCGCTCGCCGCGCAAGCTACGGCAGGTCCAGAGCTGCACCACCACACCGAGAACCACGGCCAAGGTCAGCACACCGAATAAGCCGAAGTTGTAGTGCACCGATCCCCACAGGGACGGCGGAGACGTGCCGCGGGTGGATCCGTACAAGGTGGCGAAGACTTCGCCGCTCAACGTGCTTCCGCGGTTGCCGGGAAGGACGCCCATCAGCGCTTGGCCCCACTCGGCGCCCCATTGGGTCGGCTGTGGCTCGGTATACCGGAACGCGGCGAGACCCGAAAGTTGGTTGTCGTTCAGGACCCGAGCAGTAATCCCCTCGGTGGCGCTGTCGCCGCGGGCCAAGACAGTCGTCGCGAGCAGCAGAAGTGGAAACCCGATCAAGGGAATGATCAACATCCAGCGAGACAAGCGCTTGCGGTTGTAGAGCACTGCGTACAGGGTGGCGGTCAGCACGAACGACACGAACGCCCCGCGCTGGCCGGTCCACATCAACCCAACGGCGGACAGCGCCAGCAGAGCCCACGACAAGAGACGGACTAGCAGACCGCGACGGCTCGTGGCCCAGGTGGTGAAGACGAGAGAGAGGCCAGGGAGAATAGCATTTTTGAACTGGTTAACATAGCCCGGAAACAGATATCGCCCACCGGCGTAGGAGTCCAGCCGCAATGACGCTACGTCCGCCTTCTGCCCGTCCAGTTGTCCCTGAAGGCCGACAAAGAAGGCGCTGTATCCAACTGCTTGGAAATATGCCGCCACCACGAGAACCGAAACGGCGAGTCCGATTTTGATGGATCCTGTTGGAGCTAGGACGTGGACGTCATAGCGGGGCTCAGTCCGCTTGCCCCTTGTCTCGGCTAGATATGTGAGTAAGCTAGTGGCGGTATATGCACTGCAGGCCAGCGCGACAATGGTCGAGTACTCGGAATCGACGGGCGAAGTCAAGTCGGCGAGCTGAAAGGTGCCAACGGCCATAACGAGCTGTGCAGCAAAGAAGAGCCCATCGGGACTCAGTAGCCCGTTGCGCCTCACGGCGATGAAGTAGTGGGTCACCGCCAGCGGCGCAAGTACCGCCGTTAGGACGATCCCGTGAACGCTGGCGAGCTGGGTGGCGCCGAAGCCACTAGCGGCCGCGATCGCGAAGGTGAACGAGAGTATGTAGACGTTCCGTCGCGAGTGGGCTAGTTGCCCAAGGGCTGACACGGTTGCCTCGATCCACCGGACCGAATGCCAGGCTGAAGGCGGTCGCGTCAGTCCGGGGGGCACGACCGCTGCACAACAATGCCCGTACCGACCGCAATCACACTGGCAGCCTGTCCAGGCGGTCCTGAGCGAGCTGACCATGCAGCCCGAAGGTGCCTCAACAGAGGCGGGAGAACCGTTTCCGCCCAACGCCGCACGGATGTGTCTGGCCAGCCACTAGACGGATGCTGCGATCACACGAGCAATCCGAGGGCCGGCATTCCCGTCCCATAGCGGTGGCGTGCTCCATCGACCACGTTCCATGGTTAGGACGCGACGAAGGGTGCCATGCAGAAATTCTGGTTCGACCAATTGGTTGGTCCCGCTCGTAATTGTGACTGGGCGTTCAGTATTTGGCCGTAGAGTGAAGCATGGCACGCCGAGCATCGTGCTTTCCTCTTGGACGCCGCCCGAGTCCGTCAATACCGCCTCGGAACCTTGCATCAGGCTAACGAAGTCCAGGTAGCCCAGCGGGTGGATTACCTTCATATTCGGATGATCGAGAAGCCCCATCCGATCAAAGTTCGATCGGCCGCGGGGATGTAGTGGCAACACGACTTGCATTTCCTCGGCTACGGAGTGGAGCGCATTGACGAGCGTTGCAGCACGCTCGTCGCTGTCTACGTTCCCTGGCCGATGGAGTGTGGTGAGCACATACTTGCCAGTTAGTCCCAGTCGATTCACGATGCCGGCAGTATCGATGAGCGGACGGCATTTGAAGAGAGAGTCAATCATGGGGTTTCCAACGAAGTGGATACGCTGGAGATCGACCCCTTCATCCGCCAAATGGCCAACGGCATCAGCGCTGGTCGTAAAGAGGATGTCAGAAAGCTTGTCGGTCAGAATGCGGTTGATTTCCTCCGGCATAGAGCGGTCGCCGCTGCGGAGGCCAGCTTCGACATGAGCGATCTGAATGCCTAGCTTCGACGCCACCAGAGCCGCTGCAAGCGTCGAGTTTACGTCACCATATACGACGAGAAGCGACGGCCTTGTGCTCGCAAAAACCTTCTCCATGCCGAGCATGACCGCAGCCGTTTGACCTGCTTGGCTCCCGGAGCCGACCGCTAGATTGACCACGGGATCCGGCATGTTGAGCTGCCGGATGAAAGAGTTAGATAGGCTGTCGTCGTAATGCTGACCCGTATGGACGACTTGCTGAGAAACGCTCTGACTATTGAGGGCCTCGATTACGGGTGCGGCCTTGGGAAAGTTTGGCCGAGCTGCGATTACATGCATGACAAGTGGCTTCATTACCTATTGTACCGTTCCATTTTGTTTGGACTGGTTCGGTGAACGGCCGCACTCGCATCTACGGCATTATTGATTCAAGTCGACTGACCTCTCGCTCCCAAACGAAGTGCTGTTGGCCAACTTGATAGCAGTGAGACGCCTTCTGCCGGACGCTTTCGATATCGCGAGCTAGCACGGTAAGAAGGTCGCTCAATGAATCCGGCGTGACTGCGGAAGTCCACCCGATGTTGTGGCTGGCGATGACCTTCGAGTTCTCCGGTAGATTTCCGGCGATGACTGGTCTCCCGGATACCACGCTCTCGAAGAGCTTATTCGACAGAGAGTCGTTCGCTTTGTCCGTCGCCTCATATAAGGCGGTGCCGACATGCGCTTCTTGGTAGCGCAGCGCCACGTCTTTCGGACTGCATGGCCCGAGCAGTGCGACGAAGGGCCGCGCCTCTAGCTGTTCGATGAGTGCGCGTAAGGAGTCCAGATAGGACTCGCCGGCGTGGCCGGTTATATTGAGTCGAACGCGAGCCCCTCTTGACTGCGCGATCACCACTGCTCGAATGAGCGCCTCGATTCCCCGGCCGGGATAGAGGCTTCCGACTAGCGCAACAATGAGCTCATCTCCGCCTGGCGGCGTTGAAAAGCGTTGAACAAAGCTTGCCGACGGTACATTGCGGACTACTACGACTTCCTCCACGCCGAGTTCCCGGAACTGTTCGGCATGACTTTCGCAGACTGCGACAACCGCAAACTTGTGACGGCGTGAGAAGTAACGGAGGAGAGCAGGCTCAATTCGGGAGAACCATGTCGCCAGCGACCCCTTTGTGCGGACGGCACCGGGACGTTCACGACCACTGATCACGACGCGACTGGCCCATTTGCGCTGATGAGCCAGCCCGATCCAAAACAGGGAAACGTGGCCGACGAATATGGTTCCTGCCTGTGTACGAGCAACTTCGCGTCGGAGCAGGATCAAAGCGGGAACATATACGAAGAGTATGTTCCTTATCGACGCGACGAATGTTCTGTTGTCATCAAGTCTCCGGGTTGGTAGCTGTTTAACGCGGACGCCGTCGATCAGCGTACTTCCTGGAACGTCCTCCATCCCGACCCTGCCAACCCTGGCTAAGGTAATCGCCTCGACGGTGTCGAGTCTCTCGCTCATGGCGGCAGCCACTTTCCGCGTTCGAGTTGAATACCGGTAAGGAGCCAAGTCGCATAGCAAGAGGTCCGTCATTCTGCGCTCCCTGTCGTGCACTGGGTTTGTAGGAACCATGCGTAAGTGTTTAGCTCAGAAGGACGTGCTCTTCGGCCTGGGACTTCTTGGCGTTCTTTACTGCTGACCCGGCGATGAAGTATGCAACGGAAGTTCGGACGATCGTCGCTGTCAGCAGGCCCGCACCACCGACGACTACGGGATCCGCTGCCTCGACGAACAGGATAACGGCAGCTTCTGCACCGACCGCAAGGATGCCTACGAAGCCGCTTGTGGCTAGTTGCCTGGAGGTGCCAACAGCGCCGAGGACACTGCTTGGAAGGAGGTAGAAGATACGGACCGCTCCTACGGCACATAAGATCCATATCGCGGAGTGGTCGACTGCGCGGCCTAACAAAACTGGCACCATGAATGTCAAAGGTATGGAACACAGGCACCAGAAAGCTGCTGAAGCGGCGGCTGTGCATATCGTTGCTGTTCGCCACACTCTGCGGTTCAAGGAAGATGCCCGCTTGACGACTTCCGGCAACGCCACGAAGCCCAGGATCGATGCCAAGGTGACGAACGGGTATACCGTAACGAGCTTCACGGCGGCGTAGTGGCCTGATTCGGCGAGAGTGCCGAATGAATAGGCAACCGCGGCTTGGTCTACCCAGTCGATGGCAGATGTCGGAAGCATCGATATGCCAAAACCGGCTCCCATGATTCGTAAGCGGCGCATCTTGGTTCTGTTGGGCCTCAGGGATCGACTACTGGTTCGAAGTGCGTGGATGATCGACCATGCGCCAAAGATTGCGGAGCCGAGCCACAGCGCCGTGACTCCGGTAATGCTTGGCATCGAGATGGCGGCGGCTGCTAAGACAGTCACAGCGGCGAAGAGCCGATACCCTTGTTGGGCTAGCGCCGCTCGAGAGTATCGGCCCGAAGCGCGGAGTGCCGCCGCGACAAGCTCCGATGCGATCAGTGCCATAGGAGCTACAGCAAGGGCGATGCATCCCCAGAGCCCGATGCCGAAGTAGTATGCGGAGCAAGCTACGACAGGCGCAGCCAATATCAGCCAAAGCCTGCCTGATCTCCAGACGACCGGAAGAAGTAGATCGTCGGAGCCGCCTTCGGCAATCATCCGAGTTAAGGCTTGGTCGACTCCGAATATGGTCGCTGCGACCAGCATCGGCAGCATCTGGCGAACGAACTGGTATTCCCCGAAGGTGACTGGATCGACTGTTCGGCTTAGAGCCACCTCTGCGATGAGGAGGAGCCCCACCGACGAGCCGTAAATGATCGCCGAGCCTATTCCGCCCTTGATCTGACGGCTGAATTTATTTGCTGGATATTTTTGTGAGGCGGACCCGCGGGCCGGCGAGCCTGACTGCACGGCCCCCGATTTGACCGTGGGTCGACTCTCTCGCGTGGCGTCACGTGTTCCGAAGTGAGGATGTCCCATCGGCTTCAGCGTGAATGCGGATCGGTGGCTCCGCGAAGGCCTGCCCAGTGGTGGTGAACGCGGAATGTGGACGAGATGAAGTTGAAGACACGCTGAGAGGTGTCATTCACCTGGTAGTCCAATGGACAGTGCGGAGTGAAACTAGGATCTGTGACGCACTTAATAGCTTCAATGAGCCCGGCGTCGTTCAACCCGGTCATGATGATAGAGCCGGTCTCCAGGGCTTCCGGCCTCTCGATGGAATCTCGCAGTGTTACTGCAGGAAATCTGAGGATCGCGGATTCTTCGCTGACGGTTCCGCTGTCCGACAGCGTGCACCGAGCCTTCATCTGCAGATGCACGTAGTCAAGCAAGCCGAACGGTTCATGGAACGCGATGCCTTCCAACGAGGCCGCCTCGTCTGCACGCTCTTCGAGGCGCTTGCGCGTCCGCGGGTGGGTCGACACCAGTACCGGCAAATGCCATTCGTCCCGAACGGCCCGAAGGCAGTCAAGCAATTTGCCCAACCGTTCGGCGTTGTCGACGTTTTCCTCACGGTGCGCGCTGACCAGGAAATAGCGGCCAGCCTCCAGGCCCAGACGCGACAGTACTGGGCTTGCGTCGATCTTTGGCCTGTAGTGCTCCAGCACCTCACGCATCGGCGACCCGGTGTGCATGATCCGGCGCGGGTGCAGACCTTCCGCGAGCAGATTGTGGCGAGCGTGCTCCGTGTAGACCAGGTTGAAGTCGCTGACGTGGTCGACCATCCGCCGGTTGGTCTCCTCCGGCACGTTGAGGTCGAAGCAGCGGTTGCCGGCCTCCATGTGATAGACCGGCACCTTCATCCGCCGGGCCATAAGCGCAGCGATGCAGCTGTTGGTGTCGCCCAAGACCAGGAGAGCGTCCGGCCCCTCCTCCTTGATGGCCTCCTCGACTCCGGCCAACACCCCGCCAAGCACCCGTCCGAGCGACGAGGTGTCCACGTTGAGGAAGCGGTCCGGCTTGCGGAGCTCGAGCTCCTCGAAGAAGACGTCGCTGAGCATCGGATCCCAGTTCTGGCCGGTGTGCACCAGGACGTGGTCGACGGTTTCGTCGAGCCGGCTGATCACCCGCGAGAGCCGGATGATTTCCGGCCGGGTGCCGACGACGGTCATCACCTTGGTCATCGCTCTCGCCTTCCGGTCACTGCGGCCTCGATCAACATGTCTTCGAGCTGGTCGATGCCGGCTTGGCGGGACATCCGGGTCTGGTAGACCGAGTGGGCGCGTTGGGCCATCTCGGCCCGCTCGTCCGCCGGCAGCTTCGCGGCCTGGTGGAAGCGATCGGCCAGGAGCCGCCAGTTGTCCGGGGGACAGGCGAGGCCGACCCCGTTGGTCTCCACGAGCTCGGCGCAGTCCCCAGGCACCGATACGACCACTGGCGAGCCGCAGGCGAGGGCCGACTGCAATTTCGACGGGATGGTGCCCTGGAAGATCGGGACGTCACGGAGGCTGACGAGCTGGAAGTCGGCGGCGCCGTAGAGGGCGGCCATGTCCGCGATGGGCCGGCGGCCGAGGAACCGGATGTTGTCCGCGCCCAGTTCGGCGGCGAGGTCGCGGGCGGACTGCTCCGCGGTGCCGGAGCCGGCCAGCACCAGGTCGACTTCGTCGCGGTCGGACAGGCTTGCCGCTGCTCGTACGGCGGATTCGATGTTCTGGAACGGCCCCATGGTGCCCGCGTACATGATCGTGCAGCGGTCGCGGTAGCCGATGTCCCGGCGAGCCTCAGGAGTGGACGAGACGGGGCGGAACAGATTCTCGTCCGCCCAGTTGAGGATGACCCGGGTGCGGCGCGGATCGGCGCCGCGGTCGACCACCATGTCGCGCATGGTGGGGGCGATCACCGCGATGCCGGCGGCAGCGCGATAGATGCGGCGCATGACGGCGTGGAGTGTGCGTTCGGCCGTGCGGCCTACCCGGCCGGACGGGGCCATCGCGGAAGAGGTGACCGACTCCGGCCAGATGTCCTGCACGTGAATGACGGTGGGGATGCCGCGCAGTGCCTTGAGGAGGGCGGGCGCGGCGAAAACCGTCGCCGGGGTGAGGTAGACGTAGACCACGTCGACGTCCCCGAGGAACCGCAGCGCGGCGAGCGTGCTGGTCGCCGCGTACGAGAGGTAGTTGGCGGCCCGGCGCACTGCGGAGGAGTCATGGTTGGCGTAGAGCGGCACCCGCCTGATGCTGACGCCGGCCTCACGAGACCGATCGTTCCAACGTTGCTGGTAACCGGGATAGATCTTGCCTTCGGGATAGTTCGGGAAGCCCGTCAGGACGCGAACTTCGTGTCCGCGCGTCACCAGGTCCTCGGCGAGATTTCCGGGGATGACGACCGGTTCCGGGGCGTACCACTGAGAGACGATGCCGATTTTCAAGACACGGCCTCCGGGTAGGTGTCCGGGTTGGCCGGGTCGAAGAGGTCGTTGGACCAGAAGAGCGTGGTCAGCTCGCCGCTGCCGACGTTGGTGATGTTGTGCGCCCACATGGTCGGCATGTCGACCACGGCCGGCTCGTCGCCGGAGACGCGGAAGCGCAGCACCTCGTCGTGCAGCACCCGCCGCAGACAGATCTCGGCTTCGCCCCGCACCACCACGAACCGTTCCACCTTCGCCAGGTGGAAGTGCTGCCCGCGGGTGACGCCCGGCACCGTCGACGAGCAGAACGTCTGCCCGCCCCCGCCGTGCACCTTGACCGCCTCGACCAGGTTGCCGCGGGCGTCCGCATGCCGGGTCAGGCCGACCGGCGCGGGCGCCAGGTGCGAGCGGTACGTGTTGAACAGGCGCACGTCGAACCGGTCCGCCAGCTCCGGGATCTCGGCGGACCGGTAGATGGACGCGAACCGTTCGAGCTGGTCGGCGAGCTGCCGTACGGTGCGTCGTACGGTCGGCCGCTGCTCCGTGGTGCCCAGCAGAAGGCCTGCGGCGTCCGTCGCGTGCAGCAGCGCAAGCTCACGGTCACCGCTGACCTGGGGCGTGCCTCCGTCGGCCAGCACTCGGCAGAAGGTCGCGATCACCGAGTTGTAGTGCGGCCGCCCGTGTTCGCCGAAGAGGTTCGGCAGGGGCACGTCGACGAAGTCCGAGCCGAGCCAGCGGGTCGTCTCGGCCAGCAAGGCGGCGGCGCCTGCCTTGCCGTTGCCGTACGGCGTGCCGTTGCCGGCCTGGATCGAGTTCGCGAACACCACGGTCTTGGGCGGGGTGCCGCAGGCGCGTAGGCCGGCCGCGAGCTGGCGGGCCAGATTCACGTTGCCGGCTTCGACTTCCTCAGGTCCACCGCGGTTGACGCCGGCGATGTGGATGACTCGGTCGGCGCCGTCGATGCTCTGGGCGAGGCGTGCCGGGGCGGCAAGCGTGGACCTGTCCACGATGATCGGCTCCGGCAGGCCGAGAGTGCGGGCCAGGACGCGGACGTGCCAGCCGAGGAAGCCGTTGGCGCCGGTGAGAACCAGGGCCGCCGTCATGCTGCCACCGAAGCCGGCAGGCGATCCACGGCGGCGAGGTGCGCGCGTACCTCGGGGAGGCTGAGCAGCACGGTCTCGATCTCGGGCACGGTCAGTCGCGGAGCGTTGGACGAGTTGAAGTCGAAGATCTGTTCGCGCTCGGTCTCGCCCTCCTCGAAGTAGAGGGCGTAGTTCAGGTCGCGGGTGTCGAGCGGCACGCGGAAGAAGTCGCCGAAGTCCTGCGCGTGTTCCAGCTCTTCCCGGCTCGCCAGGGTCTCCGCCATCTTCTCGCCGTGCCGGACGCCGAGAATGTTCATCTTGAACGGGACGCCGAACAGGTTGCAGAGTGCTTCGCCCAGGTCGGCGATGGTCGATGCGGCGGCCTTACGGATGAAGATGTCGCCCGGGCGGGCGTGGTTGAAAGCGTGCTCCACCAGTTCCACCGACTCGGCCAGCGACATCAGGAAGCGAGTCATCTTCGGCTCGGTGACGGTGATCGGCTGGCCGGCGCGGATCTGCTCGATGAAGAGCGGGATCACGGATCCGCGCGAGTACATGACATTGCCGTAGCGCACGCAGGAGACGTTGGTGTCCCCGTCCGGGTTGTTGCGTGCGTGAGCCTGCGCCACCTTCTCCATCAGCGCCTTGCTGATCCCCATGGCGTTGATCGGCTGCACAGCCTTGTCGGTGCTGAGGAAGACCGCCGACCGGACGCCGTTCCGCTCGCACGCCTCGATGACGTTGGCGCTGCCGAGAACGTTGGTCTTGACCGCCTCCAGCGGGAAGAACTCGCAGGACGGCACCTGCTTGAGCGCGGCGGCGTGGAAGACGTAGCCGACGCCGCGCGCTGCCTTCGTGACCGACTCGAGGTCGCGGACGTCGCCCACGTAGAACCGCACCCGGTCGTCACGGAGGCGGCGCCGCAGGTCGTCCTGCTTCGCCTCGTCCCTGCTGAAAACCCGCACTTCAGCCGCACCGGCAGCGAGCAGACGGCCCACCATGGTCCGGCCGAATGAGCCGGTGCCGCCGGTGATGAGAAAGCGTTGGTCCTTGAGCGAGGGCAACAAGGGAGTCCTCCGAGCATCGCTGGGGAACGATCGATTCACCTCGGACCAACGACGACCCCGCACCCGGGTGTCGGACAGAACGGGAAGGATTCGGCTGCCTCGCGCGATCCCGCGGAATTCACTACAAGGGGGTAAGCCGAATACCCCGGAGGCCGCCGGTCCGTTAGTCAGGGATGGCCGAAGTTCGGACAGACCGGGCGTTGATCTCTTGCGTCGGGAATTTCCGGACCGTTAATCAGTCTGCGGACGCCTTCTGGCGCGTCACTCTCCTCTAGGGATCTTTCAGCGTGCCCAACGAAGATCAGTCACCGCCGCCGAGCGGTCCGGATCGCTACGCCTTCACCCCGCCGCCCGAGGCGGCGCCGAACATCGAATTCAAGAAGACGCGGCGTGCCTCGGAGGGCGCGACCGCGCCGTCGGAGAAGCGGCGGAAGCGCGGCCGTCGCAAGGCGGTCATGCTGACCGCTGCCGGTCTCGTCGTCGTCCTCGTCGTGAGCATCGGCTGGGTCGGTGTGCAGGCGTTCCGTGCGAAGGGCCACCTCCAGACCGCCGCCGGATTATTCGTACAGCTGCAGCAGCAGATCCGTGCGGGAGAAGTGCCCGCAGCGAAGGGCACATTGGCTGCGTTGCAGCTGGAGACGAAGGCGGCCCGGAACGAGACCGGTGGTTTTGGCTGGGCGATCGCCGGCAAGGCCCCGCTGCTCGGCGACGATCTGAGCGCCGTCCGTACGGTCGCGAAGGTCCTGGACGACCTCGCCGTCGACGGCCTGCCGGCCCTCCTCGACGTTGCTTCCGGCCTTGACCCGAAGGCGCTCGCGCCGCGCGACGGGCGCGTCGACATGGCGACGCTCACCACCGCGGCTCCTCGCATCGCCGCGGGCCTCGCGGTCATCAAGCACGCTCGCGCGGAGGTGGACGGCATCGACTCGGACGGGTTGATGAGTCAGATCGACGCGGCCGTCTCGCAACTGTCCGCGGGCCTGGCCAAGGCCGATCAGCTGGTTTCCACCGCGGACCGTGCAGCGCGTCTGCTTCCGCGAATGTTGGGGGCGCAGGGACCGCGCAACTACCTGGTGCTGTTCCAGAACAACGCGGAGATCCGTGCCACTGGCGGGATGCCGGGCGCGTACATCGTGGTCCACGCCGACGCGGGTGCGGTCACGATCACTGACCAGGGGACGGCCGCCGGTGACATGAAGATTTTCGATCCGCCGGTGCAGGAGCTCGACAACGATCTGGTGGCGCTCTACACCGACCGTCCGGCGGTCTTTCCGGCTGACGTCAATCTGACACCCGACTTCCCGACCGCGGCCGGTCTCATGCGGGCGATGTACAAGAAGCGGTCCGGCGTCACCGTCGACGGGGTGCTGGCCACGGATCCCATCGCCCTGTCGTACCTGCTGCGGGCCACCGGTGCGGTGAAGATGCCGGAAGGTGAGCCGCTTACGGGTGACAACGCCGTGCGGGTGCTGCTGTCCGAGGCGTACGCGAAATATCCCGACCCGGCGGACCAGGACGTCTACTTCGCCAAGGCCGCGCGGGCAACCTTTGAGGCCCTGATCAAGGGCCAGGGTGACGCCAAGGGCATGGTCACGCAGCTTGCCCGGGCCGCCGGTGAACGCCGCCTGCTGATGTGGACGGCCGACGCGACGGAGGAGGCCGCTCTGGCCGGCACCGTGCTGGAGGGCCGCTTGCCCACCGACAGCCCGAGCCGGCCCACGGTCGGCGTGTTCCTCAACGACGGAACCGGCGCGAAGCTGGACTACTACCTCAGCCACGCAGCGGAGATGACGGTCGGGGACTGCGACGAAGAGGGGGGTCGGGACTTCCACCTCAAGCTGACCTTCGGATCGACCGCGCCGACCGCGAACCTGCCGGACTACGTGACCGGACTTGCTCTTACGGGGGACAAGTACACCTCCCGGACGAACGTCATGATCTTCAGCCCGACCGGCGGTGGGGTCGTGGAGATGACCTCGGCCGGCAAGGAGGTGGAGTTCGGCACGGGCCTCGAGCGGGATCGGGCGGTCGCCGTGCTCACCGTCGAGTTGCCCCCGGGCGCGAGCAAGACGTACGACGTGACCATTCAGCCGGGTGCGTTGCCCGAGGGCGGTGACCCCGTGTATCCGCAGCTGTGGACCACGCCGGGCGTGCGGCCGTGGCAGACATCCGTCCAGCCTGGAGCGCGTTGCGCATAGCACGATGAACGGCTGGAGAAACCGCCTCGCCGCGTTCTGCGGCGGGGCAGTTTCGCATTCACGCCATAGGACTAATCCGTACGTCTTTCCGGTCGAATCTTCCGAAGGTGGATTCCTCCGAAGCGCGCTGGGTATCCGCCGTCCGGTCACCGTGTCCCGGCCGATCTGCGCATGTATGCGAGTCGCCGACTAGCGTTGTCCCTATCGGACCGGTCGCCTTGCGCGGTCCGTCGAAACAGCGCCATGCCGCATTCATGTTTATCAGCGGTGCGGAGCTCCGTCGGAAGTCGAACATTTCTCTGAAGAGGCCGTATGTCATTCGCAGCGCGGATTCGGCAGTCTGAAACCCCAGCTCCACGCCCTCGTGTCCTCGGCCCCTGGCTGGTGGACTCGGGCGCTTGGGCGCTAGGCCTGGCAGCAGCGGTCTTCGCTCGATACGACGGCGACATCGTGGCCGCGCCACTGACGGCCACCGCGGTTGCGGTGGGGGTGGCCGTGGTCCTGCACACCGTGATCGGACACCAGCAGTTCCTCTACCGCGGCCGGTACGGCTTCGGCACCTTCGAGGAGGCCAGGGCCGTCTTCACGACCGCGCTCGCGGTGGTCCTGATCCTTTTCGCCATCGACCTGGCGTTGCCTCAGCGCCCGCTGCCGCTGAGCGCCTCCCTCGTAGGCGGCCCCATGGCGCTGGTCGTCATGTCGGCCGTGCGTTACGTACGCCGCCTGCAGCACGAGCGCCGCCTGCGCCCCGACGCCCGGCAGGCCACCCCGGTTCTGCTCTTCGGTGCCGGCACCGCCGGCCAGCGCCTGCTGCGGTCGCTGATGCAGGACCCCAACAGCCAGTACGTCCCGGTCGGGCTGATCGACGACGACCCGGGCAAGCGCCACCTGCGGGTGAACGGCATCGCCGTCAAGGGCAACCGCAACGACATCCCGAAGGCGCTGGCCGCGACTGGTGCGAAGACCGTCATCTTCGCGGTGGCCAACGTGGACGCCGCAGTCATCCGCGAGATGCGGCGCCGCACGCTCGATGCCGGTGCCGCCTTCAAGGTCGTGCCGTCGTTCACCGAGCTGCTCGACGGCAAGGTCAGCGCGGCGGACGTGCGGGACGCGAACATCGCCGACCTGCTCGGCCGGCACCAGGTCGACACCGACCTCGACGCGATCGCCGGGTATCTCAAGGGCAAGCGGGTCCTGGTCACCGGGGCCGGTGGGTCGATCGGGTCGGAGTTGTGCCGGCAGCTGCATCGCTTCGAGCTGGCCGAGCTGATGATGCTCGACCGGGACGAGTCCGCGCTGCACGCCGTACAGCTGTCTATTCACGGCCGTGCGCTGCTCGACAGCCCGGAGCTGATCCTGGCCGATCTTCGCGACGCCGACGGGATCTCGGCGATCTTCGCCGAGCGCCGGCCGCAGGTGGTTTTCCATGCGGCCGCGCTGAAGCATCTCTCGCTGCTGGAGAGCCACCCGGGTGAGGCGGTCAAGAGCAACGTCTGGGGTACGCAGACCGTCCTCGACGCGGCCGCCGCGGCCGGGGTGGAGCGGTTCGTGAACATCTCCACCGACAAGGCCGCGAACCCGAGCAGCGTGCTCGGCTTCTCGAAGCGGATCACCGAGCGGCTCACCGCCCACGCCGCCACCACCGGCGACGGGACGTACCTCAGCGTTCGATTCGGGAACGTGCTGGGCAGTCGCGGGTCGGTGCTGACCGCGTTCGCGGCGCAGATCGCCGCCGGGGGGCCGGTCACCGTCACCGATCCGGAGGTGACGCGGTATTTCATGACCGTCCAGGAGGCCGTGCAGCTGGTCATCCAGGCCGCCGCGATCGGGCGGGACGGCGAGGCGCTGGTGCTCGAGATGGGCCGGCCCGTGCGGATCGCCCAGGTGGCGCGGCAGATGGCCGAGCAGGCCGACACCCCGGTCGAGATCGTCTACACCGGCCTCCGGCCCGGCGAGAAGCTGCACGAGGAGCTCTTCGGCGAGGGCGAGAAGGACGTGCGTCCGCTGCACCCGCTGATCTCGCATGTGGAGGTTCCGGCGCTGGACCCGTACGAGGTCCAGGTGCTCGCTCCCTACGCCGAGCCGCAGCGGATCACCAAGCAGCTCTCGGAGTTGTGCGAGGTCCGGGAGAAGGTGCCGGTGGCCGCCGCCCACATTGCGCGGCAGGGCGGTCCCGTGAATCTGCGCGAAACGGTCGTGCTGCAGATGCCGCACGGCATGTGATGGCCCCCTACTGACATCGGAGAAGGACCTATCTTGTTTTCCTCGCAGACCGTCGAAGACGTGGCGCCGGCGAGATTGTCGCGTCTCGGAATGCCGATCCAGCGGCCGGCCCGGGACAGCCCGTTCCGGTACGACGTCGCGGTCGTCGGGCTCGGATACGTCGGACTCCCCACGGCGCTGGCGTTGCAGGCCGCCGGGCAGCGGGTCGTCGGCATGGAGATCAGCGCCGAGCGGGTCGGCGCGATCCGCGAGGGCTCGGTCGACCTGCTGTCGTCGGACCGCTCGCGGCTCTTCGAGGCACTCGAAGCCGGTGACGCCTTCCGCCTGACGACGGACCCGGCGGAGAGCGCCACGGCGCGCGTGGTGCTCATCTGTGTGCCGACGCCGATCGACCACCACCTGGCGCCGGACCTCCACGCGCTGCGGGCCGCCTGCCGCAGCGTCGTCGAGCAGGCCGTTCCCGGCCAGACGCTGGTGCTGACCTCGACCACGTACGTCGGCTGCACCCGCGACTTCCTCGTGGAACCGCTGCGCGCCCGCGGTCTCGAAGCGGGCAAGGACATCTTCGTGGCGTTCGCCCCCGAGCGCATCGACCCGGGCAACGAGCGGCACGTGCAGAAGCGGGTGCCGCGGGTGGTGGGCGGGGTGACGCCGGAGTGTGTCCGGCGCACGACCGAGCTGCTCGAGGGCTGCGCCAGCTACGTGCATCCCGTCAGCAGCGTCGAGGCCGCCGAGATGACCAAGCTGTACGAGAACACCTTCCGGGCCGTCAACATCTCGATGGCCAACGAGTTCGCCGACATCAGCCGCGGCATGGGTCTCGACATCACCGAGGTCATCGACGCCGCGGCGACCAAGCCGTACGGCTTCATGCCGTTCTACCCGGGCCCCGGCGTCGGCGGGCACTGCATCCCCTGCGACCCGCACTACCTGCTCTGGCAGCTGCGCGGCGACCGCATCAGCTCACCGCTGATCGAGACCGCCATGACCCAGGTCGCGGCGCGCCCCGGGCGGGTCGTCCAGCGCCTCGTCGAGGTGCTGGCCGCCAACGGCAAGGCGCTCGGGAACGCCAAGATCCTCGTGGTGGGCGTGGCGTACAAGCCGGGCGTGGCCGACGTACGGGAGTCTCCGGCTCTGGAGATCATCGACCGGATGCGCGAGGCCGGCGCGTCGGTCTCCTACACCGATGATCTCGTGGATTCCATCCTGGTCCGAGGAGGACGGATGCATTCGGTACGGGCGACCGACGCGTCCGAGTGGGACGCCGTGCTGGTGCATACGCTGCACCCCGGCGTCGACCACACGTGGCTGGACAACACGCCCGTACTCCTGGACGCGACCTACCGCCTCACTGACATCGGGCATCGCTCGGTTCTCTGAGCACACCGGCCTGCGGCGGTCATCGGGTACGGCGTACCGATGGCCGCCGCTCGGCGTTGGTGAGCAGCGCGAGGGATACCGCGACCGCGCCGAGGAACGCCCCGAGCGTGTTGTTGCGGATGTCGGTGATCGACCCGGCGCGGCCGGGGATCACGTACTGCACCGTCTCGATGGTCAGCACCAGGAGGAAGCCGCAGACGGTGGCGCGGGCGGTGCTGCGCCAGAGCAGCCGGCCGAAGATGCCGAGCGGCACGTACAGCGCGATGTTCGCGAGCTGCTCCGTGTCCGAAGGCGCGGCGGTGAGCTTCGCCCAGATCACGCCGGGGTGGTCGAGCTCGGTGAGGAAGTGCGGCGGTATGGCCGAGGCCGCGTTGGCGTAGCTGGGCGTCGCCGTGAGCGCGATGATCATCCCGGCCGACACGAAGAACAGGGCGGCGGCCCACCGGCGCTTGGTGTCCCGGCCGGCCAGGCGGCTGAGGGGCCAGGCCAGCACGAGGAACACGGCGAAGACGATCTGGGGTACGGGATTGCCGATGAAGGTGGCGAAACTCTGGGCCGTCATCGGCGGGAGGGAACCCTCGGTCGCATGGACATCACGCTACGCACGATAGGGCACCGAACACCAAGGGTGATTCAGGCATCACCGGCATGGGGGAGGTCCTGCCCCGGCACCTTGGCGCGTGCCACCCGGTCGGCGCCGAGCCGGTACGTCGCGAGCTTGAGCAGCTCCGGAGGCAGATGGTGGCGGCCCGTGTCGGAGAGATCGTTCCAGGAGTTCTTGCCCGCGAGCCCGTCGAGCCACAAGCGGTGAGCCTGCTCGAGCGCGGCCGAGTCCGGCCGTGCCGTACGCGGTGAGAGACGTACCGGCCTGCGGAAACCACCGCGCCGGGCGAACGGCCCGGAGGTGGCACGGGAGCGTCCCCGCAGGTAGATCGTCGCCGCGATGACACTCATCGTTGCGAAGGCCGACCATGAAGTGATGATGATCGTCGTCAAGGAGAGGTTCACACTTCGACGCTAATGAACCCAAACGCGAGCGACACCGGCGATCTAACCGCTACGGGGTAGTCACGTCGGCTGATTTTCCCGGCCGTTTTCCGCCCCCGGTCGGTCATCGGCGCGATTGCCGCAGCGCCTCCAGCCGCCCGGCGATGCGATCGGCGGGCGTATCGCCGCCGCCGGAGACGCTGTACGACGAGGCTGGCGGCCACACCCTAGCGTGACTTGCATCTGGTACCTAGGTACAGGTTTACGGTCGTAGGGACGGCGCCGCGGGGTGCCTTGGTCGAGGAGGCCGAACATGTCGTACGCAGTTCCCGAAAGTTGTAGCTTGCCGACCGCCGAGCAGCCCTTCAGACTCCGTGAGTTCGAGGCGCTGTTCGCCTCCGTACTGGAGATCGAGCAGCTCAGCCCGACCCACACCCGCCTGCGGCTGACCGGTGGGCCCGGCCTGGCGGCAACGACGCGGGACCTGACCGCCCGCGAGACCGAGTGCTGCAATTTCTTCGTCTTCACGGTGACCGACGACGGCGACCGGGCGATCATCCTCGACGTCGAGGTGCCGCCGGAGCACGGTGACGTGCTCGCCGCCTTGACGCAGCTGGCCCGCGACGCCGAGCGGAGTGCGGTGTGACGAGCGGGCTGCGGACCGGTGAGGTCGCCGAGCAGGCCGGGGTCAATATTCAGACCCTGCGTTATTACGAGCGGCGCGGGCTGCTTGCCGAGCCGGGGCGGTCGATCGGTGGTCATCGGATCTATCCGCCCGACACCGTGGCGCTGCTTCGGGTGATCAAGGCGGCGCAGCGGCTCGGGTTCACGTTGGACGAGGTGGCCGATCTGCTGGATGCCGGGCGGCGGCGGCATCCGGCTCCGGGGTTGCGGGAGCGGGCCGTGGACAAGATCGGCGAGATCGATCGGCGGATCGCGGATCTTGTCGCGATGCGGGCCGCGCTGGTCGAGGTCGTCGATGCTCGCTGCGACAGTCTCACGAACTGCACCTGCGCCGACTGTCCCGTGCCGTTCCTGACGATCGGGGCGGGCCCAATGGGGGGTGAGTGAGCGGGGCTGCGGCGCCGGCGTCGCGGTGGCACCATCGCAGGCCGGGGAACGACGGGGGTCGCGGATGCGGTTGCGGGTGCAGGGCCACGGTCGGTGGGCAGCGGGAGTCATGCTCGCGCTCGTAGCGTTGGGGTGCGCGGCGCCCGGCACGCGGGACGGTGACTCGGCGCCCCTGCCGTCGGCGTCCGTGTCGGCGCCGACGGAGAAGCAGGTGGTGGCGGAGCCGGCCGGTCCGGGGGACGCGCCGCCCAACCACGCCGACAACAACGGCTGGAAGCAGCGGCACGAGCTCACCGCGGACGAGCAGCGGACGGGGGACCGCCTGGCCGGGCGGATCCGGCCGAAGCTGGCGGCGTTGCGGAAGGCCGGGGACTTCGCTCCGGCCTCCACCCGGCAGGCGCTGCTCGATCTCGGGATCCGGGCCGACTCGGTGGAGGTCACCGCGATGCGGCCGGCCATCGGGGAGGAGACCCCTTCTCCGGGTGCCGTGTACGCCGTCCGCTTCCCCGATGCGGGCTGCATCGTCGGCGACGTGCGGCCGGACCGGCTGCTGGTCGAGGTCACGGGGGCGGCGGCCGAGTTCGGCTGTCTGGAGCCGTTCTCCCACTGAAGGTGGATCTTTGCTCTGCCCGAAAGGATGAGTTTTAGGAAGGCCAGGACGGGAAGGCACGGGCGATTCATCGGACTTAATAGCCCGAGCTCGTGAAATCGCGCGGAATGCCGCCCGTTCGTCTGTGGCGAAGACGACGATGGTGGATAACTGACCGCGCCTTTGTACCCGCCGGAGCACCTGATGACAGCCTTGCTCATCGCCGAAGACGTCGAGGACATCGCGATGATCCTTCAGCGGGTGTTCACCCGGGCCGGGATGGAGGTCATGCGGGCCCCCGACGGGGCCGAGGCGTTCGAGATGGCTCTCGCGCATCGTCCCGACGTGATCCTCACCGACCTGGGGATGCCCCGGATGGACGGGTGGGATCTGATCAAGGCCGTTCGCGGCGACGCGGGCCTGGCCGACACCCCGATCGCCATCCTGACCGGTCAGCTTCAGCCGGGCGACGCCCGGGTCGGCGAGGCGGGAGCATGCGCGCTTCTGCTCAAGCCGTGCCCCAACGACGAGCTCGTCTCCGTGATCCGGGGTCTCGCGGACGGCGGGCCGCACGGCCATACGTTCTCGGCCGCGGGATGCGTGGCGACACACCAGCGCGTGACAACGTGACGGTGCTGACCACACCATGACCGCGATCGCGGGCCTGGACAGCGTTTCGCTGATCGAAAGCGTCCCGCAGGCCCTTCTCGTGGTGGACCGGCAGGGAACGATCGTCGGGTTCAACGCCGCCGCCGAGGGGCTGCTGGGCTATTCCCGCGGCGAGGTGAGCGGCCGGCTGCTCGACGACTGCCTCAAGCCGTACTACGACAACGGGCCGGTCGGTGACGCGCTCGGCCGGTTGTTCGCGGCCGCCCCGGGCCGTCCGGTGCGCCGGCAGCTCAGCCTGCGGCACCGGGACGGCCGCCGGCTGCGCACCGAGCTGGCGCTCAGCGTCGTACCCGGGGCGGACGGGCCGCTGGCCTGCGTCTTCATCACGGACCTGACCGGTCACAAGGCCGCCGAGGAACGCGCGGACGACAGCGCGGGCTTTCTCTCCGCGCTGCTGGACAGCCTCTCGGTCGGCGTGCTTGCCTGTGATGGGGAGGGCGAGCTCGTCGTGATGAACCGCGCCATGCGGGGGTTCCACGGGCTGCCCGAGGACGGTGAGGTACCCGCCGTGCTCAACCGCACCGTGTACGACACCGAGCACCGGCTGCTGGCCCAGGAGGAGACTCCGATAGCGCGGGCGTGCGCGGGTGAACTCGTACGGGACACCGACGTCATCATCGAGGTGCCCGGCAACCGTGAGCGGATGTTCACGGTGAACGGGCAGCCGATCGTCGGCGGCGACGGCGCCCAGCGGGGTGCCGTCGTCGTGTCGCATGAGGTCACCGCTCTGCGCCGGGTCGAACGGTTCCGGGCCTGTCACCTCGAGGTCGAGCGCGCGCTCGCGTCCGCGCCCTCGGTTCCCGAGGCGACGCCCCGGGTGCTGCAGGCGGTGGTGAGCACGCTGGGATGGTCGGCGGCGGAGCTCTTCCTCGTGGAGGAGACCACCGGCGAGCTGCGCTCCGTCGGGCACTGGAACGCCTCCCGGGACGAACCGGAGGACTTCTTCGGCCACACCCCGGTGAAGGGGGAGGGCGTCACCGGCCGGGTGTGGGAGACCGGCCGGCCGGGCTGGATCCCCGAGATCGCCGAGGCCGTCAGCCTGCGGACCGACTTCGAGCGGACGCGGGTCGAGATCTGCCTGCGCCACGGCATCCATTCCGTGCTCGCGGTGCCGGTCAGTGACGGGCGTTCGCTGCTGGGCGTCCTGACCTGCTATGCCGGCGCGGCCGAGGACGACAAGGACCTGCTCACCGTCCTGCTCGAAGGGGTCGCCGCGCAGATCGGGATCTTCGTCGCCCTGCTACGGGCGGAGGAGCTCGGCCGGCAGCTGGCCCGCGCCCAGGACGACTTCATCTCCCTGGTCGGTCACGAGCTGCGGACGCCGTTGACGGCGATCACCGCCAACGTGCACCTGCTGGCCGACGACCTCGAGCCGGACGGCGCGGACAGCCGTCCGGTGCTGGAGTCGATCGCGCGCAACGCCGGTGAGTTGCAGAAGATGGTCACCACCCTGCTCGACCTCGCCGGCCTGGACTCGGGCCACCTTCCGCTGACCGTGGAGACCGTCGACCTCACCCGGATCGTGGCCGACGCCGTGGCGGCGACCGGTCACCACGCGGCGGAGCACCGCATCCACCTGAGCACCGAGACGCCGGACGCCGTCCTCATCGAGGGGGACGCCGGCCGCCTGCGGCAGGTCCTGGACGACCTGCTGTCCAATGCCGTCAAGTACAGCCCGGACGGTGGCGACGTCGAGGTCGGCCTGCACACCGACGGGGAGGTCGTCGAGCTGCGCATCACCGACGACGGCATCGGCACCCCGACCGAGGAGCGCAAGCACGTCTTCGAGCGCTTCTACCGGGCGAGCAACGTCCGCCACCACGGCACCCACGGGCACGGCCTGGGGCTGAGCCTCGCCAGCACCATCGTGCAGCTGCACGGCGGGACCCTGCGGCTCACCGATCACCAGCCCAGCGGGACCACGGTCGTCGTGCGGCTGCCGCACGACCACGACGCGGCCCATACGGTACGGCTGGTCTAGGGCGCGAAATGCGGGTGCCCCGGCACGGCGCGCCGGGTTAGCTTCGCGGCCATGGAACCACTTGACGAGCGGACGATCCGGGCCTCCTTCGTGAACTGCAGCAAGGGCGAGGCGAGCCGGATCAGGATGCCGGCGGGGCTTGCCGGCGCCGGCGTTCCCTGGGGCGACCTGGACTTTCTCGGCTGGACCGACCCGGGTGCCCCGCTGCGGGCGCTGCTGGTCGCTCCCGGTGCCGACGGCCCGATCGGCGTGGTGCTGCGCCGGCCCGAGGCCCGCAAGGTCACCGCGATGCGGTCGAGCATGTGCCGGGTCTGCCTGACCGAGCATGCGTCCTCGGGGGTGGCATTGTTCGTGGCGCCGCTCGCCGGCGCCGCCGGGCGGCAGGGCAACACGGTCGGCGAGTATCTCTGCGCCGACCTGGCCTGCTCGCTGTATCTGCGGGGCAAGCGCCAACCAAGGATGCGCCTGGTACGCCATGAGGAAACGCTCTCTCTCGGCCAGCGGATCGACCGCGCGATGGGCAACCTCGACGCATTCATCGGACGTATTGCCGCCGGCTGATGAGCCTTTCCTTAACGTGTTCAGTCTGATTTTTCCCATTTTTCGAACTTTGGGGCTTCTGCGGTTGTACAACTCATCAGGGGGCGGCATTACCCCGGCGCGCGAGCGCTGAGCAGATGACGGGTGGGGTGGGTTGCCGTGGTGAGCGTCGATCAAACTGTGCTGGCCGATCCGGCCCGGCTGGAGGCCGTCGAACTGTACCGGCGGCTGCTGCCGGTCACCCCTCTGCCGATGGATGCGATCGCCCAGCTGGCGGCGCACCTGCTCGACGCACCCATGGCAGCGGTGACGCTCGTGAGCGACGACGAGGAGTTCATCACCGGACGGTACGGGCTGCCCACGCCGCTGTGCTCCCACCGGCGGCTGGCCATCAACTACTCGCTGTGCAAGTACGTGGTGTCCGCCGATCACGTCCTCAACGTCGCCGACATGCGCGACGGCGGCGATCCTGAACTCCGCGAGCACCCGCTGCTCACGGAGCACGGCATGCGCTCCTTCCTGAGCGTGCCCGTACGTGACCCGCAGGACCAGCTCGTCGGGGCGCTGACGGTCCTCGACGCGGAGCCTCGCCACTGGCGGGACGAGCACACCACGCTGCTGCTCGAGGTCGAACAACTGCTGCGGCCGGCGACCGCGACGGCGCCGCCGCGCGCCATGCTCGCGGCCCTCGACAGTGCCGCACTGCTCGACGGCGTGCAGCAAGCGCTCGTCGCGGTGAACGTCCACGGCCACGTCGTCGGCTTCAACAGCGCCGCCGAGAAGCTCCTCGGCTTCTCCAAGGCCGAGGTCTGCGACAAGCACGTCGACGAACGCCTCTCGCCCCTCTACAACGACGAGCCCATCGGCACCGCCCTCAGCCGGCTGTTCAGCGCGGCTCCCAACCTGCCGGTACGCAGACCGATCAGCCTGCTCCACCATGACGGTCACCGGTTGCTCGTCGATGCGGCGTTCGTGGTGGTGCACGGTGCGGCCGGCGCCCTCGCCTGCGTCTTCATCACCGATCTCAGCCGGCAGCGGGCCGCCGAGGAGCGGGCCGACCACAGCGACAGCTTCCTCAGCGCCCTGTTGGACAGCCTCTCCGTCGGCGTCCTCGCCTGCGACGCCGAGCGCGAGGTCGTGGTCATGAACCGGGCCCTGCGCGAGATCCACGGCATGCCGGACGCCGCGGAGATTCCTCCCGACTACGCGGGGGCCGTGGAGAGCTTCCTCTACGACCGCGACCACCGGCCGATGCCCTGGGCGGAAACGCCTCTCATGCGTGCGTGCGCCGGAGAGGTCGTCCGCGACACCGACATCGTCGTCGAGGTGCCGGGCAACCGCAGCCGTACGTTCGCCGTCGCGGCCCAGCCCATCACGGGCCGGGACGGCAGCAGCCGTGGCGCCGTGTCGGTGTCGCACGAGGTCACCGCGCTGCGGCGGGTCGAGCAGTTCCGGGCCTGCCACCTCCGCGTCGAGCAGGCCTTCAAGGCCGCCGCCAGCGTGGCCGAGGCCGCCCCGCGCGTACTGCAGACGGTCGCCACGACGCTCGACTGGCCCGCCGCCGAGCTCTTCCTGATCGACGACGTCAGCGGCGACCTGCGGGCCGTGGGGCACTGGAGTGTCGGCGGACTCGAGTCCGGCGACTTCTTCGGTCACACGCCGGTCAAGGGTGCCGGTGTCACCGGCCGGGTGTGGCAGACCGGGCGGCCGGTCTGGGTTCCCGAGATCGCCGACGAGGGCAGCCTGTCCTCGTCGTTCGAGCGGGAACGCGTCGAGATCTGCCTGAGCCACGGGATCCACACCGTCATCGCGGTGCCCGTCACCGACGGCGACTCACTGCTCGGCGTCCTGACCTGCTACGCGGGCGCCGCCGAACACCACGAGGACCTGCTGACCGTGCTGCTCGACGGCATCGCGGCCCAGATCGGCGTCTTCGTCGCACTGCGCCGGGCTCAGGAGCTGGCCCGGCAGCTGGCGCGCGCGCAGGACGACTTCATCTCCCTGGTCGGTCACGAGCTGCGTACGCCGCTGACCTCGATCGCCGTTCACGCCGGCGTCCTCGCCTCGGACGGCGACCGCCTCGACGAGGACAGCCGGCAGTCGATCGACGCCATCGCCCGCAACGCCGCCGACCTCCAGGTGATCGTCACGACGCTGCTCGAGCTCGCCGGCCTGGACTCGGGTCACCTTCCGCTGACCGTCGCCGCGGTCGACCTCACCCGGATCGTCGAGGAAGCCGTGGCGGACGTGGCATCGCACATCGCCGGCCACGACCTTCGTCTGCACGTCGACGCGCCGGAACCGGTGTCCGTCGACGGCGACGCCGCCCGGCTGCGCCAGGTGCTGCGCGACCTGCTGTCCAATGCGATCAAGTACAGCCCGGAGGGCGGAGACATCCGCGTCAGCCTGGGCATCGACGGCGACATGGCCGAACTGCGCATCACCGACGAGGGCATCGGCACGCCGGTCGAGGAACGTGACCAGGTCTTCGACCGCTTCTACCGCGGCCGCAACGTGCGCCATCAGGGAACGCACGGCCACGGCCTCGGCCTCAGCCTGGCGCGCGCGATCGTCCATCTCCACGGCGGCACCATCAAACTGCTCGACCACTCGCCCACCGGCACAGCGGTGGTCGTCCGGTTGCCCCAGCGTCACGACCCCGCCGGCACGGTGCCGCGCGTCTGACGTATCCGGCCTCCTAGAGCAGCGGCTCGATGTGGCGGCGGGGCAGCGGGCCGGGCTTCGCGATGTAGTAACCCTGGCCGTGCTGCACGCCCAGGGCCAGGAGCCGCTCGTGCTCCGCGTACGTCTCGATGCCCTCGGCGACCAGCAGGGCGCCGATGCTCTCGGAGAAGGTGACCAGCGCGCGGGTGAGCGCGGTGCGGACCGGGTCGGTGTCGATGCCGCGGGTCAGGGAGATGTCGAGCTTGATGACGTCCGGGCGCAGCTGCAGGATCTGGCTCAGGTTGGCGAACCCGGCGCCCGCGTCGTCCACCGCGAGCAGGATGCCGGCCGCCCGCAGCAGGCCGGTGACCTCGTGCAGGGCGGTGTAGTCGGTGACGCGCGTGTGCTCGGTGAGCTCCACCGCGATGCGACGGTTCGCGTGGGACAGCAGCAGGCTGATCGTCCGGGGCGTGAGCAGCGCCTCCACGGACGCGTTCAGGCTCAGCCACGCCCCCTCCGGCAGGTCGTCGATCCGGCGCAGCGCGCCCTCGATCGCGAGGATCTCCAGCTCCACGCCGAGGCCGGCCGCGCCGGCGGCGGCGAACGCCTGGACGGGGTCGGGGAAGTCCTGGTGGTCGAAGCGGGTGAGCGCCTCGTAGCCGCGGACCGTGCCGTCCTCGAGCCGGACGACCGGCTGGAAGACGGTCCGAAGGGCATTGCGGTGGAGCACGTCGCGAACAGCCCGGAAGTCGGGCGAGGAAAGCTGTGCCACGGTCATGCCGCAAGAGTCGGACCCGAAGCTCAACCCCGCCTCCAGCCGCAGTCAGGGTTCTTTCAGCCGGCGATGGCGAGCCTGGTGGAGGCCGCTGCCGCGACGGTCTGGGTGGACCAGCGCAGGGCGTCCATGACCGCGCCGGTCAGGTCGTTTCCGGTACGGGTGGAGCTCATCTGAGCCATGTCCCCGCGCTCGTACGCGTCGACGACCCGCAGCATCCGCCCGAGCGGCCCGGTGCCGCGGGTCAGCGCCGCGCAGAGGTCCGGGGTCAGCGGCAGGTGGTTCACCAGTGACGAGGCCGTGATGCCCAGCAGCTCCGCGACCGCGGTGATGAGCCCGGCGACGAAGGCCGCGTCCGGGTCGCCCTCGAAGCGGGCCGCCAGGTTGTGGCACAGGCGCGCCCGGGTCAGCGCGTTCGTCAGCTGCGCCTCGGTCGTCTCGGCCACGTCGTCGACGACCATGAGCATCGCCCAGCGGCGGATGTGGCCCAGGCCCAGCAGCACCACGGCCTGCCGGATCGACGAGACGCGCTGGATCGTGCCGACGGCGGCGCTGTTGCTGGCGCGCAGGACCCGCATCGTCAGCGCCGGGTCGCTCGAGATGATCTCCACGATCCGGTCGAGGTCGGCGTCCGGGGCGCTCAGTGCGCCGACAAGCTCCAGCCGGCGCAGCTTGAAGGGCGGGATGCAGGCCGCCGTCATCACCTTCGGCCGGCTCAGGACGTACCCCTGGCGCAGTTCGATGCCGTAGCGGTCGCAGAGGGCCAGGTCCTCCAAGGTCTCCAGGCCCTCAGCGACGATCTTGATCTGCGGGAAACCGCGGAAGAACGCGAGCTGCTCCTCCAGGCGGGCCGGGTCGCAGTTCGGCAGATCCAATTTCACGTACGAGGCCAGCGGCAGCAGCTGCTCGTGGCCGGACTGCCAGACGAAGTCGTCCAGAGCGATGCGGTACCCGACGGCGACGAGGTTGGTCACACCCGTCAGGACCGCCTCGTCGACGTCGATGGTCTCGAGGACCTCCAGCACGACGTTCTCCGGGCCGAACGGCAGGATCATCTCGCCGGTGAGGAACTCGCGGGTCATGTTGATGAAGCACACGCGGTCGCCGACGACCTCGTCCATGCCGAACTCGGTGAAGGCGTTGACCATGACCTGACTGGTCGCGTACGCGTCCCGCCGGTCGGCGGCGACCGCCTGGTTGTTGCCGCGGAAGAGCAGTTCGTAGCCCGCGATGTCGCCGGACCCGTCAAAGATGGGTTGCCGCCCGATGTGCACGAGGCGGGCACCCGGCTGAGGCAACTCCGACCGATTTTCCACGGCGGGACGATCGGCCGGGTTGACCTTGTCTTGAGCGTTCCCTGCGGCGAAGTTGACGAACCTGCTCAGGAGGCGCCGGAGATGTACCAGTAGCCGGTCACCGACGCCGCGGGCACGTCGGCGCTGACCGCGCCCTTGCCCCAGAAGTAGTCGTTGAAGCTGACCGCGCCACCGGGACCGATCGGGCCCATGCTCGCCCACACCACGTCGGACGGCTGGTCGTCGATCGACGCCTGCGCCCAGGCACTGCGTACCGGCATCGGGTTGTTCCACCACAGGAACGGGCTGCGCAGCAGGTAGTTGGCGTAGGTGCCGCCGTGCGACGCGCTGTGGTAGGAGACGGTGTGGAAGCTGTTGATCTGGTGCAGCCCGGCGAACGCGGGACCCCAGCGCTGCCACCACCGCTGCCCGCCCGAGTCGGCGGCCAGGATCAGGCAGGTGAACAGGCTCATCCACTCGACGTCGCCGTTGCCCCAGCGGGCGTCGGTGTTCGCCAGGAACGAGTCGTCGTTGCTGCTGCAGCCGGAGAAGCTGAAGCCGGTCGGTGAGCCGTGGCCCTGCCAGTACGTCATGTCGACGTGGTCGGTCCAGTTGCTGTCGTCACCGCCGAACGCGGGATCCTTGAAGTCCTGCTCCCAGGCGTTCTGGTCGCGCCAGCTGAACTCGACCGGGATGCCGCGGCTGGTGAACTGGCCGTTGAAGGAGTTCAGGTTGTTGCTGGTGTACGGCAGCCCCGAGCACACCCCGGTGCCCTCGCTGCCGACGTCGACGCGGCCGTACGCGCGGGAGGAGACGGTGGGGGCGCCGGTCCGTGGTTCCTGCGGCGCCGGCGGCTGCGGCAACGTGGCGTCGACCGCGGCCGGCACGATCACGCGCTGCGCCTGGGCGCCGGACCCGTCGACGCCGGAGCAGCGCAGGCTCGGCTCGATCTGCTTCAGGCCCGTCGACAGCGCCGGCGCCCAGTAGACCGGCGTGGCGGCCGCGACGCGTACGCCCTCGCCCATCGCCTTGGCGCAGCGCTCCATCGCCCCGGCGGCGTCGAGCACCTCGACCGCGCCCTGCGGCGCCAGCGTGCGGGTGCTGAAGGACAGGCCGGTGGCTGCGCCCTTGCCGTCGTACGCCACCCGGATCTTGGCGCCGGGACCCTCGTACGGCAGGCCGCCGAGCGTGAACGCGTACGAGACGGTGGTGTCCAGGGCGGCGGAGGCAGTCGTACGCCCCCTGCGGTCGACCGCGGTGATCATGGTCTTGCGCGCGCTCGCCTTGGCGTCCCGGGGAAGGAGCTTGGCCGTGGCGAGCGCCCGCGTCGCGCGCCGCAGGGCGTCCTTCGCGCTGATCGTGCGCAGGCGCTTGAGCGCGGCGACGTCCAGCACCGTGGTCGTGGTCGGCTGCCCGTCCTCATCGCCGCCCCGTGCGGGGACGGCGGCCCGGGTCGGCACGGCGAGGAAGGACTTCTCGGCGGCGTACCGGACACTGCCATCCTCACCGCGCGCGACCTGCTTGAGGCCCAGGGCCCGGGCGAGGCTCGCCGCCTGTGCGCCGCTGAGGCCCGACGAGCGTACGGCGTAGACCGGCAGGGTTGTCCCTTCGGCCGCGACCGCCGGCGCGGCGACCACGCTCACGCCCAGCGGCGTGGCGAGCGCCGCCGCGGCTAGCGCGGCGACGGTTTCCCTCTTGTACTGCATCACTGACCCCCGTTTGTGGATGCGGCACCGCTCGGTGCCGCGCCTAGTATGGGGGTCGGATTAGCCCGGAATGCCTGTTTATGGAGGCGTGACGGATGGCCGACAGTCTCAGAAGGTGCCCACCGCGATCACCTCGGCGACCGGCTTGCGGGTCACCTCGGACTTCACCAGCTTGCGTTTGGTCTCCCGGCCGTCGACCACCGTCACCTCGTACGTCTTGGTCCGTACGCCGTCGACGCCGCCGGTGCGCTTCTCGCGCTCGCCCTTGGCCAGCCAGTTGTCCTTGATCGTGCGGGTCTTGAACTTGATCGGCTCGGTCTCGGTGATCGTGCGCTCGCCGTCCGCGGGCGCTGCCTCCGGGCTCGGGGCTGCGGGACTGCCGGCGGGCTCGGAGGGCTGCGCCGCCTGGAAGGTGCCGGCCACGGATTTGTCGTCGCCGGTGACCGCGGCGATGCCGGCGGCGGTGCCGCCGCCGGCCAGGACGAGGGCTGCCACGATGAGGCCGATGCGAGTCTGTTTCGTCACCCGGACATTCTGGCCGTCCCGTTCCGGGCACACTTCATCCGTTCGGGCGAGTTCAGCTGGTGCCCACCCCGGTCGGTACGGTGACGTCGGAGGAGGACGCGGGCTGCGGCCGGGGCCGTTCGCGGGACTCCCGCGACACGCCGAAGACGAGCAGACCGAGCAGTCCCGTCAGGAGCAGGGCGGCGATGGCAAACTCGAGCCGGTCGCGGCGGCGGGTACGCCACAGGCCGCGGGCGGGGATCTCGTCGTACCAGCGGGGTTCGTGATCGGGCACCGGCCCAGTCTTCGCCCGCGGGCGTCCGCGCGTGATCGGCGAAAGAAGCAAAAAGATTTAGCCTCTTTCTGGACCACGTTTGGGCCCTTCGGCTCGTTGTCCATGGCCGTGCGCGTCAGCCCGTTGCCACCGGGGCGGGAAAGCGGCGGGACAGCTCCTCCGTGCTCATCGGCGGACCGAGGAAGCCGCCCTGGCCGTACATGCAGCCGCCGGCGACCAGCTCGGCGACCTCCTCCTGCGAGCCGACGTCCTGGGCCACGACGACGTCGCTGAACTGCCGGGCGGCGGCGACGAGCCGGCGGCAGCCGTCGGCGGAGAGCAGTGGGGTGCTGCCGCCCACGTCTATCTTGACCAGGTCGGGTGCCACGCCGCAGAGGTCGGCCAGGGCGAACGGGGCCGAGCCGAATTCGCGTACCCCGATCCGGAAGCCGTCGCGCTGCCAGCGTGCCACATGGGCGGCGACCTTCTCGGCCTCGTCGGCCAGGACTCGGGCGCTGACCTCGAACGTGAGATCACCCGGGGTGAGCCCGCTGAGGCCGAGCACGTTCTGCGCGGCGGCACGGAACCGCTCGTCGGTCAGCTGGTGCGCCTCGAGGCGTAGGTGCAGGCCGACATCGGCCCCGCCGGAGCGGCGCCACGCCGCCAGCTCGCGGCAGCCCTGCGCGAGCAGCCACCGCTCGATCCGGCCGCCCACGTCGGTCTTCGCCGACAGGGCCAGGAACTCCTCCGGCGCCAGCAGCCCGCGCTGCGGATGCTGCCAGTACGGCGCGACGGCGACCGCCGCCACCGACCCCGAGGAGAGGTCGACGACAGCCGAGTAGCGGGTCACCAGCTGCCGGTGCACCAGCGCGGTGCTCAGATCGGTCTCCAGCTGCATCCGGTTCAGCATGTCGGCGTGCATCTCCGGCACGTACACCTGCAGCTCGCCCTCGCCCAGCTTCTTGGCGCGGTACATGGCGATGTCCGCGTCGTGCAGGACCTGGGCCGCGTCCTGTCCCGGGGTGCTCACCGCGACGCCGATGCTCGCGCTGACGTGCACGAGGTTGCCCAGCACCTCGAACGGCGAGCGGATCTGGCTGGAGACCCGCTCGGCGACCGCCACCGACTCCGTCACGGTGGACCCCGGCAGCAGCACCGCGAACTCGTCGCCGCCCAGCCGCGAGCTCGTGTCCCCGTCGCGCAGGCAGCTGCGCAGCCGGCGGGCCACCTCGGCGAGCAGCGCATCGCCCGCGGCGTGCCCCAGCGAGTCGTTCACCGGCTTGAACCGGTCCAGGTCGATGAACAGCACGCCCGCGGTCTCGCCCTGGTCGTGGGCTTCGAGCAGCGCCTGCTCCAGCCGGTTGGTGAACATGACGCGATTCGGGAGCCCGGTCAGCGGGTCCAGCTGGGCCTCGTGCACCGCGCGTACGGCCGCGGCGTCGGTGACGGCCATCCCGGCGTGGTCGGCCAGTGCCAGCAGGGCCTCGCGGTCACCGTCGGTGAACGGCGCCTGCCCCGGCGCCCGCGCGACGGTCAGCGCGCCGACGACCACGTCGTTCTCCATCACCGGGCACGCCATCGTCGCCGCGGCGGCGGGCAGCTCGCCGCTCCCGTCGTCCACCGCGACGAGGCGCCGGTGCGACATGGCGGCGTCGGTGAGCGGCGCCGCGATGCGGGTGACCCGGCGGCCCAGCTCGGTCTCGGTGGCGCCGGCCACAGCCGCGAGGCGCAGGTCGTCGGAGTCCGGCCCCGCGAGCAGGCGCAGGGTGGACGTCTGGCCGTGCAGCAGGGCGTGGCCGGCCTCGGTGATGGTGTCCAGGATCTCGCGCAACGGGTCGCGGCGGGCGATCGCGGCCTCGATCCGCCGCAGCGCCTCCACCAGCGCCTGCCGCGCCTCGAGCTCGCGCAGCAGCCGGGCGTTCTCGGCGGCCTGCCGATCGCTGTGCTCCCGCAGCCGGCGCTCGGCGGCCAGCGTCTCCATCATCGTCAGGCTCAGCGACAGGACCCGCGCGGTGGCCCGGAGCAGGCTGATCTCGTCGGGCCCGAACGGGTCCTGGAGCCGGGCGAGGAGCAGGTGCCCGGAGACCTCGCCGCTCATCGTGGCCACGGCCAGGTGGCAGTCGCCGACGCCCGGCAGGTGGGCCTGGCGCGCCCCCGACTGGGCCAGCTCGCGCATGAGGTCGGTGGGGCACTCGCGCCGCGGGAAGCCGACCGACACCACGTCGCCGTCGCGCAGGACCGCGCACACCTCCGCCTCGGCGGCCGAGGCGGCGTGCTCCGCGGCCACCTGCATGGCCCGGCGCTCGTCGGAGACGCTCGCCATGAGCGCGACGAACTCAGCGAGCAGGTGGGTGGCACCCACGCCCGAGGCGAGACTCATCAGCCCACCGCCAGCACGGCGACGGCGTAGTTGTGGAAACCGTTGATTCCGCGCGTACGCGCGATCTCGCCGGCGGAGTAGCAGCCCGCCACCGGCAGATCGGGGTCGTCCCCGGCCAGCCGGCGGATCTCGTTCTCCGGCCCGAACTCGGTGCCCAGCATCATCATGCGTCCGACGCCGTCAAACGCCAGCATCCCCAGCGGTTCGCCGTCCAGCGGGCGGACCGCGTCGGCCCGCGCGGACGCCGCCGAGTCCAGTAGCGTGCCGGCGCTGGAGCTGCTGAGCCACAGCGTGCCGCCCTCGGGGATGTCCGCCGGCGACATCAATGCCCGTGTCGCGAAGTCAGCCCCGCTGATGAGCCGCGCCTCGCGTCCGCTCCGTCGATCCACACAAACAGGATGTTCTAGGGCAAAGAGTGCAAATGCCTCGGGATCCCGGTACGCGTCGTCGGGGCCGCCGAGCCGGTCCAGGTAGACGTCCAGGGCGGGACGGTCGTCGAGCTCCATGATCCGGCCCTGCCCGCTGCGGGTGACCAGGATCGGGTCGCCGACCGGCTCGTAGCCGTGCGCCACCCCGATGCCGAACGGTGCCTCCGAGTGCATCGCCACGGTGACCAGCGCGTCGGTGAGCACCTTGCCGTCATGCAGCAGGAAGGCGGTGTCGTCGGCAGGGCTCGGCGCGGCGCACCCGCCGATCAGCGGAATCGTCGCCCCGAGCGTGTCGTACGCGCCCCGCAGCACTTCCTCCTGCCGCTCGGCGCGGCCGTCCATCACCATCAGCATCGCGGTGTGCCCGCCGCCGGGCAGCGAGGCGGCGCTCTCGGTCGCCTCGGCGCCCACCTCACGCGGGCGCCGGGAGATCCCCTCGACCGCGCGGGTCTCGAACTGGAAGCCGGAACCGCCGAGCACGGCGACCACCACGCCGTCGAAGATGGGGCCGGCGCCCGTGAACTCGCCCGCGGTGGAACAACCGACCAGGGGAACGTCCCCCGTGACCTTCGTGACGCCCCGTAGCACAGAGATCAGGTCGTGGCGCGGGTTGCCGAACAGGACGATCAGCCGGCTGTCCTCGCGATCCCGCAGCGCCGCCCGCGCCGCCCGCGTGCCGGCGGTCTCTGCGTCCGGGCCGGTCGCCGAGCCCACTCCCATCCAGCGCGTGTCACTCTGAGTCACAGTTTGGTGCCTCCTAGTGGTCCCACTTTCACGATCGACCTCGGCGCAGGATCGCTGAGCGGAAATGTCGGAGCAGCTTTGCGCTGTCGTTGAGCACCCGATGAGGTTGCATTGAGGTTGCGGGCCGAACCTAGAGGGCATGACGCACCAGGACCTCCTCGCCGTGCCGCCCGTCGTCGTTGCCGGGCCGGCCCGAGACCTCGCCCCCATGCCGTGGCCGTACGCCGTCGCCGCCGTCGAGCTCACCGTCGTCGTGCCGTTCCAGAACCCCGGCCGGCGCCTCCGTGAGGCCGTGGAGCGCCTGACCGAGGCCCTGCACTTCCAGCAGATCTCGTTCGAGGTGATCGCGGTGGCGGCCAGCTCCGGCGACGGCTCGGCGCACACGCTTGCCGGCCTCCCGCACACCCGCGTGGTGGCCACCTCGCACATCCAGGACAAGGGCGCCGCCATGCACTTCGGCTTCGCCATGGCCCGCGGCGCGTGGATCTGCTTCGCCGACGTCGACGCCGACACCGAGGTGGACGCGTACGAGCTCGTCGAGTACTTCCACATGGCACGCGAGAAGGCCTGATCCGCAATGGTCCACGGAGTGATCCTGCTGAGTGTGCCGCTCGCCAGCCTGGCGGCGGTGCTCTATCTGAACGCGTACCTGCATCGCGAGCCGGCCGACGCCGGTGATTGCCCCCGACGGCGGAGGACCGACGTTCTCTAGCGAGACGCCTGCACCAGGAAGCGGTGCGCGGTGACGGTGAAATGCCCATGTGTACGGATCACCGCGTCGATGCGGCGCAGGGCGCGCTCGTACCGTTCGGGGCTGAAGTCGCGCACCTGCCACGGGACCGCGCGGAGCCGGTAGACGATCGCCCCGACGTCGTGGAAAGTGAGCGGCGGACGCTCCTCGCGTACGTCGGTGACCTCCAGCCCGGCTGCCTCCAGCGCCGCGACCGCGGTGGCCGCCGTCCACAGCTGCGGAGCCGGCGGCGGAGCGCCCAGCTCGGCGTTCAGATCTGCCAGATCGTCGCTGCCGACCTGCTGGCTCAGCAGCGTGCCGCCCGGCTTCAGCAGCCGCGCGATGTCCGCCGCCGGCAACCGCCCGTGCCGGCTCAGCACGACGTCGAACTCCTCCTCGCCCCCGGGCAGCTCGGTGACCACCGCCACCCCGAACGGGGTCAGCCGGTCCCGGGCCACCGGCACGTTCGGCGCCCAGCTCTCCACGGCGACGGTGTGCGGCGGCAGCGGGGCGAGCTCGGCGAGCAGCTCCCCGCCCCCGGTGTCGAGATCCAGCACGCTGTGCGCCCGCCGCAGCAGAGGCCGCGCGAGCTGCGGATACGACCAGGACGGCTCCGAACCGACGGCGCGGCCGTCGAGCCAGGCGAACTCCCAGCCGGTGACGGGTACGCCCACCGCCTCGCCCACCAGTTCGTCGAAGTGCCGTCCGGAACGCATGCCCGACCGTAACTGTCGTACCCCCGGCATAGCATCGCGACATGACGACACTCACCGACCGCCCGAACACCGCACTCCTGGTCATCGACGTGCAGAACGGCGTGGTGGCAGAGGCCCACGACCGGGACCGGGTCGTCGCCAACATCGCCACCCTCGTCGACAAGGCCCGCGCCGCGGACGTGCCGGTCGTCTGGGTCCAGCACAGCGACGACGGCCTGCCCCTCGACAGCGAACCCTGGCAGTACGTGCCGGAGCTGGTGCGCCGCGACACCGAGACGGTCGTGCACAAGCGCTACGGCGACTCCTTCGAGGACACCACGCTCGAATCGGTGCTGGCCGAGGGGCGCATCGGCAGCCTCGTGGTGGCCGGAGCCCAGACCGACGCCTGCATCCGCTCGACCCTGCACGGCGCGATCACCCGAGGCTACGACGCGACCCTGGTGTCGGACGCCCACACGACGGAGGACCTCTCGACCTATGGGGCGCCGCCGCCCGACAAGGTCATCGCGCACACGAACCTGTACTGGGACGACCACAAGGCCCCGGGCCGCACGGCGGGCACGGTCGAGACGGCCGCGGTCGAGTTCCCCTCGTGACGAGTGGCCGCCGCCGGCCGTGATCCCTCCTCGGGAGAGGGCGGGACTACGACTTTCGTCGGAGAGATCGCCCCGGCAAACCCTGCTCCTTGGCGATGCGACGATCACTTCCCGGCGGGGATAGTCGTCTCATCGCGGCGGACACGCAGCCGCGCCGAGCCGAGGAGGGACCGATGGGCAGCACCACGAGCGTCCTGGACAGCTTCGCCCGGTGGGAGATCGGCGCGCGGGTGGCGCTGGCGGACCGTGGGGTCGCGTACGAGACCGCCAACCCGTTCATCGCCGACGCCGAGCTCCGGCACGCGGGCACGGGCCTGACGCCGCGGGAGGCCCTCGGTGCTCCGGTCGCGTTCGCCGGCGCCGTCGCCGGGCAGCTGCCGGCCGAGGCGCGCAAGCCGGGCCGCCACCAGCTGGTGGAGATCCTGACGGACCCGGCTGTCGTGCGTATCGGCTGGCTGGCCGTCGGCATCTCGACGTTCTTCCTGGCCGTCACCGCCTACCTCTGACCAGCCCCGCGCCCCCGGCGCGCCTCGCCCGGCGCGCCGTGTTCCGGGCCCGGGACGAGCCCGGGCCGGCCTCATTTGAGGATCAGGCGGAAGACTCGGGCGCCGGCGGCCCAGGCCTTGTGCAGATCGCCGGGATCCGGCTCACCGTCCGCGACGAAGCCGATCTTGTTGAAGCTCGCGAAGTTCCGATTGTCCCGCGCGATGAGCGCGTAGTGCTCGACCACCCCGGCCTCGTCCGCGATCACCTGCACGTCCGCCACGCGACGACTGCCCCGGTACCGCACCTCGATCGGTTCTCCCGAGCGCAGGTTCTTCCCCCACGCGAACGGCGACCCGATCAGCAGAGCGCCCTCATGCCGCGTGTACGCGACCGGCACCAGGTAGAGCTTCCCGGACTTGCGCCCCACCACATAGAGGGTGATCAGCCGGCTGCCGACCAGCCGTGAGAGCAGCGGCACCCGCAGGAGACCGCGGACGATGCGGTTGGCCACGCCCTGCAGGGCCATGGTCTCCGCCCGGGGGCTCGCGGGCCCCGGTGCCGGAACTCGATCGTCAGCCACAGGACGGCCCTCCGGACGGTCGACGCCGCTGCACGTACCGCCGTCGACGCTATACCGGTCCGGCTCCACAGGCGACCATCACCGGAACGCGGTCGTCACGCCCGGTGCCACTTCTGGTTCACCATCCCGTTGCACGTCCACAGCTGCAGCGGCGCGCCGTTGTCCGGGTTCCAGGCCGCGATGTCCACGCACTTGTTTGTCGGCCTGGGGGTTGACCAGGTCTCCCGCCTCGGTCAGCACCCATTGCTGCGCCGGGGTGCCGTTGCACGTGAACACCTGGACGGCGGCCATCTCAGCGGTGGATCCGTCCGCCACGTCCAGGCATTTGCCGCCCATCCGGATGGTGCCGTCCGCCCCGAGCCGGAACCGCTGCATCGGCCCGTTCCAGCAGTCCCACACCGCCAGCCGTACGCGGTCCGAGTAGTCGCCGCCCGGCACGTCGATGCACTTGCCGTGCCAGTTGCTCACGATCTGCGCATCCGCGGCGGTCGGCGGCGGCTCGTTCGGGGCGACCGGCGGCGGGGCGGCGACGGGGCCGGTGCCCGGGCCGTTGCCGTGGAAGGTCACCGTGAAGCCGGTGCACTCCTTGCAGTTGTACATGGTCTGGTTGCCCGCCGTGGCGTCGTCCTTGGACCAGCTGTACGCCCGCGGGCACGCCTTCTTGACCGCGTCGCTGTACTCGGTCACGGCATCACGGTTCGGGTTCACGCACAGTAGCGGCTGCCCCTGCCCATCCCGTTGGAGATTGCTCGCCGGACAGGCGTCGAGCAGGGGCTTCGCGCAGCCCGCTTCGGCGCAGTACTGCGTTCCCGGTGGGGGAGCGGGCGCGCCGGTCGGCGTGATCGTGATGGGCAGCGAGACGGCGTTGACGTAGCTGACGTCGTACCAGGGTGCACCCCACGGGTCGGCCGGGTCGAAGTTGAACTCCGCCAGGCTGGCGTCCTGCTCCCCGTTGATCGCGCAATGGTCGACGGCGGCGCCGCAGTCGCCGACCTCGCAGTGGAAGGGTTCGCCGCCGCAGCGCTGCCGGGCGAAGAACTTGCCGCGCCAGTGGCCGGGGCCGGAGTTCTCCGGGATGACGATCGTCGCCGAGGCGCCGGGTTCGAGGATCGGCAGCTGCCCGAAGTTCACCGAGCCGTCGTCGTTGACCGTGCTGCCCACCCAGACCTTCTCGGCGCTCCGGTTGACGAACGTGACGGTGTGCTCGCCGGCGGCGTACGCGGCCGACTCGTCGGTGAAGCCCGCGCCGAACGCACCGGTGAGCCCGGCGGCGATCACCGTGAGCGTGGCGAGCAAGGACAACAGCGTGCGGCGCAGGCGGCGCGGATCAGGCTTCACCCCACCATCGTCGCCACCACAGTGGAGACGATCCACGTCCCTAAACGGGGGCGTCGATGCAGAGGCCGCTGATGATCTCGGCGATCGCCTCCGGCTTGTGGCGCAGGGTGGCCCGGCCGACGGAGAGCTCGGTGCGGATCACGTCCGGGTCCCCGGTGGCCATGCCGCTGGGCCAGACCCACAGCCCGGTCTCCTCGGCGAGCCGCTTCGCGTTCGCCTGGAACGTCTCGGCACGGGCCGAGAACAACAGGTGCAGCATCGGGGTCTGCGGCGGGTCCGGCACGACCCTGACCTCGGGTACGCCGGCCAGCGCCTCGGCGATCGCGTGGGCGTGCCGCAGCCGCGCCGGCATCTCCGCGAGCGCCTCGTCCAGCAGTCGCAGCGCCGAGGCCGCACCCGGCCACAGGGCGAACAGGGTGCCGCCGAGCCGGGAGCGCCACTCGCGGACCTCGCGGACGTCGGCCTGGGAACCCGCCACGCAGCATCCCGGCAGCGCTCCGACGCCCTTGTAGAACGAGACGTAGACGGTGTCGAAGAGCGCAGCGATCTCGACCGGGGCGCATTCGTAACCCGCCGTCGCTTCCCAGAGGCGGGCGCCGTCGAGGTGGACGGCCGCGCCGCGGTCCCGGGCCCATCCGGTCTGGGCCACCAGGTCGTCCCAGGGCGGCAGCGTGCCGCCGAGGTCGCGCTGCGGCAGTTCGATCAGGAGCGCGGCGAGCGGCTCGGCGATCTCCGTCAGGTCGTCCAGGGTGAGCGGTCGTTCCAGCTCACCGGCTCGCCGGCCGACCAGCTGGTGCAGCCGCTGGTGCGCCTGGCCCTCGTGCTGCTCGAGGTGGCAGTACGGATGCCAGGCGACGGTCCGCGACGCCCGCCGGTCGGCGTGCACCCGCAGCGTGGCGGCCTGGGCCATGGTGCCGCTGGGCAGGTACACGGCGGCGGGCTTGCCGAGCAGGGCGGCGACGTGGCCTTCGAGCTCCGTGACGACGCCGCCCTCGCCGTACGTGTCCGGGTCGGTGTCGGGTTCGATCGAGGCGAGGAGCTCGCGGGGCCGGATCAGGCCGTTGCCGAGGAACGTGTCGGTGCAGGCGGCCCGCCGGGCCCGGATCTCCTCGTTCACCGCATCAGTCTTGCGTGTCCGGCGGCCCGTGTCAGCGCAGTTGTCGATCGAGGACCGTGCCGGGCTGGTATGCAGGACGGCATGCGACTGCGCGCGTACGGCGAAAGCGACCTGCGTCTGACCCAGCGGCTGGAATCCGATCCCGCGGTGGTCGGCCACCTCGGTGGCACCGGCGACGAGCAGCACGCGGCCCAGGTCCACCGGCGCCGGATGACCGGGGTGGCCGAGGGCGACCTCTACTACGTGATCGTGCCGGACGGCGCGGAGGAACCGGTCGGGATCATCGCGATCTGGCGGTCCGAGTTCGCCTCGGAGCCGGTGTGGGAGCTCGGCGCCATGCTCGTCCCGGACCATCAGGCGCGGGGCGTGGCCGGCGAGGCGTTCGCGCAGCTGCTGCCGCTGGCGGTGGACAGCGGCGTACGGGACCTGCACGCCTTCCCGGCCGTGACGAACGGACCGTCCAATGCGATCCTGCGCAAGCTGGGCTTCACCCGTACGGAGGACTGCGACCTGGACTACGAGGGCCGGCCCCTGCGTTGCGCCCATTGGGTGAAAGACCTGGAAGCGGCCTTGTGACCGGTCTCCTAATACAGACTGCATCGCAGCGCGACGGACGTACTGTCCGACATCCGGGTCGGCGCTGCGGAAGCATCGAATCGAACTGACCAGTAGTGCGGCTTTCCCGCCGTGCCCGCCCCGCCGGTTGGAGAGGTGACCGGCCGGACACTTCCCCTCTTGTCCCGAGGTGAGTTCGCTGTCCCTTACCCACCGGGCCGACGTCCATGAGCACGAATCGGTCGTCGTCAGCGCGGAAATCGACACCCAGACCGTGATCATGACGATGCGCGGAACATGGAACCCCGCCCTCAGCACCCGCATGCACAAGAGCGTGAGCAAGTGCATGACCGAACATCCCGGGACGCTGATCATCGATCTGGGGGCTTTCCAGGACCCTCAGGGCGCCAGCGTCAACTCCTGGCTCCACGCCGGCCGGGCCGGACAGGCGATGGAGCCGCCGGTGCAGGTCATGGCCTGCATACCGGCGGAGACAGTGCTGGCCAAGCGGGTGTGTCGCCTGGGCACCCACCGGTTTCTGCCGGTGTTCGACACGATCGAGCAGGCCCAAGCCCAGGCGCGCCCGTCGGGCCGCTTGGACCGGCTCATGCTCCAGCTACCGCCGTGGCCCGAGGCCGTCTTCCTCAGTCGCAACCTGGTGACCGACGCCTGCGCCGCCTGGGGAATGGAGGCGCTGGCGGACCGCGGCCGGCTGGTGGTTTCCGAGCTGGCCGCGAATGCCGTCCTGCACGCCCGCCCCCCGATCACCGTGCTGGTGTCCCGCCGCGGGCGGGGCCTGCACGTGATCGTCGGAGACCGCGATCCGCGGATCCCTCAGGTGCTGCAAGCGCGTCATCCCTTGGCGGACGACGCCGGCCCGCAGGTCAGCACGGCCAGGAACGTGGGGCAGGGCCTGCGCGTGGTGGAGGCCGCCGCTACGACCTGGGGAGCCCTGCCGACACGCGAGGGAAAGATGGTGTGGGCGACCCTCTATCCGTGGTTACGGGGGAGGTGACCGCCGGCCTCCAGCGCGGCGAGGTCGCGCTCGGCGTAGAGCCGGTGCTCCCACTCCTCGTTCAGGATGATCCGCAGGCACTCGCGTACGGGATAGCTGTGCGGGCGGGGCCAGCCGGGCGCGTCCACCGGCTCGGTGTGGCCGTCGAGGGTCTCGTCGGTGAGGCCGTCGATCACTTCGCGGACGGTGGCCATCCGGTCGCGGCGCAGCTCGAGGACGGTGTCGAGGGACGGCCGCGCGGCGCGGTCGCGGGGTGTGCCGGGCGTCTCCGGCATCTCGTCCCACGGCAGATCCAGCCGATCCCACGGCGCCGGATCGCCCAGCATCGCCCGCCTGATCCACGCGTCGGTCGCGAAGACCAGGTGCCGCAGCGTCTCGATGAACGACCACTCGCCGCCGACGGACTCGTGCAGCAGGGCGGGATCCAGCCGCCGCGCCTCCTCCACCGTGCCGGCCCAGAGCCGCTCGACGACGTCCCAGGCCTCGCGGAAGCCGGCCGGGTCGGTGGGCCGCATCTTGGCCCGTTCCGGATGGCGCCGGTCGAGCTCGGCCTCCACGAGCGGGCCGACGTCCACCCCGTTGACGACGAGCCTGCCGATCTCGCCGGAGATGTCGACGTCGACGAGCTCCATTCCGCGCATGACGACGCCGTTCATCTCCACGCAGCGCAGGCGGGCGCCGTTGAGCACGGAGGAAAGGATCTCGACGCCGCTGAGGTCGGCGCGTTCGAACCGTGCCCCCCGGAAGTCTCCACCGGTGAAGTCGCTCATGCGCAGACTCTAAGCCGGATCAGCGCCGGCGCAGCACCGCCGTACCCAGCTCCGTGAGCGTCTTGAGCAGCTGGTCGACCTGCTCGTCGGTGTGCGCCGCGGTCATCTGGATGCGGAAGCCCACCTCGTCCTTCGGGACCCCCGGGTACGGCGCGAGCGTGACGTAGATGCCCTGGTCGAGCAGCGTATTGGCCACCGCCGGCAGGTCCTCGCCGTGTACCAGCGGGATCTGGACGAGCGGGTAGCCCGACCCGTTGGGCGTCCGCACGTCCAGCTCCTCGAGGTGGTCGAGGACGCGTCTGGTCTTGCGGTAGAGGTCCGTGCGGAGGTCGTCGCCCCGGCGCTCGTTGACCTCGAGGCCCGCCAGCACGGTGGCCAGCGCGGCGGTCGGCACCGGGCCCGAGTAGAGGTACGGCGGGGCCGTGACCTTGAGGTACTCCTTGACCGGCGTCGGGCAGGCGATGAAGGCCAGCAGCGACGAGTACGCCTTGGAGAAGCCGCCGACCAGCACCACGTTGTCGTAGTCGAGCCCGTAGTGCCGCACGATGGCGTTGCCGCGCAGGCCGTACGGGGAGGGCTCGGCCGGCCCGCGCTCGCCGATGACGCCGAAGCCGTGCGCGTCGTCGACGTACAGGGTGGCGCCGTACTCCCGGCACACGGCCGCGAAGACCCGCAGGTCAGGCGTGTTGCCGGTCATGCTGTTGACGCCGTCCATGCAGACGAGCGCCGGCGTGCCGGGGGGAACCTCGCGCAGCAGCTCGGCGAGGTGATCGGCGTCCTCGGTGCGGAAGCGGCGCAGGGTGGCGCCGAGGCCGCGGGCGTGGACGCAGCCGTCGTAGATCGTGCGGTGCGCGCGGGCGTCCATCAGGACGTGCCCCTGACCGGCCAGGGCGGGGATCACGGACAGGTGGATCTGGCTGATCGTCGGCAGCAGCAGCGTGTCGGGGGCGCCGAGCAGCTCGGCGAGCCGTTCCTCGATCATGGGGTACAGCCGCGGGCTGCCGAGCATGCGGGACCAGCTCGGGTGCGTGCCCCAGCGGCGGACCTGGACGTCGATCGAGTCGATGATCTCGGGATCGAGGTCGAGGCCGAGGTAGTTGCACGAGGCGAAGTCGACGAACCAGCGCTCGCCGATGCGGATCCGGCGCCCGTCGATCTCCTCGATCACCTGATCCCAGAGTCCCGCTCGGGTGAGGGCGGAGATGCTGCGGTAGGCGGCGTCGGCGGCAGGCGAGGCCGCGACGGGCGTGGTGGACACCATGACCCCCAGGCTAGGCAGGAAAGTCGATGCATGTCCCATTTACATCAGCTTATTGTGATCGGACACTCATTCACCCTCGGTCACAAGCTGATAGGCCGCCGCTTCGCTCATCGGCCGGTCGAACAGGTAGCCCTGTCCCAGCCCGCAGCCCGCCTCCAGAAGCAGCCGGTGTTCGTCAGCCGTCTCGATACCCTCCGCCACCACATCGAGGGTCAGCGTCCCGGCGAGCTGGATGATGCCCCGCACGAGATCGAGCTGCTGCTGCGACGTGGTGATGGTGTCGACGAACGACTTGTCCAGCTTCAGCGTGTCGACCGGCACCCGGTGCAGGTAGCTGAGCGAGGAGTAGCCCGTACCGAAGTCGTCGATCGAGATCTTGATCCCGGCCTGGCGCAGGCGGGCGATGTCGGCGTGGATCTGCTCGTGCTCGCCCAGCAGCAGGCTCTCGGTGATCTCCAGGGTCAGCAGGTGGGCCGGCAGCCCGGAGCGGCCCAGCTCGGCGAAGACCTGGTCGACGAACTCGGGCGAGCGGAACTGCCGGACGGAGACGTTCACGCTCACGTACGGCGTGTCGACCGGCTGCACCCGCTGCCACTGTGCCGCGGTCGCGACGGCCGTCCGCAGCACCCAGGCGCCCAGGTCCACGATCAGGCCCGACTCCTCGGCCAGCGGGATGAAGGTCGCCGGCGAGACCATGCCGCGGGTCGGGTGCGGCCAGCGCAGCAGAGCCTCGAAGCCGACCGTATGCGCGTCGGCCAGCTCCACGATCGGCTGGTAGTTCAGCTGGAACGACTTGTCGGCGAACGCCCGGTCGAGGTCGGTACGCAGCTGCATCCGGTCGAGGACCTCGGCGTGCAGCGACGCCTCGTAGCGCCGCCAGCGCGCGCCGCCGGTCGCCGGCACGCTGTCCAGCGCGACATCCGCCTGGCCCAGCAGCTCCTTGGCCGTACCGGCGTCGGCCGTGGTCGCGACGCCGGCCCGCAGGTGCGCGGTAACCAAGCTGCCGCCCACCTGGAAAGCGTCGGCGTAGAGGCCGACGACCTCATCGGCGAGCTGCTCGACGTGGGCCACGTCCGGGGCGTCGGCCATGACCGCGCCGAACTCGTCGGCGCCCAGGCGGGCCACCGTGCCCCGTCCGGCGAGCACCGCGGACAACCGCTTGGCGACGGCGATGAGCAGCTCGTCGCCCACCTCGTGGCCCATCGTGTCGTTGACGACCCGGAAGCCGTCCACGTTGATGATCATGACGCCGCAGACGCCGGACCGCGGCTCGGCGATCGCGGCCGCCACGTCGTCCTGGAACTGCAGCCGGTTGCCCAGGCCGGTGAGCGGATCCACATACGCGCGGGCGAGCAGCTCCTGCTCCAGGCGCCGCCGCTCGGTGACGTCCCGCAGCGTCAGCACCAGGCCGTTCACGCCCGGCTCCCGGCGCATGTCGCCGATCGCGGCCTCCGTGTAGACCAGAGTGCCGTCGGGCCGGCGGACCTGCCACAGGTTCAGCGCCTCGGTCGCCCAGCCGGTGCGCGCCATGTCGAGCAGGCCCCCGACCTCGTCGCGCTGCCCCGCGTCGATCAGGTCCAGGATGTCGCTGCCCACCAGGTCGGCGGTCCCGACGACCGATTCCGCGGCGGGGCTCACGTACGTGATCCGGTTGTCCTCGTCGACGATCGCGATGACCTCGGTGGCGTTGAGCACCAGCGTCCGGAAGTAGGCCTGGCTGTCGCGGTGACTGATCTCGCGGCCCAGGCGGATCCGGTCGATCATGGTCGCGGCCTGGCCCGCCAGCACCGGTACCGCTTCCTGAAGGCCGATCAGCGCCGGCTCGTCCGCGCCGACGAACAGGTCGCCGATCCAGGAGGTGCCGACGGCGAGGCGGCAGTGCAGGGCCAGCTCGAAGGGGGCCAGCGGCTCGGCGACGTCGGCGGGCAGTGTCACGACGTACCGCAGCTCCAGCCCGGCGGTGAGGTTGCTCAGGGCCGAGGCCAGCTCTGCCGGCTCGGTCGCGTGGTCCTCGCGCAGCTTGACCACAACCAGGTGCTCGGCGTCCGGCGGCAGCATCCGTCCGATCGCGCGGCGCAGCACGGCCTCGGCCTGGTCGGTGTCGGTGGTGACCAGCAGCGCCTCGCACGCCTCCCGCAGCTCTCGCTCGCGGGCCAGCGCCTGGCGCAGGTTGTTGGCGACGGCCGACATCCGGGCCAGGGCCAGGAGGATCAGCGCCGCCGAGACGATCGCGATGACGGCGCCGTCCAGCACCGGTCCGCGCAGCGCCTGGACCAGCAGGGCGGCGGGGGCCAGCAGCGATGCCACGGTCAGCACGCCGCGGCGCAACGAGACCTGCGTGCTGGTCAGCACCTGCGGCTCGGTGGCCCGGATCATGGACGGGTGCAGCGCCGCCGCGCCGCCGGCGATGTAGAAGACGAGCCAGCCGAGGTCCATCGGGCCGCCCAGCTGCCAGATGTGCTCGAGGCGGCTGAGGCCGTACAGGACGTCGGCGGTGAGCAGCGCGGCGCCGGAGGTCAGCAGGGCCACCAGGCTGGTGTTGCGCGCCGCTGCCAGGCCCAGCCGGGCCAGGATGGCCAGGGTCAGGATGTCGGTCAGCGGGTAGGCGATCGAGACGGCCTTCTCCAGCGGGCCCAGCGTCGGGTCCTGGAGGAACGGGTTGATCAGGAAGGTCCAAGCCAGGAACCCGCCCGCGATGGTCAGAATGACCGCGTCGAGCACCCCGGCCCGGTCCAGGAACCGCGCTCCCGACCGGGTCAGGCCGTGCAGGCCGGCGAGCAGCAGCGGCAGGGACGCCCCCAGGAACACCAGATCGGCGTAGGACGGGAACTGCCCCGGCGGCACGGCCACCAGCGCGACGACGGTGCCGGCCGCGAAGGTCACGTAGCCGGCGGCGAGCAGGGCCCACGGCCGCCGCCGCCGCGGCTTGTTGCGAACGATCCCGACGGTGAACGCGGTGAGCGACGACAGGACGATGAGCGTCCACGTGATCACGTTGGAGCCGGGGACGAAGACGTAGACGCCAGTGAGGGCGATGGTGACGGCGAGGTAGATCCACATCGCGCGGCCGAGCGGCGACCGCACCCCACCGGCCGAGGCGGTGACGGTGCGGACCGCGACGCCCGTCCGCTCGATGTGCTGCTCCACTGCGGGGTCCGGCTCGAGGATGATCCTGCCGGTTCCGTGCCCTTCGTCGCCTGCAGCGCCGGAAGGGGCCGAATGTCCGTTCTCTTGATGCCGAGTGGCGACGCGCGTTGCGGATGCGTCACCCGCACCGCTTCCGGCGGGGAAGCGATCGTCTGTACTCAAGGCAACCTGCCCGGGCCGCGTCGGTGCCTGCCGTGAGGGGCTGGCGTCACTACCTTTTGATCGGCATGAGGGCTTCAGGACTGAGTTTCGGCTGGAAACAAGGGATGATCAGGATCAGAGCAGGCATCGTACTCGTAACCCGATGACGAGGCTACACGCTCACCATCGCGGCCGGGACCGCCCTTCAGTGACGAACCGGCATGAGGAGCGAGTAGCCGCCGGCGCCCCGCACGGCCAGCGGCTTGATCGGCCCGTCGAGCTCCAGCACGAGCTGCCCGGCGCCGCCCGCATCCAGGGCCTGCAACAGGAACTCCCGGTTGACCGCCACGTGCGCCTGCTCGTCGGCGGCCCAGGCGTCCTCCGCGGCCAGACGTACGGCACCGGACGGGTCGACGGTCAGGATCGCCACGTCGTACGCGATGCCCTCGTGCTCGCGGGTCACCGGAGCCGCGCCGCCCAGCCGGGCCCGCAAGGCCGGCACGTCGACGGTGATCCGGCGGGCCCGAGGCCGGGCCGGCTCCGCGAGGCGGCGGTGATCGGGGAAGTCGACGTCGAGCGCCTCGGCCGCCAGCCGGTGCCCGGGCGCCTCGGCCGTGATGGCCGACGGGCTCAGTTCCAGGCCGACCGTGCCGGTGAGCAGCGGGCGCAGCGCGTCCGCGAACGGCAGCGGCGCCACCACCCGGACCGGCGGCCCGGCCACGGTGGCGGCCGCCTCCGCGACCGCCATCCGGTAGCGGTCGGTCGCGACCAGGGTGACGGCGTCCGGTCCCGCCTCGAACAGAACACCGTTGATCATGGGTACGGCCGGGTCCGCCGAGGCGGCGAACCGGACCGCGTCCAGGGCGGCGGCGAGCGCGGCGGCGGGCAGGGTGATGCGGGTCATGGTGATCTCCTCGAGGTCCAGCAACCGATGGATGCGGGAGAGCTCCCGGCGGGCGTCGGCGAGACCGCCCTCCAGCCGGCGCAGATGCTCCTCGAGCAGCTTGCGCACCACCGGAGGACGATGCAGTTCCGCGACCGCGCGGGCGATGTCCGGGACCGGCATGCCCACCCGGCGCAGGCCGGCGACCAGGCGCGCGGCGCGGATCTGCGCCGCTCGGTAACGCCGGTAGCCGGTCGCCGGGTCGACCTCGGCCGGGACCAGCACCCCGGCCCGGTCGTAGAACCGCAGGGCGCTGACGCCCAGGCCGCTGGCCCGGGCCATCTCGCCGATCCCGTACATCGTGCTCTCCACACCTCGGCACCCTGGTGCCTCGACCAGGTCGAGGGTCAAGCCCGGCGCAACCGGTCAGATTTCGAGAAGCCCGGTGGCGGTGGCCCGTCCTAGCGTGAGCCCCATGACGATTTCGCTGTCCCACTGCTTCCTCATCGTGCACGACTACGACGCCGCGCTCGCGTTCTACCGCGACGTGGTGGGCCTCGAGGTCCGCACCGACGTCCAGTTCGAGGACAACCGCTGGCTGACGCTGAGCGCGCCGGGCCAGGCCGGGGTGGAGCTCGGCCTGGAGATCCCCGGCTACTTCCCGCACACCTCGGACGAGGATCGCCGGGCCACCGCCGACCTGCTCGCCAAGGGCCTGCTGCCGGGCGTCATCTTCCGCACCGACGACTGCGACAAGACCTTCGAGAAGGTCCGCACCTCCGGGGCCGACGTGCTCCAGGAACCCATCGACCAGCCGTACGGTGTCCGCGACTGCGCCTTCCGCGACCCCTCCGGGAACATGGTGCGGTTCTCCCAGCTCCCGGAGGGGTGAGGCGCGGTACGGATCAGCCGGTCACGGTTCCGGTGATCGCCGGCAGCCCGCTCTCCTCCTCGAAGTGCAGCTCCACGACCTCCGCGCCCTCGGCCAGGCCGTCCGTGATGGTCGGCACGGCCACCTCACCGCCGGTCTGCCCGGCCGGGATGTCGGCGAACGGGGTCAGCCACGTCTCGGACAGCGGGCGCGACGGCTCGGGCTCCTGGGACGTGCTGGTGCGGAACCACGCCGGGTCCACGTCGGTGCTCGACAGCTCCGTACCGGTGGCGGGTGCCTGCGGGGACGCCCAGAAGGAGAAGTCCGTCTCGGCCGGCGCCGACAACGTGATCCGCCAGCGCAATGTGCCGCCCTCGGCCACCGCCGCGGCGACCGGGACGACGGTGACGGTCGGCTTCGGGTCGTCGTCGCGCACGTCGATGCCGCCCTGGTAGTCGCCGATGACCAGGCCCCGCTCGGCCTTGGCGGCCAGCAGCTTGCCCTCGCCCTCGCCGTACCTGGTGTCGCCCTTGACCTTGACCGGCACCCGGATGGTGCGGTCGCCCGGGTGGACGGTCGCCACCCACGACGTGCTCTTGAACGTGGCCGAGTCGACCAGGAACAGCCGCACCCGGCCCGAGCCGCGCCCGGTGATCTTCACCGGGATCGCGTACGTCTTGGTGCCGGAATTGCCCTCGTCGACGGCCAGGTTGCCGATGTCGATGCGCGGCAGCGAGGCCTCCTGCGGATCGGGCGTGCCGGCCTTCCAGCCCCACGCGTCGATCAGCCACGCGCGGCCGGTGGCACTGCGCGGCGTGAGCTGCAGCTTGGCCATCTTGCCGGAGAAGTGGCCGAGCGGCACCCGCACCTCCCGCGCCCAGTGCGACGTGGTGTTGGCGCTGCCGGGCAGGCCGTCCACCCGGACGTCACCCAGCGCCGTACGCCGGCCATGGCTGTCGATCACCGCGACGCCGAACCGGGTGTCCGTGGTGTTCGGCGGGACCATGAGCCGCAGGGCCAGGTCACGGGACCCGGCGAGGGAGACCGGACGCGACGGCTTCAGAGTGATCGGCCGGCCCGCGGCGGACCACTTGAGCTCGGCGGCGTACCGGCCGGGCTCGGGCGAGATGCCGTTGAACGACACGAAGTGGGCCGAGCGGGTGGACCAGTCCTCGGGGTCGAGGCAGGCCGCGGCTGCGTCGTTGCTGACCTGCGCGCAGATCCGGCCCCCGCCGGAGACCTGGACCGCCGGGTCCGGGATCAGCGCGGCGGTACGCCGGCCGCCCAGCGCGTGGCTGAGCACGCGGGCCGGGTCGGCGGAGGGTGCCCGTACGCCGGTGCCGTCGAGCAGCGGGCGCACCCGGTCGTCGCGGCCCACGAACAGCCGCGCGGCCGCCGCGATGTACGTCGCACCGGCCTTCTGCTCCTGCTGAGCCGTCAGCCGCGTCGCCGTGCCGGGCGAGCAGACCGCGTCGTGCTCCTCGCTCTGGAAGTCGTCCCACGCCGGCGCGGCCGCCTGCCCGGGAGTCCACTCCGTGTTGAAGAAGTTGTGGTTGGCGCCGATCACGTACAAGGCGCTGTGCAGGGCCTTGCCCCGGCTGACCCCGCGCGTCTCGTCGATGAAGATCTGCCCCTGCAGGTCGGAGACGTCACCGTCGCAGCCCGGCAGGATCGTCGCCGACGGTACGTCCGGCACCGGGTCGTGCCCGAAGATCGTCGGGCCGATCAGCAGCAGGCCACGGATCGTCCAGCGCACCTTGCCGTGGTACCCGTCCTGGGCGGCCGGCGGCGGCGTCAGCGAGTCCATGGCGGCGCGGCTCACGCCCTCACCGCCGCGGGAGTGGCCCATCAGAAACACCTTGGACATGTCGGCGCGGGGCGCGTTCCGGACGATCGCCGGGGCTCCGGCGCGGCCGCTGCCCGCCCAGGACGCCCACTTCGCCAGGTGCCGGCGTACCAGCGAGGAGCGTGCCTGCGCACCGCCGTCCTCGGCGGCGTAGTCCTGGCCGTTGATGCCGTTGGCCGAGATCGAGACCGTGATGTATCCCTGCGAGGCCAGCAGCTCCTGGGCCTGCAGGTAGCCGCGGTGGCTCGGGATCGGCAGCGTGCCGGTGGGGCACGGCCAGTCCTGGGGCGCGCTCTCGTCGGCGCCGTCGTAGCAGACCGAGTGGCGCCCGTGCAGGAACAGCGCGAGCGGGCGCTTGCCCGGCGCACCCTTCGGCGCCACCACCACGGCCTGCATCTCGACCTTCTGCGGGAAGTCCGGGAGCTTCACGCCGGCGAGGCTGTAGTCACCGCGGACCGTCCGGTAGGGACCCTTGACGCCCGGGTCGACCGGGTTCGCCGCCGCAGCGGCCGGCGTCGGCACCGCGGCCGCGGCCTGCCGGCGGGCCGCGGGCGCGGCGTCGTCCAGGCGCTTGCCGCCGGCGCGCACCTGCAGCGAGTCGAGGCTGGGGGCCTCGCCGAGGTCGAGCTTGAAGGTCTTCTGGTCCCGCTGGGGCTTCGGCCGGCCGAGGAGCTTGCCACCGGCCCAGAACTCCACGGCGGCGTCGCCCATCGGCAACCGCTCGCCCGAACGCCAGGTGAGCTGCCCGCCCTCGACGGACCACCCGCCGGGCACCCCGGCGGGTCCGGACGGCGGTGCCGCCCAGGCCTGCCCGCCGGCTCCGACTACCACGGCCGCGGCGAGCGCGGCCGACACGAGAATTCTGCGCATGCGCCCGTGTCTAGTCGATGGGTGCAAATCGCTCGATGGCTGTCCAATCTCCCGACCGCACGGTCGGTTCTCACGGGCGGGTGAGCAGGGCGACCGCGAGGCCGGCCATGACGGCCGCGATCAGGCCGTCCAGGATCCGCCAGGCGACGGGTTCGTTCAGTACGGGTGCCAGCCGGCGCGCGCCCAGCCCCAGCGCCACGAACCACGCCCCGCTGGCCGCCGCGGCTCCCACGCCGAACAGCCAGCGGTGGGCGTACTGCTGGGCGAGCGAGCCGAGCAGCAGCACGGTGTCCAGGTACACGTGCGGGTTCAGATAGGTCAGGGCGGGGTGCCTTCCCACGACGGTGCCCAGGCCGGCGATGCCGGCGAGGATCAGCAGGACGTCCGAGATCGCGCAGGTCAGCACCACGGGTACGACATGCTCGCGGCGCAGCCCCTGACGCAGCACGAAGGCGTTCTGCGCGCCGATGGCGATGATGAGCACGGCGGACGCGGCGAACCCGGCGAGGGCGGAGGCGAGCACGCGCTGACTCAGTCGAACGCGACGGTCAGGGCGGTGATCAGCCCGTCGGCGGCCCGGCGGATCGTGATCGTGCCGGTGCCACCGTGATCCCAGCGGAAGCCGACCACCTCCGCGCCGCTGTCCCGGCGTACCGAAAGGATGGTCATGGTGTCCGTCGGCGGCTGTGCCTCGTAGCCGGCGGCGATCGCCTCCCGGCCGACGAACGGCCCCACCGGCGGGCCTACGAACGTCATCACCGCGTCCGGGTGAAACGTCGCCGCGAAGGCCGTGAAGTCGCCGCCGCGGACCGCCGCGTTGAAGCGGTCCACGTGCTCCTGCGCCGTCATGCCCGGCGATTCTCCTCGATGTGGTCGAGCGCCGCGTCGATGGAGGTCACGAGCGTGACCTGGGCGAGGGCCCGACGGCGGACGAAGGCCGTCTCGGCGATCTCCCCGAGCCAGGTCCAAAGGCCGGCGTAGAAGCCGTCCGGGTCCAGCACCACGATCGGCTTGTGGTGCAGGTCCAGCGTCGCCGTCGTCCAGACCTCGAAGAGCTCGTCGAGGGTGCCGAGGCCGCCCGGCAGCGTCACGAACGCGTCCGAGCGCTCGATCATGAGGTTCTTGCGGGCGCCCATGTCGGTGGTGACGATCAGCTCGTCCGACGCCGTGTCGGCGACCTCCAGGTCCACCAGGGACTGCGGAATCACGCCGATGGTGTGCGCGCCCGAGGCCCGGGCGCCCTCGGCGACGGCGCCCATCATGCCGACCCGGCCGCCGCCGGAGACCAGGGAGTGCCCGCGCGGCCCGAGCGCCTTGCCCAAGGCGAAGGCCAGATCGAGGTGCTTGCGGTCGAGGTGGACGGAGGAGGCGCAGAAGACGCAGACGGCCGCCACGTCACCCCTTGCCGTTCTCGGCGTTCACGATGATCTGTACGGCCTCCTCCACGTCGTCCGTCACCACGAGCAGCTCCATGTCGCCCGGACCGACCTTGCCGTCGGCGAGCAGCCGCTGCTTGATCCAGTCGAGCAGGCCACCCCAGTAGTCGGTGCCCATCAGGATCACCGGGAAGCGGGTGACCTTACGGGTCTGCACGAGGGTGATCGCCTCGAAGAGCTCGTCCAGCGTGCCGAAGCCGCCGGGCAGGACGACGAAGGCCTGCGCGTACTTGACGAACATGGTCTTGCGGACGAAGAAGTAGCGGAAGTCGATGCCGATGTCGACCCAGTCGTTGAGCCCCTGCTCGAACGGCAGCTCGATGCCGAGCCCCACCGACATCCCGCCGGCCTCGGTCGCGCCCCGGTTGGCCGCCTCCATGACGCCGGGGCCGCCGCCGGTGATCACCGCGTAACCGGCCTCGGCCAGCGCCGCGCCGAGCTGCGCCGCCAGCTCGCACTCGGGACTGTCCGGGGTGCTGCGGGCCGAGCCGAAGACGCTCACCGCCGGCGGCAGGTCGGCCAGGGTGTCGAAGCCCTCGACGAACTCGGACAGGATGCGCAGCGCCCGCCAGGCGTCCTTGGTCTTCCACTCGCCGCGATGGTGCGAGTCGAGCAGTTTCTCGTCCGCGGTGCTCGGCGGTATCGATTCACGCCGAAGCGTGACGGCGCCACGATGACGCTCCTGGGGTACGCGTCTGCGGCCGTTGGTGCTGTCCGTCATGGCACCCACGGTAGTGCGGACGGTCCGTAACCGGTGAATAACCGGTTGGGTTTCGCCAAGAGGATTGCGGCCCCGCGGCCTTTTTGCCAGATTGAAGCAACGGACGGTAGCTCCGCAACGTCTGTACAGTTACCGACCCGCACGGCAGGCACGGTGTCCGGCTCCGGCCGGGCATCTCGGCGAAGGAGCCACCGTGATGACCCGTTACGAACGAATGAAGATGCAGCGCCGCATGCAGCGGCGCATCCGCTTGGTGGTCGAGGAACGCCGCATGGCCCTCGCCCTCCCGCCGCCCCCGGTTGACGCCGCCACCGATCCGGAGGCCACCATCGAGATTCCGCGGCCGGCCCAGGCCTGAAAGAGGCGACCCTCCTCACGGTGAGTACGCCCATCGACAACTACGGCCCGCATCGCTAGTAGGGTTCGCGTCGTGAGTAGCGCGATCTCGACCTCGGCCGCCTGGGGCATCGGCCTCGCCACCGTCACCGCCGAGGGGACGGTGCTCGACACCTGGTATCCCGCCGGCTTCCTCGGCCTGGGCGCCCTGCCCGCCGACCCGCCGACCCTGCCCGCCGGCCTCGTGGGCCCGAAGGCTCTCGCCGGCCTCTCCACCGTCGAGGTGCGCACCGAGGTGGCCTCGCTCGCCGAGCCGATCAAGGACTCCTCGGACGCGTACCTGCGGCTGCACCTGCTGTCGCACTGCCTGGTGAAGCCCAACGAGCAGAACCTCGACGGCATCTTCGGCATGCTGGCCAACGTCGCCTGGACCTCCGCCGGCCCGTGCCCGCCCGACCGGGTCGACGAGCTGCGCCTCATCGAGCGCGCCGCCGGGCGTCACCTGAGCGTGTACGGCGTCGACAAGTTCCCGCGGATGACCGACTACGTGGTGCCCGCCGGCGTCCGCATCGCCGACGCCGACCGGGTCCGCCTCGGCGCGCACCTGGCCGCCGGCACGACGGTGATGCACGAGGGGTTCTGCAACTTCAACGCCGGCACGCTCGGCACCTCCATGGTCGAGGGCCGCATCGTCCAGGGCGTCGTCGTCGGCGACAGCTCCGACGTGGGTGCCGGCTCGTCGATCATGGGTACGCTCTCCGGCGGCGGCAAGGACAAGGTCTCCATCGGCGAACGCAGCCTGCTCGGCGCGAACGCGGGCATCGGCATCTCGCTCGGTGACGACTGCGTGGTCGAGGCCGGCTGCTACATCACGGCCGGCTCCAAGCTGACCCTCCCGGACGGCCGCGTGGTCAAGGCCCGCGAGCTGTCGGGCGTCAACGGCCTGCTGTTCTGGCGCAACTCCGTCACGGGGGCGCTGGAGGCCCGGCCCCGCAAGGGCACCGGCATCGAGCTCAACGCGGCGCTGCACGCCAACGACTGATCGCGCGCCCCGGCCGGGTGTCACGCCGGGGACGGGAGTCCGCCCGTCCCCGGCGTGACCGGAATCCTCGGCAGCCCGCCGGGCGACACGGGGGCGCGCTTTCACCGGACGCGCGCGGCGCTTCGCGCGCAGGCGGCGTAGACGCTGCCGAGGCAGGACTGCGCAGTCGTCTCGACTTCTTACTCGTCGTCGCGCCAGCACCAGCAACGGGCAGAAGCTCGATGCCGCCACCGCGAACGCCAGCCCGACCACCCGCGAGACGTCCATGTTGGCC
>NZ_JBFAZZ010000016.1:0-213267 GCF_040689425.1 Actinoplanes sp. NPDC051475
GTGGCGGGCCGTCGCCGGCCCGCCACCGCCGACCGTCACCAGGTGCCGGCCTTGGACGTCTTCGCACCGCTGTTCTTGACGGCGTCGATGATGTCGTCGACCAGATCGAACGCGAACAGCGACGCGGTCGCCTCGATGAACAGCGTCATCGCCACCGGGTTGAACACGAAGGTCTGCAGCACGTTGAAGCCGGTCGACGCCCCGAAGTTCAGGGCGGCTCCCCCGGCGCTGAGCCCGCCGGACGTGGCGGCCTGGGTGGCCGCCTCCCCCGCGGAAGCGCCGGCGTTGCCGGCCTCGCCGGCCGCCTTGGCGCCCTCGGCGGCCGCCTTCTGCCACTCGGCGCCGGTGGGCACCCGCGGATTGATGTTGCCCGTGCCGAACCAGCCCTGCGCGAAGCCGTAGCTGGCCAGCCCGAACACGAGGCCGGTCGCGAACCCGGCGAGCGCCGACTTCCAGGTCTTCTCCCAGATGTCGCCGGCCGAGCCCTGCCCGCCCGCCCAGCCGGCCGCGAACCCGGTGGCCGCGCCCAGCAGCAGCCCGCTGACCGCACCGGCGAGCAGGTGGGTGACCAGCGCCTTCGCCCCGAAGGCGGCGGCGAATCCGGCACCGGCGAGGGCACCGCCGAGCGCCGCGGCCCCGGCCAGCGCGGCGCCGAGCAGGATGCCCAGGGCGATGTCGCCACCGGCCTGGGCCGCGGCTATGCCGCCGACCACCGCCCCGGCCGCCATCGCGGCGAACACCCCGATCATCGCGCCGAGGCCGATCAGGCCGACGCCGAACGTGACGACCGTCAGGACCACCACCGCGACCACGGCCAGGATCGCCAGCGCGATCTGCCACCAGGCGCGGCCCGCCGGGTCGCGCAGGGTCACCGGGTCGTTGGCGGCGTACGCGTACCGGTTGAGGCCGGCCGGGTGCCACAGGTCGGGCGCGACCGTGTCGGGGACCAGGTAACGCCCGAGCACCGGGTCGTACGGGCGGGCCGGCGACAGGTAGATCCCGAACTCCTGCACCAGGTCGTACGTGTCGTACGTGGCCCGCGGAGGCTCACCCGCACCGACGGCGGTGATCTTGCCGAACGGGTCGTAGGCGAGCCGCTGGAGCACCGTGCCGCCGCCCGAGGTGACGAGCGTGACCGAGCCCCGGTGGTCCGTGTGCCACAGCGCCACCGGGCCGCCGGGCGTGAGCTGCCCGATCCGGCTGCGCCCGTCCGTGACGAACAGGACCAGCGCCCCGTCGCGCACCTCCACGAGGTCGTCGAGGAGCACCACCTTCCGGGTAGTGCCGCCGGCGGTCGTCTCCCGGACCGCCTGTTCGTCGAACGCCCCGTAGGACAGGGAGACGGTGGCGGCGGCGCCGGTGACCGCGGTGAGGCGGTCCCGCCCGTCGTACGTGAACGTGCCGGCCGGGCCGCTGACCTGCCGGCCCGACACGTCGTAGTCGTAGCTGCCCGCGCCGGCGGTGGTGACGGCGGTCGGTGGTGCGCCGCGCTCGCCGTAGACGAAGGTGCCCACGTCGGAGCGGGACATGATGTCGCCCGCCGGGCCGTACGCATAGTCGATCGCGGTGCCGCCCGCCGGCTCGGCCCGGACGAGCTGGTAGAGGTCGTCGTGGGTGTACGTCCACCCGGCGGCGCCGGTGACGTGGCCGCCCAGGTCCCGGGTCAGATCCTGGCGGTCGAGGACGACGTCGGCCGCGTCCCTGGTCTCCGCGGAGATCAGCCGCGACAACGCGTCGAACCGTCGTTCGGTACGGGCACCGCCGGAGTACGCGGTCCGGACCGGGCTGCCCGCCTCGTCGTAGTCGATCGCGTCGATCACCCCGGAGACGGACCGCAGGAATCCCCGCGGGCCGTACGCGTACGTCAGCACCGGGCCCGGCACGTCCCCGGCGGCGCCCGGGTAGCCGATCGCCGACACCCGGCCCAGCCGGTCGGTGCGCCGCCGCACGGTGTACGCGTCCCCGCCGGTCAGCACGATCCGGCGGGTCTCCACCTCGCCGCGCACGTCGTAGTCGAAGGTGATCGACCCGCGGACGTCGTCGACGCCGGCGAGACGGCCCAGCCGCCGGCCGGGTGCCCCGCCGGCGCCCACGTCGGCGCGGTCGAGGTAGCGGTACGTGACGTCCGGCCGGCCGGTGGCCCGGGTGCGCACGACCCGGTTCAGCACGTCGTACTCCTGGTCGGCGAGCTGACCGGCGGCGTTGCGGCGCCGGACGAGGTTGCCCGCCGCGTCGTGGACGAACACCACCGTGCCGGCCGACGGGTCGTCCACCCGGATCCGGTGGCCGAGCAGGTCGTAGTGGACGGTCGAGGTACGCCCCTCCGGGTCGGTGACGGCGATCGGCTGGTCCCGCAGGTCGTACGCGGTGGTGATCTCGGTGGCCCCTTCGCGGGAGACCACCCGCCCCACCCGACCCGCGGCGTCCAGGTGGAAGCTGGTCGGCGTGCCCTCATGCGGGCCGCCGGCGCGGGTGTCCTCCTCGTCGTACAGATCGGAGCGGCCGGGCAGGTGCACCCCCACGCGGAACCCGCCGCCGGGCAGGGTGACCCGGGTCGGCCGGCCGAGCACGTCGTACTCCGTCGCGGTGTGCGGCAGCGCGGCGGTAGGGCGCTGCGGATCGGGGCCGGCCGGGCTGCGGTACGGCAGGTACGCCCGCGCGACCAGGCCCCGCGCGTTGCGGTCGATCGCCTCACCGACCACCCACGTGCCGTCCCCGTCGAGGCGGGCGACGCCGACGTCGTGACCGTCGGAGTCGAGGAACCGCCGGGTGGTCACCTTGTCGCCCCGGTCCGCCGCCGGATACTCGCCGGTCTCGACGGCGGGCCCGGCCGGATCGAGCAGGTACCGGTAGGTGACCGTCGGCGCGGCCGGGTCGTCGCCGGGACGGAACTCGGCGGCCAGCCGCGCGAGCGGGTCGTATCCGTTGCGCCGCGTCCCGCCGTTGCCGTCCCCGAGGCCCGCCAGCCGCAGGGCCCGCCGGTCCACCTCGGCGGCGATGTCGTTGCCGCGGGCGTCGACCCGGCGCACCGGCAAGAGGCGGTCGGCGTCGAGGTGCAGCGTGACCGGGTTGCCGCGCGGGTCGAGGCTCACCATCACGCCCGGGGTGGAACGGTCGTAGCGGCGGGCGTACACCCACCAGCCGTCCTCGCCGGCACGGCGGTGGTAGCCGAGCGCGGCCGGGTCGACCGGGATGCCGTCGTAGACCGTGGCGACCTGGTCGTCGCGCAGGGCGAGACGTTCCTCCGAGGTCACCAGCCCCGCGCCGACGGACCCCTCCGGGAGCCCGGTGAACGCCGGGCCGTCGTACCGCAGGATCCGGGCGTCGACGACCAGGCCGTCCCCGTCGGTCTGGATGATCCGGTACGGCTTGTCGACGATCCATGCCGCCGGGTCGGTCGCGTACGCGGTGAGCGTGCGCAGCTCGGCGGCGGCACCCGGATCGGCGGCTAGTTCGTTGCGCTGGCGCTGGTCGGTGACGTTGCCGAACGCGTCCCAGGCGACCGTGGTGGTGATCGTGCTGCGCCAGGCGGACGGGGCGCCGTCGAGGTGATCCTCACGACGCTCGGCCAGCCGGGGCGTGACGGTCACGCCGTCCCCGTGCGCCTGCCAGACCTGGCGCACCTCGAACAGCGGGTCGTCGACGTCCGGGTCGGCGTCCGCCGGATATCCGGCCGAACGGATCACCCGGCCGCGCAGCACCTGGGCGGCGAGGCGCTCCGCATCGGTGGGCGGCCGGTCGACGCGTTCCGGGGTGCGTCCCAGGTGGAACTCCGTGCGCTTGAGGATGGACGCGACCGAGGCGTCGCCCTCCTCGACCTCGTCGACCAGGGCGAACCCCAGGAAGCGGCGCAGCGCCGGGTCCCAGTGCCCGTCGTGGTAGCGGAACCGGCTGACCCGGTCGGCGCCGGCCGGGTCCGTCTGGGTGACCCGCCGCACCACCGGGACCGGGAACGGCAGCGACGTCGTCCACGTGCGACCCTCGGCCGCGTCCCTGCGGGACTCGGCCGCCGAGGTGGCGTACTCGATCGTCGTCGTGTGCCCGAGGCCGTCGTCGATCCGGTTCAGCAGGTACGGCTTGGCGTCCAGGTCGAGGTGGTACGCGGCGGGCCGGGTGCCGTGCCGGGTGGCCAGCAGCAGCCCGGTGCAGCCGATGCCGCGCAGGTCGACGGGTTCCACGCGCTCGGCGGCGATGCCGGGGACCGGGCCGACCGTCACCTCCTCCTCGAACGCCGTGCCACCCCGGTTCAGCCAGATCCGGACCGCGTCGGTGTCGACGTAGACCAGGTCGGCGCAGCCGTCGCCGTCCACGTCGGCCAGGAACAGCCGGTCGGTGCGGTAGCCGGCGGGCAGGACCGGGCTGCCGGCCATGCTGCGCGGCGTACCCCAGCGGTTGTCGCCCAGGTTGGGCCAGTACCGCACCAGGCCGTTGCGGACCTCGACGAGGTCCACCGGCCCGGCGCCCGTCATCGGCGCGACGTGCATCTCGGGTGCGCGCAGGTCGACCCCGGTCAGCGGGTCGCCGCCGCCGACCACGCGGCGGCCGACCGACCGCCAGTCCTCGCCGCCGCCGTCGCTGCCCGCGGTGGTGAGCACGCCGGCCACGAGGCTGATCAGGTCCGCGGCACCGTCACCGTCGAGGTCGAGCAGCCGGGCTCCCGCGTCCATCGGGGTGAAGGTCGGCGCGTACGGGCTGACGACCGGCGCGCCGAGCACCCCCGCGCCGTCCACCGGGTAGCGGTGGCGGCGGCCCGCCCCGATCCCGACGAGGTCGACGCGGCCGCGGCCGGTGAGGTCGGCGGCGAACAGCGCCGTCCCCGACGGCAGACCCGGCAGGCCGGTCCGCCCGAGCGGTCGCGGCGGATCGAAGGTGAGGTCCCCGCGGTTGCGGGCCACCGTCGGGACGCCGCCGAGAACGACCGCGTCGGGCAGGCCGTCGCCGGTCAGGTCGGCCACGGTGCCCTCCGGCCGGGCCAGCGCGGCGGCGAGCGCGGCACCGGCGGCCCGCAACCCGAACTCCGAGGTGGTGTAGCCCAGGGCGAGCCGCGGGAACGTGGCGACCTCGCCGGCCGGGCCGTGCCCGGACAGGGTGATCCCGGCGAGCAGGCTGTGCCCGGTGGGCCGTCCGGCCGCGTAGTCCACGGTGTACCGCCGCAAAAGCGAGGGCGCCTCGGCGGGAGCGTGCAGCTCGAGGGTCGTGCACCGGCGCGTGATCGTCCGCAGGAAGCCGGGCCGCGCGTCGAGCACGGGATCCGGCCGGGTCTCGTAGCCGAGGTCGAACCGGTACGCGGCCCAGGCGACCGACCGCAGCAGCCCGTCGCCGTCCCACGTGTAGACGATCTCGTCGCCGGACGGACGGATCGACCGTTCCACCAGCCATGCCGAGACGCGGGACGGGTCATCCGGGTCGGCGATGCGGGCCGCCGCGGTGGTGCCGACGACGTGGCGGACGCCGGAGCGGTCGGTGAGCATGAACCCGTCGCCCTCGCGGTGGACCCGCCAGCCGAGCCCGTCGGTCTCCGGCACGAGACGCCCGGGTTCGCCGGGGACGTCGACGAGCCGCCCGGCGCCGGCCAGGGTGTACGTGTCGGCGGTCAGCTCCACCCGTACCGTTGCCAGCGCCCAGCCCAGCCCGAACTCACCGTCGCCGAACGCGGTGCTGTATTGCAGCGTGAGCTGCGGGGTGTGGCCGTCGACGCCGTGCGGCAGGTCGAGCGGTACGGCATAGCCGCCGCCCCCGGTGTTCAGGTCCGGCGTGAAGCTGCCGCCGATCCCCCCGACCGCGCCGCCGCCTTTGGGCAGTGCCAGCACGTCGGGGCCGGCGCCGTTCACGCCTCACCGCGCGGGGTGAAGTCGTACTCGATGAACAGCAGGATGTTCTCGACGGTGGCCCGGTCGCCGGGGCCGGCGGTCGTCGCCAGCGCCCAGTCCCCGCGCACCTCCGCGGTGGCCAGCGCGGCCAGGGCCGGGTCGCCGGACGGGACGCGGCCGGTGGCGTCCGGGGTGACATCGGCGGTGGCACCGCCGGGCGCGGTGATCGTCAGCGGCACCGGGGTGGGGCCGGCGCCCGCACCGAGCAGCTGCAGCGAGATGCTCCGCACCTTCAGGTCGAGGTGGTGGTGCGGCAGATGCTCCGGGCCGACGGTGACGGTGGCCGTGCCCGAGTTCTGCCACAGGTAGAAGCGGTCCGGGAAGTCGTTGCCCAGGCTGAACGAGGTGGTGGCGCGCAACGCCTCGGCGGGCACCGGCCGGGCCGCGACGTCGGCGGCGAGCGCCCGGTCGAACTGGGCCTCGTAGTGGAACGTGACCTGCACGTCCACGATGAAGCGGAAGTCCACGTCGTTGATCTCCGGCGGGAACCGCAGCGTCCATCCGGACGCCATCCCGACGCCCTCGAAGACGCTCAGCAACTCGGGGCGCGGCCGGAACATCATCGCGTCGTTACGGGTGTACGCGCTGAGCAGCATCGTGTCGATGTCCTGCAGCCGCCACTTCGTGTCGCCGGTGAGCGCCCGGTACTGCGACACGCCGCTGTTGGTGAGGGTGCCGCGCAGCCCGCCGGGCGGCACCAGGCCGACCAGGGTGACCTCGACGGCCTGCACCCGGTGGTTGTACGAGCCGGGATAGCCGCGTTCCAGGTCGGACAGCAGGGTGTTGAACTGGATCTCGCCGGTGCGCCGGAACCCGGTCGCGAACGCGAACGGGAACTGCTCGGCCAGCGACACGCTCTGGCTGGCCCGCAGCATCTTGTGGGTGGTCCGGGTGATCCGGTCGTAGGTGAAGTAGTCGATGTCGGCGAGCAGCTGGTCGGAACCGAGCATCCCGGCGGCCGCCCCGGCGGAGTAGTCGAGCCGGATCCGGTCCACGGTCGCGTCGAAGTCGAACTCGTACGCCCGCTCCATCAGCCGCGCGATCCGCGTCGCCCAGTACAGGTAGCGCTGGGCCTGCTGCTGCATGAAGTCGGCGAGCGCGCGCCACACCTCCGGGGTGAGCACACTCGACTCGAACGCGGCGGCCAGCTGCTGGGCCTGCTGCCGGCGCAGCGACGCCGCCTGCGAGGACAGGACGGCCGCCCGGGACCGCGCCTGGGAGAGCGCGACCTGGTCGCCGGCCTGGGGGCGGCGATGCCCAGCTCGTTCGCGGTCTGCTGCATGCGCAGCAGCTCGTAGTCGCGGCTGATCTGGCCGAGCCGGTTGCGGTCGGCGGCGATCACCTCGTGGATGTCCCGGCCGTCGCCCGGGATCGGGTTGTTGAGCTCCCAGTTGTTCTGCGAGCTGTACCAGGCCATGTCGGTCTCGAGCCAGATCTGCTCGTTCGCCATCGTGTTGTACGCGCTGCGGGCCGCGTCCGCGTTGGCCTTGCGGGTGGTGGCCAGGGTCTGCGCGGTCGTGGCCAGGGTGACCTCGGCTTGGGCGGCGACGGCCTGTTGCTTGGCGACGGCCTCGTCGGCACCGGCCGCAGCGGCGGCCTGGTTGAGCTGAACCCGGGTGAGCTTGCCGGAGTCGTACCGCTCCATGAACTGGATGTAGTCGCGCTCGGCGGCCTGCGCCTGCTGGCCCAGGAACCGAGCGGCGTTCTGCAGGTAGTCGAAGGTGAACGGCGGCACGAAGGCCGCGGGCACGCCGAACCAGTCCAGGTTCGCGACCAGCTGCTGAACCCGCGCGGCGATGTCGAGCACGACCGCGCCGAGGCCCGCGTCGAGCCCGTCCGGCAGCGTCGCCGGGTCGGTGAGCAACGTCGCGACGAGCGTTCCGGTGGCGGCCAGCGCGGCGTGGGTGAACACCGGCGCGTCACCGGCGGTGTTGTCGGCGGCGACTATCCCGCCGTACGCGGCCAGGGCCTTGGCGAACTCGTCGGACTTGTAGAGGGCGTCGCCCTCGCCGAGGTGGGTCTGCGCGATCCGCAGCCACAGCGCGGGCGCTTCCAGCTCGGCGTTCAGGTACGGGTAGTCGGCGGCCCGGTACAGCCACATGCGGGCGGCGGTCCAGTCGCCGAGCCCCGCGTACGCCTCGGCCAGCCCGACCGGGATGACATAGTAGAACAGGTGTGCGAGCTGCACCGAGAGGTCGGCGCCGGTGAACACGACGGCCCGCAGGTCGAAGTGGGACTTCGCGGTGAGCCGGGACTCGTACCCGGCGGCCAGCAGCGACTCGACGCTGGGCGTCTTGGCCTTCTGCCAGCTGACCGTACGGATGTCGGAGCCGATCAGCACCCCGGCGCTGTACGTGACGGCCCGGCCGGCCTGCTCGATGGTGCTGTCCAGCGGGCGGCTCGACCAGGCGGTGGCGACGAGCGGGTCCCGGACGATGAGCTGCGCGCCCTGCCCGAGGGTCTGCTGCACATCGATGCTGGTCGCCTTCCGGTCGAGCTCCTGGACGGCGACGAGGGAGGTGACCCGGTTGGGGCCGTTGCCGTTGCCGTTGCCGGAGCGGCCCAGCGACCGCACCACGTCGAGCGCGATGCCCGCCTGGCCGGCCGCCACGCGGGACCGCTCGTCGGTCTCCTTGAAGGCGCCGTCGGTCCTTGCGACGTCACCCCGAGCGGCGTTGACCACCGCGAGGTTGTGGGCTGCCTGGGCGGCCCCGAGCGAGTCCTGCGCGCCCTGGAAACCCTCGAGCGCGTCGGCGAGCAGTCTCTCGGCCCGGTCGAGGTTCCCGAGCTGCACGAACGCGGCACCGGCGTTGAGCAGCAGGCCGGCGCGTGCGGACCGGTCGTCGCCGGCCATGTCCGCGGCGGTGGTGAGGTGCTTGACCGCCGTCTCGTAGTCGCCGTTGTCGAAGGCGTACTGGCCCAGCGCCGCGACGTCGGCGAACTGCCGGGCCTTCTCGTCGCCGGCGTGCGGGACCGCGCGGGCGCCCTCAGCGAACTCCTGGACGGATCCGGGGTCGAGTTCGGCCTGGATGACGGGCGGGTCGGGAATGCCGGGGACCAGGTCGGCGAGCAGGGTGGCGCTGGCCCGGACCATCTCCTTGAGGTGTGCCAGGTCGTGCGGGGCGGCGTACCGGTCCCCCAGCCCCCGCGGGCCGCCGGGCGTCAGCAGCCGGAAGATCCGGTTCCGGACGGCCTGGTAGACGGGCACGGCGTCCTGGTAGTTGCCGGCCAGGACGAGCCTGTGGGCGCGTTCGGTCTCGGCGCGGACCTCGTCGAGCACACCCGTACGCGGCGAGGTCGCCGTCAGCACGGTCTCGGCGAGGGTGGCCGTGAGGGCCGGGTGGGCGGAGAAGAGCAGGGTGGTGGAGGCGATGGCCATGAGAGCTCCCCGGATTGGCTGATCGACGGGTCTTCGACACCCCGGTCTACCTCTGCGTAGGCACGTCTTGACCTCTTGTGTCGGAGATCCTGCACCCGGCCGCAATTCATTTGCCCGCTCGCGTCCCCCGTGCGACGTTTCGGGCGTGATCCCTTCTCCAGATCGTCGCCTCGTCGACGCGGACGTGGTGCGACGGCTGATCGCCCGCCAGTTCCCGCACTGGGCCGGTCTTCCCGTCCGGCCCGTCGCGACGAACGGCTGGGACAACCAGACCTTCCACCTCGGCGACCGCATGTCGGTACGGCTGCCCACCGCGCGGGAGTACGCACTGGCGGTCGACAAGGAACACCGTTGGCTGCCGATGTTCGCCTCACGGATGCCGCTGCCGATCCCCGTACCGTTGGCGAAGGGCGTGCCCGGCGAGGATTTCGCCTTCCCCTGGTCCGTGTACGAGTGGATCGACGGCGAACCGGCCGGGACCGGCGCCATCGGCGACCTGACCGGGCTGGCGGCCGGTCTGGCCGCCTTTCTCGTCTCCCTGCGGCGGATCGACCCGGTGGGCGGTCCGGAGCCCGGTCTGCACAACTGGTTCCGCGGCGGGCCGCTGCGGATCTACGACTCCCAGGCACGCCGGGCGATCGAGGTGCTCGACGGTCGCGTGCCCCGCGACGCCGTCACGCAGATCTGGGAGTCGGCGCTGGAAGCGACGTGGGACGGCCGGCCGGTGTGGTTCCACGGCGACGTGGCCGCGGGCAATCTCCTGGTCCGTGACGGAGCACTGGCCGCTGTGATCGACTTCGGCACCTGCGGCGTCGGTGACCCCGCGTGCGACCTGGCCATCGCCTGGACGCTGCTGTCGGGAGCGAGCCGTGAAGCCTTCCGGGCCGGCATCGACGTCGACGCCGGCACGTGGGCCCGGGGCCGGGGGTGGGCGCTGTGGAAGGCATTGATCACGTACGACGCGGACGCAGGCGCGAAACGGGTCGTCGACGAGGTGGTGCGGGGAACCTGAGACGGGACGAGCCCGGCCGCCCCGTTGCGGGCCGGCCGGGCTCGTTCGTGCACGTGCCTCAGGCGAGGTCGAACCGGTCGAGCTCCATGACCTTGGTCCAGGCCGCGACGAAGTCCGCAACGAACTTCTCGCGGGCGTCCTCGCTGGCGTAGACCTCCGCGAGGGCCCGCAGCTGAGAGTTCGAGCCGAAGATCAGGTCGACCGCGGTGGCGGTCCACTTCACCTGGTCGGTGGCCAGATCGCGGATCTCGTACACGTGCTCCTCGGACTCCGACGCCTTCCACCGGGTGCCCGGGGAGAGCAGGTTGGCGAAGAAGTCGTTGGTGAGCACGCCGGGCCGGTCGGTGAGGACGCCGTGCCGGCTGCCGGCCACGTTATTGCCGAGCGCCCGCAGGCCGCCGACCAGGACGGTCATCTCGGGCGCGGTCAGGTTCAGCATGTACGCCCGGTCGACGAGCAGCACCTCCGGCTGGGTCTTCTCGCCGCTGCGCAGGTAGTTGCGGAATCCGTCGGCCCGGGGCTCGAGCACCCCGAACGACTCCACATCGGTCTGCTCCTGGGTGGCGTCGGTGCGGCCCGCGTGGAACGGCACGGTCACCTCGACGCCGGCGTCGCGCGCCGCCTTCTCGACGGCGGCCGAGCCGGCCAGCACGATCAGGTCGGCGAGCGAGATCTTCGCGCCGCCGGCCTCGTTGAACTCCCGCTGGATGCCCTCGAGGGTGCTCAGGACCGTCGCCAGCTGCTCCGGCTGGTTCGCCTCCCAGCCGCGCTGGGGCTCGAGACGGATCCGGGCGCCGTTGGCGCCGCCGCGCTTGTCGGTGGACCGGAAGCTGGCGGCGGAGGCCCAGGCGGTGGCGACCAGCTGGGCGGTGGTGAGGCCCGAGTCGAGGACCTTCGCCTTGAGGGCGGCGATGTCGGCGTCACCCACGAGCTCGTGGTCGGCGGCCGGCACCGGGTCCTGCCACAGCTGCGGCTGCGGAACCCACGGTCCCAGGAAGCGGCTGACCGGGCCCATGTCGCGGTGCAGCAGCTTGTACCAGGCCTTGGCGAAGGCCAGCGCGAACTCGTCCGGGTTCTCGAGGAAACGGCGCGAGACCTTCTCGTACGCCGGGTCGACGCGCAGCGACAGGTCGGTCGTGAGCATCGTCGGCTTGTGCTTCTTCGCCGGGTCGTGGGCGTCCGGGATGATCGCCTCGGCGTCCTTGGCGGTCCACTGCTTGGCGCCGCCAGGGCTGGTGGTGAGCTCCCACTCGTTGCCGAAGAGGATCTCGAAGAAGCGGTTGCTCCACTGCGTGGGCCGGTCGGTCCAGGTCACCTCGAGACCGCTGGTGATCGTGTCACCGCCCTTGCCGCTGCCGTGCGTGCTCAGCCAGCCGAGGCCCTGCGCCTCCAGCGGGGCACCCTCGGGCTCCGGGCCCACGTGGTTGTCGGCGACGCCGGCGCCGTGGGTCTTGCCGAAGGTGTGGCCGCCGGCGATGAGCGCGACGGTCTCCTCGTCGTTCATCGCCATCCGGCGGAACGTCTCCCGGATGAAGTGCGCCGCCGCCTGCGGGTCCGCGTTGCCGTTGGGCCCCTCGGGGTTGACGTAGATGAGACCCATCTCGGTCGCGCCGACGCCCTCCGCCATCTCCTTCTCGGAGACGTAGCGCTCGTCGCCCAGCCAGGTGTCCTCCGGGCCCCAGAAGATCTCCTCGGGCTCCCAGACGTCCTCGCGGCCGAAGCCGAAGCCGAAGGTCTTGAAGCCCATCGACTCCAGCGCGACGTTGCCGGCGAGCACGAGCAGGTCGGCCCACGAGATCTTCTGGCCGTACTTCTGCTTGACCGGCCACAGCAGCCGGCGCGCCTTGTCGAGGTTGGCGTTGTCGGGCCAGCTGTTGAGCGGGGCGAAGCGCTGACCGCCGTCGCCGGCCCCGCCGCGGCCGTCGTTGATGCGGTAGGTGCCCGCGGCGTGCCAGCTCAGGCGGATCATCAGACCGCCGTAGTGGCCGAAGTCGGCCGGCCACCACTCCTGCGAGGTGGTGAGGACCCCGACGATGTCCCGCTTGAGGGCCTCGACGTCGAGCTTCTGGAACTCCTTGGCGTAGGCGAAGCTCTCGCCCAGCGGGTTGCTCTTGGACGAGTGGGTGTGCAACACCGAGAGGTCGAGCTGGTTGGGCCACCAGTCCCGGTTGGTACGCGGACGGCCACCGGTCTTCGGGGTCGGCGAGTCGATCGCCGGGTTCTCACTCTCGCTGCCGCTCGCGGTCACGGAGTCGTGCGCGACCGGACAGCCTTCCGCCTCCTTCTTGTCAACGCCCTGAGCGCTGGAAGGGTGGTCCTGGGTGTCGCTCATCAGCTTCCTTCCGAACAGTCGGGGCAGGTGCCCCAGTAAACGACTTCTGCCTCGTCGACCGTGAACCCGTGGTCGTCCGAGGCGGTGAGACAGGGAGAGCCGCCGACGGCACAGTCGACGTCGGCGATCGCGCCGCAGGAGCGGCACACGATGTGGTGGTGGTTGTCCGCCACCCGCGACTCGTAGCGGGCGGTGGCACCGGCCGGCTGGATGCGGCGTACCAGCCCGGCGTCGGTGAGCGCGCGCAGGACGTCGTAAACCGCCTGGTGGGAGACCATGGGGTGGCCGGTCCGAACCAGCGCGATCACCGTGTCGGTATCGACGTGCGGGTGGTCGTGCAGCGCGGCGAGCACCGCCAGCCGGGGGCGGGTCACGCGCAACGAGACGGCTCGCAGCTGCGCCTCGAAGTCGGACGTCACGCCATGAACCATATTGCGCTTCTCTGGAATAAATCAAGTTTATGCGCGGTCCCCGCGGGACGGGTTACGGTGCGCTCATGGCGGCTCGATACCACGAAGATGTCGGACCGGGGGCGGGGATGTGCCCGCCGCGGACGGCGTTCGCCTCCGACGCGGCCCAGCTGGCCCTGGACGGGATGTGGCGGTTCCGCCTGATGCCGACCGCGGACGGCACCGGCGACGGCTTCGAGCAGCCCGGCTTCGACGACGGGCGGTGGGACCGGCTGCCGGTGCCCTCCCATTGGCAGCTGCACGGGTACGGCGCCCCGGCGTACACGAATGTGCGGTATCCCTTCCCGGTCGACCCGCCGTACGTACCGGACGAGAACCCGACCGGCGACTACCGGGCGGCGTTCGACCTGCCCGACGGCTGGCCGGCCGGACCGGCGGTGGTGCGCTTCGACGGCGTCGACTCCTGCTTCAAGGTCTGGCTCAACGGGGTGGAGCTGGGTCACGCCAAGGGCAGCCGGCTGCCGGCCGAGTTCCCGGCCGGGCCGATGCTGCGGCCGGGACCCAACGTGCTCGCGGTACGGGTGCACCAGTGGTCCGCGGGCAGCTACCTCGAGGACCAGGACATGTGGTGGCTGTCGGGCATCTTCCGGCAGGTCCGGTTGCTGGCGCGCCCGGAGGGCGGCCTCGACGACGTGTCCGTGCACGCCGGTTACGACCATCTCACCGGCCGCGGCGTGCTCCGCGTCGAGACCCCGGTGCCGGCCCGGCTCACCGTCGCCGAGCTGGGACTGGTCGATGTGGACGCCGCCGGGCCGCACGTCGTCGACGGGGTACGGCCCTGGTCCGCCGAGAGCCCGGACCGCTACCGGGCCGAGGTGTTCACCGGCGCCGAACGGGCCGAGCTGATGATCGGTTTCCGCACCGTCGCGATGCTCGACGGCCGGTGGACCGTCAACGGCACGCCCGTCTCGCTGCGCGGGGTCAACCGGCACGAGTGGCACCCGGACACCGGGCGGGCCGTGCCGGTGGATGTCATGCGCGAGGACCTGCTGCTCATGAAGCAGCACAACATCAACGCCGTCCGTACCAGCCATTATCCGCCGGCGCCGGAGTTCCTGGGGCTCTGCGACGAGCTCGGCATGTGGGTGATCGACGAGTGCGACCTGGAGACCCACGGATTCTCGGAGGTCGGCTGGCGGGGCAACCCCAGCGACGATCCCCGGTGGGAGCCGGCGCTGCTCGACCGCGCCCGGCGGACGGTGGAGCGCGACAAGAACCATCCCAGCGTCATCGCCTGGTCGCTGGGGAACGAGGCCGGCACCGGGCGCAACCTGGCGGCGATGGCCCGGTGGATCCGGGACCGCGACCCCGGCCGGATGATCCACTACGAGGGCGACCGGGACAGCGGCTACACCGACTGCTACAGCCGCATGTACGCCCACCCCGACGAGGTCGCCGCGATCGGGCAAGGGCAGGAACCGCCCACCCGAGATCCGTCCGCCGACGCACACCGTCGGCAGCTCCCCTTCATCCTCTGCGAGTACGCGCACGCGATGGGCAACGGGCCCGGCCGCCTCGCGGAGTATCAGGCGTTGTTCGACACGTACCCGCGATGTCAGGGCGGTTTCGTCTGGGAATGGATCGACCAGGCGGTGCGGCGCCCGCGCCCGGACGGCACCGGTGACTATTTCGCCTACGGCGGCGACTTCGGCGAGCCGCTGCACGACGGCACCTTCATCGCCGACGGCCTGGTCCTGCCCGACCGCACGCCGTCGCCCGGACTGATCGAACTCAAGAAGGTCTTCGCACCGGTAAAAATCACGGTCGACCCGGCCGCGGCCACAGCCACCGTGGAGAACCGCTACGACGTCCGCGACACCGCCCACCTGGCGTACGAGTGGCACCTGGAGCGGGAGGGCATCCCCGTCGCCGGTGACCGCCTGGACGTGCCGGTCCTCGCCGCCGGGGCACAGACCACCGTCCCGCTGCCCGCCCCGCCGGGGGACGGCTGGCTCACGGTACGGGCAGTGCTCGCCGCCGGGCAGCCGTGGGCGCCGGCCGGCCACGAGATCGCCTGGGCCCAGGCACAGCGGAACGACGAGCTCCCCGCCGCCGTACCCCGGGCGACGAGGCGTCCGCGGTCGCGCGACGACGGCCTGGTCGACGTGGGTCCCGGAACCTTCGACCCGCGAAGCGGCCTGCTGATCCGGCTCGGCGACCTGCCGGTGACCGGCCCGCGGCTGGACCTGTGGCGGGCACCCACGTCCAACGACGACCCGCCTCGCGAGGTGCGGGACGCCGTCGGCCGGGAATGGCGCCGCATCGGGCTGCACCGGCTCCAGCATCGGCTGGTCACCGCGGGGATCGACGGCGACGGGTACGTCGTGCGCACCCGCGTCGCGCCGGCCGCCACCGACCTGGCCGTGCTCACGACGTACCGATGGACCGCCGAAGGCGAACGCCTCACCGTGCAGGTCACGACGGAGCCGGTCGGAGCGTGGCACGGGGTCCTGCCCCGGGTCGGCCTCCGGCTGGCGGCGCCGGCCACGCTCGACGAGGTGCAGTGGTTCGGCGGCGGCCCGGGAGAGGCGTACGCCGACAGCCGCCACGCCGCCCGGATCGGCCGGTACACCCGGCGGATCGACGACCTGCAGACCCCGTACGTGTTCCCGCAGGAGAACGGCAACCGCACCGCAGTGCGATGGGCTCGCATCACCGGACCCGGTGGCGGCGGGATCCGGATCGACGGGGAGCCGACGTTCGAGCTGACCGCACGGCGATGGACCAGTGAGGACCTCGACGCCGCCGGGCACCCGTACGACCTCCGGCCCCGCGATCGCGTCTTCGTCAACGCGGACCTGGCCCAGAACGGCCTGGGTTCGGCGTCGTGCGGTCCCGGCGTTGCCCCCGAGCACCAGCTCCCGGCCGACCGGAGCTACCGATTCGCCGTCACGCTGAGCCGTCACGCTGAGCCCGTCTCCGGGGCCGGATGATCCTTTGTGGCGTCGCGAGTCGGGGTGCCGACACCACCGGGCCGGTCGATGTTCCCGGCCGCCTCCTTCTGGGAAACTGGCCACGTGCGCTGCCGAGCCCCGGCGGCGCCCTTTGAGCGCCCGCGAGGCAAAGACGCTCATTGTTGCGCCCTGTCTCGGGAAGACCGATGTCGCGCCGCCCAGGCCCGTCCGCCCCGTACCCGTTCCGAAGACCCCAGGCCGCTCCCGTGCGGACGGGCATCCGCACGGCCGTCCTGGCGAACCTGCTCGCCGCCGACGCCGCGGCCGCCCAGGGGCGCCATTTCATCACCGAGCAGCTCACCGCATGGCAGCTGCACGGCCGCCTCACGGACCGGGTGAAGCTGCTGACCAGCGAACTCATCACCAACGCCGTCCGGCACGCCCCTCCCCCGCTGCGCATCCACCTGGCCGTCGACGCCGACCGCCTGCGCGTCGAGGTGTACGACTCCAGCACCACTCCGCCGGCCCTCACCCGGCCGGACTTCCACCACCGCGGCGGCCGCGGGGTGTGGCTGGTCGACGCCATGAGCAGCCGCTGGGGCCACCACCTGCACCCGCCCGGAAAAGCGGTCTGGTTCGAGATCGACCTCGCCACGGCCGAGGACCACTGACCCGACCGTCCGCCTAGCCGGGCGCCGACATCCGGAACTCGTTGCCGTCCGGATCGGCCATCAGCACGCCGCCGGCCTCGTCCCGCCCGGCGTCGATCCGGGTCGCGCCCAGCGAGATCAGCCGGTCGATCTCCGGCTGCTCATCACCGGGTACGGCGGCGAGAGCGAGGAACAGCCGGTTCCTGCCCGTCTTCGGCATCAGCGGCGGACCGCCCCAGGTGATCTTCGGACCGCCGTGCGGCGAGCGGATCGCGGTCTCCTGGTCCTGATCCCAGACCAGCGGCCACCCCAGCGCCTCGCTCCAGAAGTACCCGACCTGTTGCGAACCGTCGCAGGACAGGGCGCCGATGAACCCGCAGTCGGCGAGGAACCTGTTGCCCGGCTCGATGACGCAGAACTCGTTGCCCTCCGGGTCGGCGAGCACCACGTGCCCCTCCTCGGGGCGCTGGCCGACGTCGATGTGCTCCGCGCCGAGCTCGAGTGCCCTGGCCACCGTCTGCTGCTGGTCCTGCGGGGACGTACTCGTCAGATCGAAATGCATCGGGTTTTGGCCGGCCTTCGGGCCCTGGGCCGGCAGGAACCGGATCCGGAACCCGGTGTCGTCGCCGGGCAGAAGTGCCGCACCTCCGGGTGGCTCGTCGAGCGTCTCCCAGCCCAGCATTCCGGACCAGAACCCTGCCAGCTGCCGCGGCCGGCTCGCACCGAAGCAGACCGCGAAGAGGTGAGAAGTCATCCGGCACCCTAAGAAGGGGCCGTCCTCCTGCGCAGCCGATTTACGGGTCAGCGCCGGGGCAGGGTGCCGTACGGGCCTGCCACCGGGGGCAGCTGCTTGGGTTTGCCCGGCTCGGATCCGCTGCCGGCGGCGAAGCTGCGCCCGGCGGAGAAACCGCCGCCGAATCCGAGGCTTCCGGTGAACGGCTGGAGCGGGGAGCGGCACAGCTTGCCGGCCGCCGGAAGGGCGACCCGCAGCAGGTACGCGTCGACGGCACCGGTGACGCAGGTCGAGGTGCCGTACGCAGTGTGGCCCCAGTTGTCGCTGGTCAGCAGCCGGCTGTTCGGCAGGCGCTGCGCCGACGCGACCGCCTCCCGGTAGTTCGTCGCCGGGTCCCAGTAGTTGCCGACGAACAGCACGGGCGCGCTGGTACGCCGGTTGAACGGGCCCACGTAGGCGTCCTCGTCCCGCGCGGTCCACGTGTCGGCGGCGCACTGGACGCTGCTCCAGCCCCAGGCCCGGCCGAAGTACGGCGCGCGCCGGTCGGCCGCCGCGGTCAGGGCCGGCCAGCTCGCGGCGTCCGCGGGGTGCAGGCCGTCGGTGCACATCACGCCGGCGAACGCGTCCAGCGAGTTGTCGTACGGGAAGTCCCGCGCCGGCGCCCGCAGCCGGGTGACCCGCTCGAGCAGGGCCTGCCGGGCGGCCGTACGCAGCCGCGCCTTGGTGGTGGGGCTCTCCTGCATGGTCGCCACCTCGGCGGCCATCTGCGTCACGATCTCACCGGCGAACGGGAGGTAGAGCATGCTCAGCGTCAGGCCGATGAAGGTGGCGTACGTCAGCCGGACCGTGCCGGTGATCGGGTCCTTGCCGAGGACGAGGGGCTTGGCCCGCAGCTTCCGGGCGATGGCGGCGAAGTGCTTCCCGGGACTCCCCGCGGCGAACTCGCACCGCTTCGCCCCGGCCTTGTCGCAGCGTTCGAGCAGCTTCACCAGCGCACGGTAGGCGCCGTCCGCGGAGCGCAGACGGTCGTCCTGCAGCCGGCCGCTCGTCGCCTCGGTGCCCACCCAGGACATCGGGTCGATCACACCGTCCAGGGCCAGGGCGCGGACCCGGTCGGGGAACATGTTGGCGTAGTACTGCCCGAGCGCCGTGCCGTAGCTGAAGCCCAGGTACGTGAGCTTCTGGTCGCCGACGGTGCGCCGCAGGACGTCCATGTCGCGGGCCGCTTCGGCGGTGGACATCGCGCCGGCCAGGTCACCGCCGGTGCTCGAGCAGGCGCGGCCGACGGTCTGTGCCGACTTCACGAAGCCGGCCTCCTCCTTCTCGCCGTACGGGAAGAAGGTGTTCATGCGCGCCAGCGCGACCGACTGGTCCCGGGTCGAGGAGAAGCACTTGAGGTTGTCGCTGGCGCCGACGCCGCGCGGGTCGAATCCGACGATGTCGAACCGGTCGAGGACGGTGTCGCTGAGGAAGGCCGGCGCCATCGCCGCCATCTCGGTGCCGGAGCCGCCCGGCCCGCCGGGGTTGACGAAGAGGCTGCCGATGCGGCTCGCCGGCTTGCGGGCCTTGACCCGCACGACGGCGATCTCCACCGTCGGGCCGTCCGGGTCGTCGTAGTCCAGGGGCAGGTGGGCGGTGGCGCACTGGGCCTGCCCGTAGCACTTGAACCAGTCGAGGTCGGGGGCCGGCACGCCGTCGACGCGCTGCATCTCCTGCTCACTGGTGGAGTCGCCGGCGACGGCCGCCCCGGCCACCGGCGCCGCCTGCGCGCCGGCGGGCGCGATCAGCGACGTCGCCAGTATCAAGGCTCCCGCCACGGCCCCGGTCAGACGAGGGCTGAGCGACATCGGATCCTCCTGGCGTACGCGGCCCGGCGCGCATCCTCGCCGGTCATGGAAGCACGAACCTATTCGGGTTCGAACCGGCGGGACACCGGCGAAATCGCCCTTTTTACCGCCAAGTCGGAACGAGTTGATCACCGATCGGAGGAGGCCGGGCGGCCCGGGTCTGCCCGGCGTGGAGATCAGCTCAAGAAGAGCTCAATCCGGTCCAGCGGCGGCGGCCCCGGACGATGTCGCGAACGAGGCGGCCCGGAGCAGGAAGGGCCCGTTCCCCGAGGAGCACCAAGGTGAGTCGAGCAGGACGTACGTGGCGGGCCGCCGCGATGCTGGCCGGTCCCCTGACCGCCGCCGGCCTCGTCGGCGTCGCGACGCCGGCCGGAGCGAGTACCGGCTCGGCCACGCCCGTCTCGGTCATCGTGCGTACCGGATCGGCGCAGGACTCGGCACGGGTGCAGGCGGCCGTCCGCGCCGCCGGGGGAACCGTCGACCGGCCTCTCGGCCTCATCTCCGGCTTCGCCGGGCACGTGCCGCCGGCGGCACTGCCGACCTTGCGGACCACGCCTGGCGTGACAGCGGTCACCGTCGACCGTGCGGTACGCCTCAAAGCGGACAAGTGGATCGACGACGGTGGAAAGAACGCGCCGGTCGAGGCCATCAAGAGGGCGGCCGGCGGCAAGAAGCAGGACAAGATCGTCGACACGGCGTCGCTGACCGGCGCGGGCATCGGCGTGGCCCTGATCGACTCCGGCATCGCGCCGATCCGGGGCCTGGACCAGCCGGACAAGGTGATCAACGGCCCGGACCTCTCCTTCGAGTCCCAGGTCCCCGGCCTCGCCAACCTGGACACGTACGGTCACGGCACCCACATGGCCGGCATCATCGCGGGCAGCGACCCGGCCACGCCGGCAGGGACGCCCCGCTTCGACGGACTGGCGCCCGGAGCGCACCTGATCAGCCTCAAAGTGGCCGCCGCGGACGGCGCCAGCGACGTCTCCCAGGTCATCGCGGCGATCGACTGGGTCGTCACGCACCGTGGTGACGCCGGGCTCAACATCCGGGTGCTGAACCTGTCCTTCGGTACGGACTCCGCTCAGGGCGCGACGCTGGATCCGCTCTCCTACGCGGTCGAGGCGGCATGGCGCAAGGGCATCGTCGTGGTGGTCTCGGTGGGCAACGACGGCGCCGCGGCGCCGCGGGTGACCATGCCGGCGGCGAATCCCTACGTCATCGCGGTGGGCGCCGCCGACGCAGCCGGCACGGACACACGGACCGACGACACCGTGGCTACGTTCAGCAGCCGGGGAAACACCAGCCGGCATGCCGACCTGCTCGCCACCGGGCGGTCCGTGGTGTCCCTGCGCAACCCCGGCTCGTACATCGACACCGAATTTCCGACAGCGCGCGTCGCCGACGCGGCGGGTAACGAACGGCTCTTCCGCGGCAGCGGCACCTCCCAGGCCGCCGCCGTCGTCTCCGGGTCGGTGGCGCTGCTGCTGCAGCAGCGCCCGTCGCTGACCCCCGACCAGGTCAAGAGCCTCCTCGTCCGGACCGCGGACCCGCTGGCCGGCGCGGATCCCGTCGCGGCCGGCGCCGGACAGCTCGACATCGCCGAGGCGGCGACCCTGTCCCCGGCCAAGGACTCGGCCCAGGCCTTCCCGCCCGCGACAGGGACGGGCTCGCTGGAAGGCTCTCGCGGCACGAACCACGTCGTCGACGGGCTCACCGGGACCTTGCTGCGCGGGGAGAAGGACATCTTCGGCGTCGCCTGGACCCCGAAGACGTGGGCGCCGGCGGCCAAGGACGGCAAGGCCTGGAAGGCCGGCGCCTGGAACGGATCGGTCTGGACCGGCGGCGCCTTCACCGGTACGTCCTGGGCGGCCAAGACGTGGAGCCCGGCACCGTGGACCGGAGTCAACTGGGCCGGACGGTCATGGACCGGTGCCGCCTGGGCGGGGCGTTCCTGGACCGGGCGGTCCTGGACGGGCCGCTCCTGGACGGCCGGCACCTGGTGCGGACGGTCCTGGACCGGCCGGAGCTGGACCTGACGATGGCCGGGTTTCCTCAAACCACCTCGAACGGCGCCGATAAAGGGTGAGTAGGCCGGCGAAGGAGACGCCCATGCGGTTGCGGTCGCCTCGCGTGGGCGCACTGACGGTGATCCTCGCCGCCCTCTGCCTGGCCGGGCAGGTGGCCTGGCTCACCGGCGACGTCCCTCCCGTCACCGATCAGCTCGTCACCCTCGTGGCCCTCACCGTCCTGTTCACGGTCTCGGACAAGTTCGTGGTGACCTTCCCGGTCCGGCGCGGCTCCCACAGCATCAGCTTCAGCGAGGTTCCGCTGGTGCTGGGGCTGGTCATGGTGCACCCGGTGCTGCTGGTCGCGGCGCGCCTGATCGGCGGGCTCGCCGGGCTGGTGGCCTTCCGCCGCCAGGGGGGCACCAAGCTGGCGTTCAACACCTGCCTCTACGCCACCCAGGCGACCGTGGCCGGCGCGGTGTTCCACCTCGCCGCCGGCGCGGCCGACCCCCTCGGACCGGTGGGATGGGTCGCGGCGTACGCGGCCACCTTCGCCACGGACCTGGTGTCCATCGTCCTGATCACCGCCGTCATCGCCATGCGGGACGACAGCCGGCAGTGGCGGGACCTGCTGCGCGCGGACATCCGCGACCTGCTCCAGCTGCCCCTGGTGGCGGTCACCACCACCATGGGCCTGGTGAGCGCGGTCGTGGTGCACGACCGGGCGCCCGCCGCCGTGCTTCTCGCCGTCCTCGCGTTCGCCATGTACCGGGTCTTCCAGCGCTACGCCCAGCAGACCCAGGGCCACGCCCAGGTGGAGGCGCTGTACGACTTCACCCAGGCGGTCACCGGCGCCCGGGACGCCACGGAGGTGGCCCGGGTGGCGCTCGGCCGCATCCGTGACCTGGTCCGCGCCGAGTCGGCCGAGCTGCTGCTACTGCAGGACGACAGCGCCGTACGCCTCCAGGTGGCCGGGCGCGACCGGTTCCGCAAGGAGTCCGTCGGCAGCACCGGCGACGAGTGGTGGCGTCCCACCGCCACCGGTACGCCGATCCTGCGCGACGACGCCATGGCGGTTCCCCTCGACCTCGACGACGTCACCGCGGTCCTGCTCGTGGCAGGGCGCATGGCCGAGCTGTCGGCCTTCACCACCGATCACCTCCGGCTGCTCCAGGCGCTGGCCCGCCACGCCGGAGTGGCCCTGCGCAACGCCCGGCTGGTGGAGGTGCTGCGGCACACCGGCCTGACCGACTCCCTGACCGAGCTGCCGAACCGGCGCCGGTTCGTCACCGACCTGCAGGAGGCGCTCGAGGTCGCGCGTGCCACGTCGCACCGGGTCAGCGTGCTCCTGCTCGCGCTCGACCGCTTCAAGGACATCAACGCGGGGCTGGGCCACGACGTCGGCGACCGGGTCCTGCAGGAGGTCGGCCGCCGCCTCCACGGCGAGCTCGGCGAGCACTACACGATCGCCCGCGTCGGCGGCGACGGGTTCGCGGTCCTGGTCGCGCATGCCGCCACGCCCGCGGACGTGCTGGCTGTGGCGCACCGGGTGCGCGGCGTGCTCGAGCGTCCCATCGACGTCGACGACATCGCCATCACCGCCCAGGCCAGCATCGGCGTGTCGTACGCCCCCGACCACGGCTACGACGCCGAGCGGCTGCTCCAGCGGGCCGACGTCGCGCTGCACGCCGCCAAGGACGCTCGCAGTGGCGTACGCATCTACCGGTCCGACGACGACCGGCACACCCCGCGCCGCCTGAGGATCATGGGCGCGCTCCGGGCCGCCGTCGAGAACGGCGCGCTGGACGTCGTGTACCAGCCGAAGATCTCGGCGTCCACGGGTGCGGTCGTCGGCGTCGAGGCGTTGAGCCGGTGGCAGCACGCCGACGGTCCCGTCTCCCCGGACGAGTTCATCCTGCTCGCCGAGCGGTCCGGGCTCATCGGTCAGCTGACCCTCAACGTCATGGACAAGGCCCTCGCCGCGTGCGCGACCTGGCGCGCAGCCGGGCACGACATCTCGATGGCCATCAACGTGTCGCCCCTCTCCCTCGCCGAGCCCGCCTTCGCCGACGATGTCGAGCAGGCGCTGGGCCGCCACCGGCTGCCGGCCGCCGCCCTGACCCTGGAGATCACCGAGGGTGCCGTCATGCAGGATCCGGCCCGCAGCATGATCACCCTGCACGCCCTGCACCGCCTCGGCGTGAAGCTCTCCATCGACGACTTCGGCACCGGGCACTCCTCGCTGGCCCGCCTCGCCGAGCTGCCGATCCACGAGGTGAAGATCGACAAGAGCTTCGTCCAGCGGCTCACCGTCGACCGGAGCAAGCGGGCCGTCACCGACGCCGCCCTGCACCTGGGCCGCGCCCTCGACCTGGTCGTCGTGGCCGAAGGCGTCGAGACCGAGAGCGACTACCGGTACCTGCGGGAGCACGGGTGCGACGTCATCCAGGGGTACTACATCGCCCGCCCGCTGCCCGAGCCGGACCTGACGGACTGGATGGCGACGTGGCGTCAGGACAAGGTCCTCGCGCGCGGCGCTTAAGACACGTTTGCCTTGGGCAAAGGTTGTCTGTGACAAGATCGGCCCGTCTGAGCGTCGCTGCCGCGGCCCTGCTGCTGTTCTGGGCAGGCGTTGCCTACCAGGTCGCCCAGCCGACGACACCGCAGGACTACCGGCGCACCCTGGTGCAGGTCGCCCAGGCCACCCATGACGCGGCCGGCACCGGCGCCCTCGTGGCCCGGCAGCAGACAGCCGGTCAGGTGTTCCCCACCTTCGCGGCCACCGCCTACGACGATGCGGCCGCTGCGCTGGCCGGTGCGGCGCACAAGCTCGCCGCCGAACCACCCCCGGACCCCGCAAGCACGGCGATGCGCGACCGGCTCGCCCCGCTGCTCCGGGACACCGTCAAGGATCTCGGCGACGCCACCACGGCCGCCGGCGACGACGAGCGGCGAGCCGCCGCCGGCCGGCTGGAGCGCAGCGCCGAGGAGCTCTCCGGGCTGCTGGAAGAATGGGGAGCGGCGTGAAGCGGGTCCTGGCCGTCGCCCTGGGCATCCTCACCGCCATTGGCGGCTTCGTCGACATCGGCGACATCGTCGCCAACGCGGAGGCCGGCGCCAGCTTCGGCATCGCCCACGCCTGGGTCCTGCTGGTCGGCGTGATCGGCATCTGCGCGTACGCCGAGATGAGCGGCCGGGTCACCACCGTCAGCGGCCGTCCCGTCTTCGACCTCGTCCGGGAACGCCTCGGCCCCCGCGTCGCCCTGGCGAACCTGGCCGGCTCGTTGCTCGTCACCGTCCTCACCCTCGGTGCGGAGCTCGGCGGCGTCGGGCTCGCGCTACAACTGGCCACCAGCGTGAACTACCTGCTGTGGGTGCCGGTCGTGGCCGTGGTGCTGTGGGTGGCACTGTGGCGCGTGAAGTTCGACGTACTGGAGAACGTCTTCGGACTCACCGGCCTCGTCCTGATCGTGTTCATCGTGGCCGCCGTCAAGCTCGGCCCCGACCCGGCAGAGCTGTGGCAGCAGGCGGCCCACCCCGGACCCACGGGCGGCGAGGACTGGGGCACCTACTGGTTCGTGGCCGTCGCCCTGTTCGCGTCCGCCCTGACTCCGTACGAGGTGTTCTTCTTCTCCTCGGGAGGTGTCGAGGAACGGTGGACCAGCAAGGATCTGGTCCGCTCCCGGGTCAACGTCTTCGTCGGCTTCCCGCTCGGCGGGCTGCTCGCCTTCGCGATCATGGTCACCTCGGCAACCGTGTTCCAGCCGCGGGAGGTGTCCGTCGACTCGCTGGCGCAGGTCGCCATGCCCGTCGCCCTCGCCGTGGGCAAGCTGGGGCTCGCCGCCGCGATCCTCGGGTTCTTCGCGGCCACCTTCGGCGCCGCCATGGAGACCGGCCTCTCGACGGCCTACACCGTCGCGCAGTACTTCGGCTGGGCGTGGGGCAAACTGCGCCGTCCCCGCCAGGCCGCCCGGTTCCACACCGTCCTCATCGTGGGCATCCTCGTCGGCGTGGCCGTGCTGATGACCACGATCGACCCGATCCAGCTCACCGAGTACACGCTCGTCTTCAGCGCCGTCGCCCTGCCCCTGACGTACCTGCCGATCCTGGTCGTGGCCAACGACCGCGGCTACCTCGGCGACCGCGTCAACGGGCGCCTCGCCAACGCCGTCGGCAGCGTCTACCTGGTCGTCGTGGTGGCCGCCGCGATCGCCGCGATACCGCTCATGCTCGTGACCCGGATGGGAGCCGGCTGACATGCTCATCGCCCTCGACCTGCTCGACCGGCAGATCCTCGACCGCGACGGCCGGCCCGTCGGCAAGGTCGACGACATCGAACTCGCCACCACCGGCGACGGCACGCCGTACGTCGCCGCGCTGCTCGTCGGCCAGCAGGCCCTCGGCGTGCGCATCGGCGGACGGCTCGGCTCCTGGATCGCCGGCACCGCCCGCCGGCTCGCCCCCGACGACCGCAAGCAACCGATGCGCATCCCGTACGACCTCGTCGCCACCGTCGACAGCGCGGTGAACCTCAGCGTCCGCCGCGAGCTGCTGCCCGACGCACCACTGGAGACGTGGCTGCGCGACCACCTCATCGACCGCATTCCGGGAGCCGACCATGCCGGCTGACGCACCACCACCCCCACGGGTCGGCGCCCTCATCGGCCGCGAGGTTCGCCACCGCGACGGCCACCCGCTCGGGCGCATCGCCGACCTGGAGACCAGTCGCGGCCCGGACGGCCTCGAGCGGATCACCGCGGCCATCGTCACCAGCGGCCGCTGGGGCCGCCTGCTCGGCTACGAACGCGACCAGCACACCGGTCCCTGGCTCCTCGAACAGCTCGCCCACTACGTCGTGCGCCGCCACACCCGGCGCATTCCGTGGCAGGAGCTGCGGGTTCCCTGATCGGCGCACCAATTCTTACCGTCCTCTGACGGTTGCCGGACGACCCGTCCGTACGCGCTCAGCCCGCCGTACCGCTGCCCGACGCCCCGACGCGGGTCGTCGACGCATCGACCGCAGGGAGGATCAGCGTGCGGACCACACCACGGCGAACAGCACTGCTGTCATCACGCAAGGCCAGGATCGCGACTGCCATGGCAGTGCTCGCCGCAAGCGGAGCTCTGACCGTCACCTTCGTGACCAGTGGCGGCAGGGGTACCGCGGACGCGGCCACCGAGCTGAACCAATTCGTTCCCATCGAATCCGTACGCCCCGACGCACCGCCACCCAAGGTCGGTGCAAAGGGCGCCAAGGGCCGGTTCGTCGTGGACTGCGGCACCAACGGCAACGGCAAGTTCAGCCCGGACAACCCGGTGGCCCAGCCGGGTATCAAGAACGGCGCCGAGCACGTGCACGACTTCGTGGGCAACCTCGCGATCACGGCGAACTCGTCGAACGCCGATCTCGACGCCTCGGGCACCACGTGCCGCAACGGCGACAAGTCGTCGTACTTCTGGCCCGTCGTCCGCATCGACAAGTCGGTCAGATCCTCGGCCGACACGCGGCGGGCGCTCGCCGCCACCACGCCCACGGTGGTGTGCCCGAGCGTGCGGGACCGGCTCCCCGCCGTACCGATGGGGGCATGGAATTCCGTGCGGGCCGGGCTCCGCTCCCTCGATCTGGCGACCGCCTGGGCCAACGACCGCATGGCCGCGAGCAAGGGTCGCATCGACGCGCGCGCCAACGAGTCGCTGCTGGCCTCGTTGCGCACGCGGCGAGCCCGTCTCATCAGGGCGCTCAGCGACAGCATCGCCGCCGCCGGAGGGGGCCGCACCGCCGGAATGGTGTCGCTCGTGGAGTGCGATGTGGACTACGACGGCATGCACGCCGCCATGCGCCACACCGCCGCCGAGGTCAAGGCCAAGCTGGCCGCCACGCCCCAGGTCCAATGCCCGGCGGTACGCGACAAGCTTCCCGCCGTCCCCGCTCAGGCGCTCGACGAGGTGAACCGGAACCTGGCGGACCTGGACCGGCAGCTCTCCGAGGCCAACGAGCGCCTGGTCACCTCACGCGGGCAGGGCGGCCCCGACTTCGTCGCCAACGCCGTTTTGGGGCCGCTCAAGGCCAAGCGCGTCGCGGTGCTCGACCGCATCGCGACCGCCATCGCCCGCCGCGGCGACCGGCCGCAGGGCCTCGAGGCGCTCGCACCGTGCACCGTGAGCGGACAGAACAGCGGCGGTCCGAACAGCGACGCGCCGAAGGCGCTGCCGGACCCGCAGGGCCCCAACCTCGAACTGCCGAACAACACCGGCGGCATCGTCCGGCCCGCCGCCGTGCTCATCGAGTACCGCGGCAACGCCACCAGCAAGGTGGTGCCCATGCCCAAGTTCCTCCGCGCGCTGACCGGCGATGCCAAGCCCACCAGCCGCGGCCCGGCCAACGCCCGCGCCGCCTGGACCTGCTCCGGCTTCGCCGACCGGCTCTCCGACCGGTACCCGATCTGCCCGGCCGGCAGCAAGGTGCAGCGCGTGCACGACTTCCCCGGCTGCTGGGACGGCAAGAACATCGACAGCGCCAACCACCGCAGCCATGTCGCGTTCGCCGACAAGACCACCGGCGCCTGCCCGGCGAACTTCGTGGCGATCCCCCAACTCCGAGTCACCATCTCCTACGCCATCCCCCGCGACGTTCAGGTCAGGGGCCAGTACGCGCTGGACTCGTTCCCCGAGGAGGACCACAACCCCTTCTCCGACCACGACGACTTCGTCAACGTCAACGCCGCCCGCACGATGCAGCGGATCGCCGCCTGCATCAACACGGGCAGGGTGTGCGGGGGCAGATAGCCCGTTTCGCCCGGGGGCCGGCGGGCCCGGTCCCCGGGAGGGCGATCATGGGGTGGTGGTGGAGGCGCTGGCGATCCTGACCGCGGGGTTCTGGGCGGGAATGATCAACGTGGTGGTCGGGTCGGGGACGCTCGTGACCTTCCCGACGCTGGTGCTGTTCGGGTACCCGCCGCTGGTCGCCAACGTGTCCAACAACATCGGCCTGGTCGGCGGCGGCATCACCGGCACCTTCGGCTACCGCCGCGAGCTGGTCGCGCACCGGCGCGAGGTGCGCAGCCTGCTGCCGGCGGCGTTGCTCGGCGGCGTCACCGGCGCGGTCCTGCTGCTCGTCCTGCCGGACGACGCCTTCAGGATGATCGTCCCCGCGCTGATCGCGATCGGCCTGGGCATGGTGGTGTGGAGGCCGGCCCTGCAGCGGCGCGCCGCCCGCGGACGGGAGACCACCACGGACTCCGGCCGCCTGTCGACGCTGTCCCGGCCCCGGCTCGGCACCGTCCTCGGCGGCGTCTACCTGCTCGGCATCTACGGCGGGTATTTCGGTGCCGCGCAGGGCGTGCTGATCGTCGGCCTGATGAGCGTGCTGACGTCCGAGGACCTCCAGTCGGTCACCGCGCTGAAGAACCTGCTCACCACGGGCGTGAACGCGATCGCCGCCGTGACCTTCCTGATCGTCTCGCCCGGGTCGGCCGACTGGACGGCGGTGCTGCTCATCGCGGCCGGCGCGACCCTCGGCGGGGTCGTCGGGGCCCGGTTCGGCCGCCGGTTACCGCCGCTGCTGCTGCGCTCGCTGATCGTGGTCATCGGTGTCGCGGCGCTCCTGCGCCTGCTGATCGCCGGATGACCCGCTCAGCCGCCGTACTCCTCGACGATCTGCGCCCCCGGCCCGTCGTCCCAGTACGCCGTGACGACCGACGCGTGCGAGGGCCCGGCGAGCCGTACGACGACCAGCGTGTTGCTGCGCCGGGTCATGCTCGCCACGTACCCCGGCAGGGGCTCGGTGTCGACCACGTCGATCCGGGTCGGCGAGTACGCGACGATCACGTCGCCACCCTCGGCGTTGACCCGGTAGCGCGGACGCCGATCCGGCGCGGACGGCGACGGGCTCGCCGACGGGGTGGCCGACGGCGACCGCGAAGGCGCCGGCCGGCTGCGCGCCGGGGTGGACGGCGCCCGGGTGGGCCGGGACGACGTGCGGCTGGGTTTCGGCTTGGGCGCCGCGGGCGTCGGCGTGGCGTCGGGCAGTCCGAAGCGGACCTCGGTGTACCGGCGGTTGACGTCGATCGCGACCGGCGCCTCGTCCGTGATCGCGGGCGCGATGCCGACGCGGACCCCGAGCCATGACACGGTGACGGCCGCGGCGGCAGCGGTCAGCCACGCGACGATGAATCTCCAGCTCCGGCCCATGATTACATTCTGCCTTAACGATCGATAGATTATGACGATGGCTCACGTGCTGGTGATCGAGGACGACCGCGATGTCCGGGAGGCCATCGACCGCTCACTGTCGGTTACCGGGCATGTCGTACGGCTGTGTGCTGACGCGCTCGACGGGCTCCGGGAGCTGGCGAGCTCGCGTCCCGACGTGGTGGTCCTGGACCTCAACCTCCCCGACCTCGACGGTGCCACGGTGCTGCGGCGGATCCGGGCCACCTCCGCGGTACCGGTCGTCGTCGCGACGGCCCGCGGTGCGGAGAGCGAGATGATCCGCCTGCTGCGCGCGGGCGCGGACGACTACGTGGTCAAGCCGTACTCCGCCGAGCAGCTCGAGGCGCGGATCGCGGCGGTGCTGCGCCGCGGCGCCGGGCCGAGTACCGCCACGCTGACCGTGGGCGGCCTGGTGCTCGATCAGGAGGCGCGCACCGTGTCGCTCGACGGCGCAGCCCTGCAGCTGTCCCGGCTCGAGTTCGATCTGCTGGCGTACCTGATGCAGCGGGCCGGCAAGGTGGTCACCCGGCGCCAGGTGCTCGACGACGTCTGGTGCTCGGAGAGCCGCTCGCTGGAGACCGTCGACGTCCACGTCACGTGGCTGCGCCGCAAGCTGGGCGAGCGGGCCGCGGCGCCGCGCTACCTGCACACCCTGCGCGGGGTGGGCATCCGGCTGTCCGCGCCGGAGGACGCGGGCTGAGTCACCGCCGGGCGTGCGCACCGCCGAGCCTCTGCCATAGTCGCGGGCGGCGTTGCGCCGGCGGCGGGGCGTCCTCGCCGGCCACGCCGAGGGTCAGGACGACGCGAGCGCCGCCCAGCTCGCTGCGGCCGACGGTGAGCCGGCCGCCGGTGTCGGCGGCGAGGCGCCGGGCGATGTCCAGGCCGAGCCCGGTGGAGTCGGCGTCGCTGGCGCCGCGGGACACGGCCGCCTCGGGGTCGCGGAAGCCCGGGCCGGCGTCGTCCACCGTGACCGCGGCCCCGTCGGGTCCCTGCTGCACGGACACCCGGCAGGCGGCCGTCTCCGGGGTGTGGTGGAAGACGTTGCCCAGCAGTACGTCCAGCGCCTCGGCGACCATCGAGAAGGCGGCCGGCACGGTGATGCCGGCGGGTGGCGGCTCGGCCTGCCAGGGCCGGCCCTGATCCTCGGCGAGGGCGCCCCAGAATCCCGTCCGGTCGGTCACGACGGCACCCAGGTCGCAGCGGAGCCGCGGGCGCGCCGACAGGGGGCGGGCCGCCTCCACGATCACCGCGTTGATCTCGTTCTCGAGCCGGTCCACCACCCGCAGCTGGCGGTCGCGGTCGGCGCCGGCGGGCAGCGCCTCGGTGTTCAGCCGCAGCGCCGTCAGCGGCACCCGGAGCCGGTGCGACAGGTTCGCGGCCAGGGCCCGCTCGGTGGCCAGCAGCTCGGCGAACCGGTCGGCGAGGATATTGAGCGCGCCGCCGACCTCCTCGATCTCCCGGGGGCCGCTCGGCCGGACCCGGGCGTGCAGGCTGCCCGCCCCGAGGCTGGTGGCCGTCCGGGCGAGATCCCCGCTGGCGCGCACCACCCGGGCGGCGAGCCGGTCCGCCAGGAACGTCGAGACCCCGACCAGGACGATCGCCTCGCCGATGAGCACGAGCCACGCCAGGCCGACGCCCGCCCGCAGCGAGGTCGACGGCACGTATACCTCGATCACCGCGATGAGCCCCTCGGGCAGTGCCACCGGGCGCAGGTACGCCCGTCCCCCGGCCACGTCGACCGTGCCGGCGCTCTGCTCCTGCCGTACGTGAATGATCGCGCCGTTGGCGACCCGGGTGGTCCCCACCGTGCCCAGCGTGGGCAGGTGGGCCGCGAGCCTCCCCTGCTGTCCCGCCTCCGTACTCATGATCGAGTTGAGGACGAGGTCGCGGTCCGTGGCGACCACCACCACGGCCGACAGGCCGAGGGCCTGCCGTTCCGCCTCGCGCAGCGCGCGATCCTTGGCCGCCGACTGCACGAGCAGCGCCAGCGGGATGACGAACGCCAGGGCCACCAGCGTCGTCACCGCGAGGGCGACGCGAACGTAACTGCGTCTCATTCCAGGAGCACCGCCGGTCGAAAGATCAAGTGCCGACCATAGCGGCCGGGGACGGCCCGCGCCCACCGCGGATCCGTCCCCGGCCACCGCCCCGCCCTAGAAGGTCAGTGCCCAGGACCGCAGGGTGCCGCTGTCGCCGGAGTACCGGTCGCGCACCCGCAGCTTCCAGGTGCCACCGGCCTTCTCCGCCGAGGCGTCGATCGTCTTGCTGAGCTTGACGTCGTCCGCCCGGTCGAAGCGGCTCGCGGCCTTGACGAGGTACGCGGTGCCGTCCGGCGCCACCAGGTGGATCTCCAGGTCGCCGCGGAAGGGGTGGGTGATGTCGACGTCCACCTCGAGGGTCGCCGGAGCGTCGCCCTCCCGCTGCACGGTGATCGGCGACTCGACCACCGACCGGTCACGGACCGGGAAGTCGGCGTCGTTGCTCACCCGGGTGCCGGCGGCCGGCCCGATCGGTGCCTGCACCCCGGTCAGCTGCCACGCGGCGTGCGCGGCCACGTCCGTGTGGGTGTCCAGCGCGGCGGCGCTGACGTTGTCGATCGTGTCGCAGTCCTTGTGGTAGCAGGGGTCGAACGGCTGCCCGGCCTTGCCGTGCCACTTCGTTGCCTGGGCCCGGCTCATCGCCGGCGCGAGGCTCAGCGTGGCGGTGCCGCCGCTGGGGATGCCGGCCGCCATGAACGAGGCGTGGTCCGAACGGCCGTCGACGCTGACGCCCTCGGACGGGACCTGCTCGGCGGCGAAGCCGTCCTCGAAGGCCTTGGTGATGAAGGCGCCCCGGGGGTCGTCGTCGTAGACGAAATATCCTGGATTGGGCGAACCGATCATGTCGAAGTTCAGGTACGCGGTCAGCTTCGCCTTCTCGGCGGCCGACAGCGACGCCACGTACGCCTTCGAGCCGACCAGTCCCTCCTCCTCCGCACCCCACCAGCCGAAGCGGATGGCCTTGTCACCCTTCGCGCCCGACTCGGCGTATGTCAGCGCAACCTCGAGGATGCCGGCGGAGCCGCTGCCGTTGTCGTTGACCCCGGGACCCTCGTCGACGCTGTCCAGGTGCGCGCCGAGCATGACCACCCGGTCCGGGTCGCCGCGCCCGGGCAGGTCGGCGATCAGGTTGAAGCCCGTCTTGCCGCCGAACGTGAACTGCTGGATCCGGGTGCTGTACCCCGCGGCGTCGAGCTTGCCCTTCACGTAGTCGAGCGACGCCCGGTACCCGGCGGTGCCGTGGGCCCGGTTGCCGCCGTTCGCCTCGGCGAGGCGAGCGAACTCCTTCAGGTGCGCCTCGACCTTGGTGCCGTCGATGTCCGGCGCCGCGACCGGCTGCCCGCTCGCCGGCGGGGTCGTCGAGGCCGACGGGACCGGCGCGGAGGCGGAGGACGAGGGCTTCGGCGCCGGCTCGGCCGGGGCCGTACAGGTGGGATCATCCTGCGCCGGGACGCTGACCGCGTCCCAGGCGGCCTTGACGGCGCTGAACTCGGCGCAGCCGTCCGGGTGCAGCTCCCGGGTGGCGTCCAGGGTCGCCTTGCGGACCTGGGAGTACGTCCAGCCCGACGTCTTGCGCAGCAGCGCGTGGTAGAAGATCTCCCCGGCGTTCCAGAGCCCGACGCCCGTGACCGTGCTGCCGTCACAGGTGGGGCTGACCGGCCCGCCGGCGGGCCGGGAACCCTCCGCGGCCAGGTAGAACCAGTGGTTCAGCGGGCCGGCCGCCGAGTGCACCTCGGTCCGCGGGATGGCCGACGACCAGCAGTTCGGATCGCCGCTCTTCGACGGGTCGAACATGGTGCGGATCGGGCCCTCGCCGACCAGGTCGACCTCCTCGCCGACGAGGTAGTCGGCCGGATCGTTCGGGTTGGCCGCGAAGTGCTCGGCGAGCGTGCCGAAGATGTCGCCGGTGCCCTCGTTGAGCCCGCCGGTCTCGTTCGACGTGCCCCGGCTGCCGCCGGGGGTGTGGCAGAAGACGCCGTGCCCCAGCTCGTGCGCCACCACGTCGACCGAGTTGACCTGGCGGGCGCCGTCGGCGGTGCGGCCGTACTTGCTCTGGTCCTGGCTCGCGTCCTCGGTGCCGGCACAGCTGTAGAACGCGTTGACGTCGGCCAGGCCGACGAACATGGCCGCGGTCCGCCCCTTGCCGTCGATGCCGTCGCGGCCGAACTTGTCCTTGAGCATGTCCCACATCGCCGCGCCGGCGTACTGGGTGTCGACCGCGCCGGTCACCGGGTCCTTGCCGGCTCCGGTGCCCCAGGTGTCGTCGGCGTCGGTGAAGCCGCGGCCGGTGGACTCGTTCACGGTCCGCATGCCGCCCCGCGCGGGGTCGCGCATCTCGAACTGGCCGCCGCTGCCGGAGGTGCCGATCTGCACCTTCCCGTTGTAGTGGCCGTTGCCGGTACCGCCGGCCACCTCGTCCCATGCGCCCACGTAGCGGCCGGTGCGCGCGTCCACGAACACGTGGGCCCGGCTCGGGCCGTCCTCCCCCCGGCCGTCCACGACGACCTCCCACACCAGCCGGCCGCCGTCCTCGGCGATCACGCCCAGCTTCGGCGTACCGCGAACGGTGCCGCGGTGCTCGCGCGTCGCCGCGGCGGTCGCCCTCCCGGCGCTCACCTGCGGCTTCGTGGAGACCTTCAGGGCCTCGGACGCCGCGGTGCTCCCCCGGACGGCACCCTGGGCGTCGGTCACCACCACGGCGTCACCGCCGACGAAGACCGGCAGGCCCCGATAGGTACGGGAGTAGCTGACGTACGTCAGGCCACGGCCGGTGGGCGTGACCCGCTCCCGGCTGTACCCGTCCTCGGAGCCCTTCTTGAAGCCCGTCGAGGTGCCGCTGACGTACTGGTCGGCGGCGGCCGTGCTGACTGCGAGGCGGTCGGAGGCGGTCGGCTCCGGCATCTCGCCGGTGTCCGAGTAGCCGGCGGTGACGATCGCCCCCGTACCCAACACGGCGAGCGTCACCCCACCGAACACCGTCGCTCGCAGCGCGCCTCTGCTCTTCCTCGCATGCTTCACGAGCGGTCCTCCCGGGGCCATATCGATCTCCGTGACGGTGGGAGTCTCGACGGGCGCGCCTTAAGGGCACCGGAAGATTCGCTATCGGAGCGGTAACGGCGGCATGCCGGATTCGATGTCGAAGACGCAGTACTGGCCCTTGCCGGCCACCTTCGCGGTGTACATGGCGGTGTCGGCGTCGCGCAGCAGCTCGTGGGGATCGGCCGCGGCCGCCGGCTGCGTGGCCACGCCGATGCTGGCGGCCACGGTCACTGTGCGGGCATCGATCTCGAACGGACAGGTCAGCGCGGTGACGAGCCGGCCGGCGAGGTTCTTGGCCTCGCCGAGGTCGCGGTGCGCGACGAGGATCGCGAACTCGTCGCCGCCGATCCGGGCGAGGAACTCACCGTTGCCCAGGGCGGCGCCCATCCGGTTCGCCGCCGCGGTCAGGAGCGCGTCACCGGTGGCATGGCCGTGGGTGTCGTTGACGTCCTTGAACCCGTCGAGGTCGACGTAGAGCATCGACAGGAAGCCGGCACAGTCGGGCCGGTCCGCGAGCGCGTCGAGGTGACGGAAGAGGCCGGAGCGGTTGGCGACCCCGGTCAGCATGTCGGTGAAGGCCAGCCGCCGCAGTTCCTCCTGCCGGCTCATCAACTTCTGCTGACTCGCCCGCAGTTCCACCTCCCGCAGGCGCAGGTTGCCGACGGTGGCCCGCAGCTCCATGGTGAGGCGGTGGTTGTCCCGCATGCCCAGCAGCTGGCGGATCACGACCACGACGACCAGAACGGTCGACAACGTGTACAGCATCGGGCCCACCGAGCCCCGCTGCACCGTGACCACGACCGACGCACCGATCGCCACGGCCAGCGGCAGGTAGGGCAGGGCGACCCAGGTCCGGCCCGTACCGACGATCTGCACGGGTCCGCAGCGCCGTTGCAGCGCCGCTGCCAGGCCGATCAGCAGGAAACCCCAGATCCAGCCGATGTCCGCGGCGCTCGCGCTGGTGTAGGTCCCGCTCTGCATCAGGTACGCGAAACCGCTGTCGGACACCGCGAGCGCGAGGTAGCCGGCACCGAGGATACCGAAGACCACCCGCTGTCCCCCTCGTACGTGGCCGAGGAGGAGGAACATCATGCTGCCCACCACGACGTCACCGGCGGGGTACGCCATCGTGACGAGCCATTCGAGGGTGTTCGCGGCCCCGGCGTCGTAGAGCGGGCCCAGGATCGTGGCCCAGCTGAGGTAGAACAGGGACCCGGTGATGAGGAGGGCGTCGAGCAGCATCCGGACCGTGCCGCGCCGCAGGTCGACGAAGGCACCGGCACCGGCGACGGTGAGCGGCACCAGGGCCAGGAAACCGGCGTCGGCGATCGAGGGGAACGGCACCTCGACGCTCTGGACGTGCTCGTACCACGTCCAGATGACCTGACCCGCGGACCAGGACAGCGCACCCAGGCCCAGCATCGCCCAGGCGCGCCGGGGCAGGCCCTGCGTCCGCCGCGCGGTCCTGGCGCACGCGATCGCGGCGTACAGGGGCGCCACCGCCTCGGCGATGTTGGCGAACAAGGCGGTCGCCGCGCTGCCGCCGGCGGTGGTGAAGAGCCACGCGGCGGCGATCAGAGCCGCTACGCCGTGGGTGACGACGAGAGCTCCGCTCGCTCCGCGGACCACGTACCTCAGCTCCCGCAACCCCTCATCCCCCCTCACTCCGGCCGGCTGGTCGGCGACGCTCGCGGTCACCGACGGTCTGCGGGTCGTGGCGACTGATCGGCACGACGGCCGCCGAGTGAAGGTTTCCGGCCGCCCCGGCTTCGCCCTCCGATGGCAATTCGGTTGTCCTCAAGGTTGCCGACGGGGTGCCGATGAAGTCGCTCACGACCCGGGCGACCACGGAGTGTCAATGAGCTTGAAGCGCGTCAGTGCATGGGTAGCGGCCGCGAGTCTGATGGTGTTGCCTGCCATCGGCGATGTGCCCGGCGGAGAAGGTGACCGGCACAGCACCGGGGGACACTGGGCCGGCTGGCTCGGTTCCGTCAGCACCGAGCCAGCCATGACACTCAGCCAGGTCCGTACCGTCATCGGCGCCGGCACAGGCACCGCGGCCGGCCTGACCGGCAAGGGCGTCGGCGTGGCACTGATCGACACCGGGGTCGCGCCGGTGGCCGGGCTGCCCGCGGCGAAGGTCGTCAACGGCCCGGACCTCTCCTTCGAGTCCCAGGCGCCGAACCTGCGTTACCTCGACACGTTCGGCCACGGCACGCATATGGCCGGGATCATCGTGGGCAACGACGCCGCCACGGGCACCAAGGGCCTCGCGCCGGACGTGAAGCTCACCTCGATCAAGGTGGGTACCGCCAACGGCGCCGTGGACGTCAGCCAGGTCATGGCCGCGGTCGACTGGGTGGTCGAGCACCGCAACGACGACCCGGCCAACCCCATCAAGGTCATCAACCTGTCGTACGGTTCCGGCGGCACGCCGAACACCTGGGACGACCCGCTCGGCTTCGCGGTCGAGAAGGCCTGGCAGGCGGGCATCCTCGTGGTCGCCGCGGCCGGCAACGACGGCAACGACTTCGGCGCCCTGGCCAACCCCGCGTCGGACGAGTTCATCCTCACGGTCGGCGCCGCGGCCACCAAGGGCACCACCGCCCTGACCGACGACACGCTGGCCACCTTCACCAACCTCCCGAAGGCCGGCAAGCAGATCAACGTCCTCGCGCCCGGGGTCTCGATCATGTCGCTGCGCGACGGCGGCTCGTACATCGACACCACCTACCCCACGGCCCGGGTCGGCGAGACCCTGTTCCGCGGCAGTGGCACGTCGCAGGCCACCGCCGTCACGTCGGCGGCCGCCGCCCTGCTGCTGCAGGCCCGGCCCACGGCCACCCCGGACCAGCTCAAGGACTGGCTGATCAAGAGCTCCGCCCGGGTCCCGAACGGCGTGGCCGCCAACCTGGGACTCCAGGAGATCAACGTGAACGCCGCCATCGCCCTCACCACGACGACGCAGAAGCCGACGTGGAACCCGTCCAACGGCTCGGGCACGCTCGACAACTCCCGCGGCTCCAGCCGGGTGGTGTTCGACACCATGCCGCTTGCGGGTCAGCGTACCGTCTGGGGACCTGTCACCACCGCGACCTGGGCCGCCCGCAGCGGCGCCGGAGATTCCTGGAGCGGGGGCAGCTGGATGGGCTTCCGCCTCGCGGGAGACGGCTGGACCGGCACGTCCTGGGCGAGCCGCACCTGGGCGGCGTCGACCTGGTCGAACAGCGCCCCCTGGACCGGAGCCGGCACGACGTGGTCCGACCCCGCATGGGCGGGCCGCTCCTGGACCGGACGCTCCTGGACGGCCGGCAGCTGGACCGGGCGGTCCTGGGCGAGCGACGACTGGTCGTCGGCGTACTGGGGCTGACCATTTCGTTCTCCCGGCCTCCCGGGGGAAGCCGCCGTGGATCACTGGGAACTCACGGCGGGTGAACGACGACTACTGGCGTGAACGGCGCCACCCCAGTGGCGCCTTCGACTGCACCCCCTGGATGCCCGGCGTTCCCGCGCCGCCGACACCCCGATGAGGACAGCCGATGGCCATCACGCCGGACCTGGTCCCCGCAGCAGCAGTGACAGCAGGACCCGAACGGCCGGCCCGCCGCCCGTCCGCGTTCGCTGCACTGCTGCTGCGGCTGCACTTCTACGCCGGGGTGCTGGTCGCCCCGTTCCTCGTGGTCGCCGCGCTGACCGGCCTGCTCTACACGGCCACCCCGCAGCTCGACGCCATGCTGTACGGCGACCGCCTCACCGTCACCGCGACCCGATCCACCGCACTCCCCCTGGCCCAGCAGATCACCGCCGCCCGCACGGCGCACCCCGGCGGCACCGTGTCGGCGGTGCAGCCGGGCGCCGGTGACGACACCACCAGGGTCGTGTTCTCCCAGCCCGAGCTCGGCGAGAACCAGCACACCGTCTACGTCAACCCGTACACCGCCGAGGTGCAGGGGCAGCTCACCACGTGGTGGGGCTCGACCCCGGTCACGACCTGGCTCGACGACCTGCACCGCAACCTGCACCTCGGCGTGGTCGGCCGCTACTACTCCGAACTCGCCGCCAGCTGGCTGTGGGTGCTCACCGCCGGTGGCCTCGTCCTGTGGTGGCGGCGGCGCCGCCGTGTCCGCCTGATGGTCGCCCCGGACCTCGCCGCGAAGAAGGGCGTACGCCGCACCCGCGGCTGGCACGCCGCCACAGGTGTGTGGCTCAGCGTCGGCCTGCTCATCCTCTCCGCGACCGGCCTCACCTGGTCCCGCCACGCCGGTGCCAGCTTCACCGCTGTGCTGGACGCCTTCGACGCGCACAGCCCGTCACTCGCCACCAGCGAGACGGCAGCGTCATCCGGAGGCCATCACGGCGGCGGCAGTGCCACCGCGGCACCGGTGGACCTCGCCCAGGCTGACACGGTGCTCAAGGTGGCGCGCGACAACGGGCTCACCGGGCCGGTCGAGCTGGCCGTACCGGAGAGCAGTCGGCAGCCGTGGACGGTTGCCGGCATCGACAACACCTGGCCGGTCGGACTCGATCGGATCGCCGTGGACCCCGCCACCCCGGCGGTCACCGCTCGTAGCGACTTTGCGGACTGGCCGCTGCTCGCCCAGGTCAGCAAGCTCGGCGTGCAGGCGCACATGGGTCGCCTGTTCGGCGTCGCCAACCAGATCCTGCTCGCCGCGCTCGCCGTCGGGCTGCTCTGCGTCATTCTGTGGGGCTACCGCATGTGGTGGCAGCGCCGGCCCACGCGTACGGACCGGCGCGCTGTGGTCGGCGCCGCGCCTGTCCGGGGCGCTTGGGTGGGTCTGCCCGGGTGGAGCATCGTCGTCGGCGTACCGGTCGTCTTCGCGGTCGGCTGGGCCATGCCACTTTTCGGCGTACCCCTCGCGGTGTTCCTCGTCGTTGACGCCTTCATCGGTGGGGTCCGGCGGTCACGGCGGCGGGCCATACCGGTCTCGCCCGCACCCGCCGGGCGGTGACACCGGGCCGCCCGGGTCTTACCACGGGCGTGGGTGGCCCGGCGCCGGCATGTCATCGCGAGCAGCGGGTATTCGCCGGTCATGGCTACCAAGACACGACGACAGCTGAGCGCCGCCGAGCGTGACGCGATGCCGGACAGCACGTTCGCGTTCCCGCGGGTCCGCAAGGAGCCGCTGCAGGACGCCCGGCACGTCCGCAACGCGATCGCCCGCTTCGATCAGGTACGCGACGTGACCGACTCCGAACGCGACGAGGCGTTCCGCCGCATCAAACGCGCCGCCGCGAAGTTCGGCGTGGACATGACGGAGTCCCGCTGGCAGGAACTCGGCAAGCCAAGCTCTCCGAACAAACCCAACAGATCGAAAGCCGACCTGTACGCCGAAGCCCGCCGGCGCGGCGTCACAGGCCGCTCATCCATGACCAAGGCAGAGCTGCAGCGCGCCCTCGACAACGGCTGACGGCTCACCGCTGGGAGTCGTCGGTGGCAGCAGCTACCCGCCGTTCCTGCCGGCGCTGGTGATCGTGGAGATCCGATTCCCAGGTGTCGTTGCGACGGTCGCGATCGCCGCACATCACGTTCCGGGCGACGAGAGAGCCGTGCTCCGCGCGAGGCGCCTCGCGGTCCAGCTCCGCCTCGCTGTCCCTGACCTCGGCCTCGATCTCACGCTGATCGAGGGCGGCGTCGCGCCAGGCGGAGGCCATGCCTGGAGAACGGTGGACGCTGAATTCCTCACGCTTCAGAGAATTGTGAAATACCGATTGCCGGGCCGATGTGAAGAATGCGTTTCCGACGCGCGACTATTTCGTCGATATCGCATTTCGGCGCCAATTGAAGATGATCAGCCGGGTCCGCCCTTGTCCCCTCCCGCCTGAATGGTGGAGCCTTTCGATATAGCTACATGTCAATGTATCCATCGAGGGGGGAAACTGTGGACACATCTGCCGGAGGGCGGCACGAGCTCCCGCGTCGCGCCGTGCTCAAGGCCGGTGCCGTCACCGCGGGCGCCATCGGGGCTGCCGCCCTGATGTCCGGGCCGGCCATGGCACAAGGCCCTGGGACCGACGCGGTGCAGTCGCAATGGCGGTGGTGCAACAGGTGCCAATGCCTTTTCTACGGCGGCGGAACCACCACGGCGTGGTGCATCGTCGGCGGGGGCCACGACTACGGGGGCAGCGGCAACTACATCGTGACTCACACGTCGGGCCCCGGGCAGGCGGGCTGGCGCTGGTGCAACAGGTGCTACTGCCTCTGGTACGGCGGCAGCACGTCGGACGGGCGCTGCCACAACGGCGGAGTGCACAACCGCAACACCAGTGGTGACTACCGGGTCTCGTACGGCACTCCCCCGTCCGGTGAGCAACCGGGCTGGCGGTGGTGCAACAGGTGCTACTGCCTGGCGTACAGCGGCAACGGCACCGGCTCCTGCCCGGCGGGCGGCGGGCACAACTTCAGTGGGAGCGGGACCTACTACCTGCCCTACGGCTGATCCGGCGGCTGATCACTGTGTACGGTGGCGCGGCCGCGCACCACCGGCGGTGCCACCGCCGCGTGCCCCCGCGCCACCGGCCCGACCACGGGCGAAGCCGTCCCGACCACAGGCGGAGCCGTCCCGACCACGGGCGAGCCCGTCCCGACCAGAGGCGGAGCCGACGTATCGTCGTGGGCCGCACCAGAGGCGCCGGCGCCGCGGGCCGAACGGGAGCCGCGGACGCCGCGGGCCGGCCGGGAGCCGCGGACGCCGTGTGCCGGCCGGGAGCCGCGAGCCGGACGGGAGCGGCGGCGGCGCAGGTAAGCGGCCGCAGCGATCAGAACGGCGACCCCGGCGACCGCAATCCACAAAATCACCGCCGTCCGCGTCAAGGCAGGGTTCCTCGCGGGCACCGGAGGCGCTGCCGCCGCCACGATCGCGTCGCCGGTCAGGGTGAGGTCGCCGGTGTCCACGCGTACGGACACCCGTGCCGGCAACGTCGGCGGGGTCGGGAGCTCGACGAGGTAGCGGCTGCCGAGCACTGTCGACACCTGGTCCAGCGCGGGAACGACCACGGGGTCGCCCGCGGGTGCGAAGAAGCCCCCGGTTTCCCCCGCCGCGGTCGACCAGTACGGGCCCGTGCTGGCGGTGCCGACCACCACCAGGATCGTGCCGCTCTGCCGGAACCGTGCGGCCAGGGCTCCGGCGTCCTCGCCGTGCGCGTCCATTCCGGTCGTGTAGAGGACGACCAGCCGCCGGCCGAGCGCCATGGCCGGGAATTGCCGCATCGCCAGCGTCAGGGCCGCGGCGGTGTCGCGGGCGCCCCGGGCGGGCACGGACGTGAGCGCCCGGAGGGTGCCGGTCGGGCCGCGTTGGGGTCCGGCGATCACCGCGGGGGGCGACGAGTCGGCGATCACGACCGCCTGGGTGGTGGGCGGGGCCTCGAGGATGAACCGGGCGGCGGCGCTCTGCCACGCCGGCAGCGTCGCGGCTCCGGCCACCGACGTGTCGACGACCAGCGCGACGGCGAGTCCGTCGGAGACCAGGGGGATCAGGTTCGCCGGCTGCGGCACGCCGTCGCGGGTCACCGTGACGCTCGGCTTACCCGGGCGGGTGCTCGCGCTCAGGTCGACGACCAGCGCCGTCCGGTCCCCGCGGACCAGGGACGCGGTGATCGGCAGAGCGACCGGGACGGCCGGGGCCGCTGCCGCGGGTGCCGCCCACGGGATCGCCGTCAGTGCCGTGAGCAGTACCGCCAGCACCGCCGGCGTACGCCCCCGGCGGGGCTCAGACCTTGTCCGCGTACACGATGACATTGTCCCGGTAGCTTCCTCGAGAGCGGTCGAAGCTTCCGCCGCAGGTGACGAGCCGGAGGGTGGCGTCGAGGCTGGGGGCGTACACGAGATCGGTCGGGAATTTGATCTTCGGCACGCGTGACACCCCCGTGACCCGGAACGTCACCGTGCTGCCATCGGCGCGGTCGACGGTGACCAGCGCGCCGGGCCGGACGGTGCCGAGGCGGGCGAAGATTCCCGGGCCGGCGTGGGAGTCGACGTGGCCCAGGATCACCGCCGGTCCGGGCTGGCCGGGGCGCGGGCCGGGCTCGAACCAGCCGGCCACGTCGGGCCGCTCGGGCACCGCGACCGATCCGTCGGATTGCAGGCCGAGCCGCTGCACCTCGCTGTCGACGTGCAGGGCCCGGATCCGCAGCCGCACCGGCCGGGCCACGGCGGCGTAGGTTCGCACCGACTGGAAGCCGTCCGCCGCCACCGGGCCCACCGGCGCCGCGCCCACCGTCGTGGCGCGCGCCGCGGGGCCGGGGCGGGTGGCGTGCGGCGGGGCGCCGGTCAGCACCGTGATCAAGACCAGCGCCAGGCATCCCAGGGTCACCGTCCGGGCGTACACGGGCATGTCAACGGTTTACCACGGCGAGCCCGCCGTAACCGGTCTGGGCGCCGCCGCGCGGCAGGCGCGCGGCGACGGTCGCGCCGAATCCGTCGGCGAGCCGGCGGGCCAAGGCGAACATGTGCTCGTACGTCTTGTCGGCGATGTCCTGGGCGCTCCGGTAGTCCCGGGCGGCGTACGCGTCGGCGTGGCCCAGCAGCATCTGGTCGTGTGTCTGCAGCGCCGCGGACAGGTCGGCCGGCGACACCCGGCCGCCGGTCGCGGGAGCCAGCACCGCGGCCATGCGCTGTTCGAACGTCCGCAACTCGGCCCGCGCCTCGTGCCTGCGGTCGGGTTTCCCGGCCGCGGTGGCGCCCGCGTACGCCACCAGCAGCTCCACGTGCGACGCCCACAGCGACTGGAACCGCCGCGCGGTGGGCGCGCCGAACAGGGTGTCGACCGCGGCCGCCAGGTCCCGCGTGTTGCCGTTGATCATCTCGGCGGACGCGTCGAAGTCCGCGGTGTTGGTGACCGCCGCGCGGGTGACGTCCTCCAGCAGCACGGCGTGCTCGGCCAGCACCTTGCCCAGCTGGGACCGCAGCCGCCAGATGGGCGTCCGCAGGGTGGCGCGGTCGCGGGCCGCCAGCAGCGCGTCGGCCAGTGTCAGGCCCAGGTCGTAGGTGTGCTGGTAGCTCTGCCGGTACAGCCGGTCGGAGGTGGCGTAGTCGTGCGCCGCGTACGCGTCGGCCTGCTTCGTCAGGTGGTCGACGTGCATGGCGACCGCCTCGCGTGCCGCCTGCGGGGACAGCCGGCCGTGTGAGGCTCCCGCGAAGAAGTCGGCGAGTTCCTCCTCGTACTCGACCAGCTCCCCGCGGGCCCGGGTCCGGGCGGCGGTGTCCTGTTCCGCCACCGCGCCCGCGTACGCGAACAGCGCCACGACGTGCTCCGACCACAGGGGCCGGAACTTCTCCCCGGTGGCGGCGCCGAAGAGCTGTCCCACCAGGGCGGTCATCGCGTCGGTGTTGCTGCCGAGCGCGGCGTTCGCGGCCTGGGCGAAGTTGTCGTCACCGCGGATCCGGCTGCGCATCAGGTCGGCCGCCAGCACCGAGTGCTGGCCGAGCAGCGCCTGGAGGCGTACGGCCTGGTCGGCCGCGGAAGCGGGTGCCGAGGCAACGGCCACGCCCGCGGGGTGAACGTGCCCGTGACCGGTATCGATCACGGGCGCCGGCCTCGATCCCACGGCGGCCGGCCCGGCCGTGAGGACCACGGCCAGCCCCGCGCACAGCATCGGGAACAGGTGCCACTGGTGACCAACTCCGTGTATCCGCATGCGCCTCGCCGCCCGTCGATCGTGCAGGAACGGCAACCCCGGACGCGAAGCACCCGGGCGGTTGCCGACGGTGATCCCGCCGCCGACCCTACGCTGGCATCGACGAAGGTCGAGTCCTCCGAGCGGAGATCGTCACCGCCCTTGTGGACCATCCGGCATCACCCGAAATCCGTGCAACGAGAGATGAAATCACCGTACGCGGGCGGGTACGGTCGAGAGGGCCGCTGACCTTCGCAACCTCTGAGGTGACGGCATGGCGCCGCAGGAACAACTGGTGGCCGGGCGGTACCGGCTGCTGCACACCCTCGCCACCGGGCGCATGGGCAAGGTATGGCTGGCCGCCGACGAGGTCCTGCACCGCCAGGTCGCGATCAGGAAGTGCGTCTCTCCCGCCGGGCTCGGCGCCGACGAGCAGGAACAGGTCCGCGAGCTGACCATGCGGGAGGCGCGCGCCTTCGCCGGGATCGGAAACCCGAACGTGGTCAGCGTCCTCGACGTGCTGCCCGACGAGGACGAGCCGTGGATCGTGATGGAGTACGTCGCGTCCCGCTCGCTGCTGCAGGTCGTCCAGGACTCCGGCCCGCTGCCGCCGGCGCGGGTCGCGGCCATCGGCCTCGCCGTGCTGCACGGGCTGACCGCGACGAGCCGTACCGGGGTGCTGCACCTCGACGTCGAGCCCGCGAGCGTCCTGATCGGCGACGGCGGGCGGATCGTGCTGTCCGACTTCGGTCCCCCCGTCACCGACGAGGGCGTCCACGCGCCGGCCCCCGCCGGAACCGTCCCCGGATCGGCGAGGTACGTCGCACCGGAACGGCTGGCCGGGGGCGATCGAACCGCGCAGGCCGATCTCTGGTCGCTGGGGGCGACGCTGTACCACGCCGTTGAGGGCCGTCCCCCGTACGCCGGGAAGCCCCTCGAGGCCATCGGCGTCGGCACGCCGGATCCGCCGGTGCGTGCGGGGCCGCTCACCGGCGTACTGGAAGGTCTGCTGCAGTGCGACCCCGCGGCCCGGCTGCTGCCCTCCGAGGTGGAGGACCGGCTCCGCCGGGTGGCCGAGCCGACGGCGCCGCCCGCGCCGCCGCCCGCCGCCACGCCCAAGCCGGCGCGCTCGCGACACGTTCGCTGGGCTGCGGCGGTCGCCGCGGCCGCCGTCATCGCGGCGGTCGGCGCGGCGACCGGAACCGCCCGGGACGGTCACCGGCCCGGCGCGCACCCCACGGTGACGGCGTCCCCGACCGCCCGCCGGGCCGTCGTGCTGCCGCCCGACTTCACGTGGTGGATCGACCCCACCGGATTCCGGGTCGCCGTCCCCCGCGGATGGCGGCACAGCCGGGAGCCCACGGGAGAGCTGACGTTCACCGCTCCCGAGGGCCGGCCGACGCTGCGCATCAGCAGGTCCGCCGTGCCACCGGACGACGGCGTCGCGGCGCTCATCGCCGAGGAGGACCGGGTGCGGCTCGGGTCGTACCGGCGGATCCGAATCGAGGCGCTGCCCGCACCGCATAGCGCGGTGTGGGAGTACACGTTCCAGAACCGGTCCGGAGGACAGCTGCGCGCTCTCCGACGCCTACAGGCCGTGCAGGATCATGGGTACGCCGTCGAGTGGCGGGCGCCGACGACGGCGTGGGCGGCCCAGTTGCCGAAGCTGACCGTGGTGCTGGACAGTTTCGGGCCCGCGGCGGGGAGATAGCGGCGTCACACCGCGCCGAGAAGGTTCTGGATGCCGGTGACGGCGGCTCCGCGGGCGTTCGGCCGCTTCCAATTCGGGTACGCCTCAGCGATGTCGGTGGCGTTGCTGCTCGTACTCGTGATCATCACCTTCGTCCAGTACCGGGTCACCCGGGCCGACACGTCCGACCTGAACTGAGGAGGAGCCATGGCCATCGACACCGCTCCCCCGGCCACCACGGTCCTGATCGACGCCGGCGGCGCCGTGCAGCCGATCACCTTCTGGCGGTACCTCTTCGACTCCCTGGTCGTGTCCACGTTGGTCATCGTCGGGCAGGTGTTCTTCTCGGCGATGGCCGCCTACGCGTTCGCCCGGCTCGAGTGGAAGCACCGGGAGAAGTGGTTCGGGTTCTTCCTCGGCGGCCTGTTCAAGGTCGCCCGATAGCTCTGGGGGTCATCGATGGGCATGCCGCTGTCCGGCACTCCGCACCGCCGCCTGAACCGGCTCACCGGCGAGTACGTGCTGGTGTCACCGCACCGCACGGCACGCCCATGGCAGGGGCAGGTGGAGGATCCGGTGCCGGACAGCCGGCCCGCGTACGACCCCGACTGCTACCTCTGCCCGGGCAACACGCGGGCCGGCGGAGTCCGTACGGCCCGGTACACGTCGACCTACGTCTTCGACAACGACTTCGCGGCGCTGCTGCCGGACACCGAGCCGGTGGCACCGGTGTCCGGCGGCCTGCTGGTGGCCGAGGCCGAACGTGGCATCTGCCGGGTCCTCTGCTTCTCCCCCCGCCACGACCTCACCCTCGGCGGGATGCAGCGGAAGGAGATCCGGCAGGTCGTCGACGCCTGGACGGAGCAGTACACGGAACTGGGGGCGATCCCGTGGGTCGCCCACGTGCTGATCTTCGAGAACCGCGGGGCGATGATGGGCGCCAGCAATCCGCACCCGCACGGCCAGATCTGGGCCGAGGAACGGCTGCCCAACGAGGCCGTGAAGGAATCGGCTCAGCAGCACGCGTACGACGGCTGCCTGCTCTGCGACTACCTGGCGGCGGAACTGGCCGACGGTGAGCGCCTCGTGGCGATGAACGACGAGTTCGTGGCGCTGGTGCCCTTCTGGGCGGTGTGGCCGTTCGAGACGCTCGTCCTGCCGCGTACGCACACCGGGTCCCTGCCCGGCCTCACCGAACCCGGCTGCGACGGGCTGGCCGACATCCTGCGCAGGCTCACCCGCCGCTACGACCGGTTGTTCGGCGTCACCTTCCCGTACTCGATGGGGCTGCACCAGGCGCCGACCGACGGCGCCGAACATCCGGGCTGGCACCTGCACGGCCACTTCTACCCGCCGCTGCTGCGCTCGGCGACCATCCGCAAGTTCATGGTCGGCTACGAGCTGCTCGCCGGGCCCCAGCGGGACATCACGCCCGAGCGGGCGGCCGCTCAGTTGCGCGAGTCGTCCGAGGACGACCCGTGAAGGGTTCACCATGACTTCGACCACCCCCCAGGAGGGTACGGCCGCAGCACCGCTGCACTGGCATGCCGACGGGGTGAGCCTGGTGCTCGACGGCGCCGGCCCGCTCCTGCCCCGGGTACTGCACTGGGGCGCCGAGCTCCGCGACTGCTCCGACGCGGAACTCGCCGCGCCGACGGCGTGGAGCTGAGCGGCCGGACGCTCGCGGTCGCCGGCGTGCAGGCACCGGTGCTCTTCCCCGAGCGCCTCGTCCTCGTCCAGGCCCGGCGGCTCTGACTCAGGCGGCCGAAGCGGGGCGACGGGTCAGGACCTCGGGGCCGGATGCCGTGATGGCGACCGTGTGTTCGGAGTGGGCGGTACGGGAGCCGTCGGCGGAGCGGATCGTCCAGCCGTCGGCGTCGTACGCGATCTTGTCGGTGGAGCGGCAGAACCAGGGCTCGATGGCGATGGTGAGGCCGGGGTCGAGGGCGATGCCGCGGCGGGCGCGGCCGCTGTTGGCGACGTGCGGGGCCTCGTGCATGGTGCGGCCGATGCCGTGGCCGCCGAACTCGGCGTTGACGCCGTACCCGTAGGAGCGGGCGACCTCGCCGATCGCGGCCGAGATGTCGCCGAGGTGGCCGCCGGGCCGGGCGGCGGCGATGCCGGCTTCCAGGGCGACCTCGGTGGCCTCGATCAGCTTCAGGTCGGCCGGATCGGGGGTGCCGACGACGACGGAGAGCGCGGAGTCGGCGGCCCAGCCGTCGATGGCGGCCGCCATGTCGATGCTGAGCAGGTCACCGTCGCGCAGGACGTAGTCGTGGGGCAGGCCGTGCAGTACGGCGTCGTTGACCGACAGGCACAGCACGTTGCGGAAGGGGCCGCGGCCGAACGACGGGGCGTAGTCCCAGTAGCAGGATTCGGCGCCGCGTTCCTTGATCCGACGGCGGGCTTGGTGTTCGAGGTCCATCAGGTTGACGCCGACCGCGGCGGCACCGCCCAGCTCGGCGAGCAGCTCGCCGACGAACCGGCCGGTCACCGCCATCCGGGCGATCTCCTCGGCGGACTTGAGCTCGATCACGACAGCCTCCCTCTCCGGATGCGGTATTTTTATACCACCCCCGCCGCGGGCCGGTCCGGAGGGATATTCTGCGGGCATGGTTCGCCAACCGCTCACCGCCGAACAGATCGCCGCGGGCCATCGCCTCGGAGCCGCCCTCCGTGCCGCGCGAGCCGGCCGCAGTCTCGTCGAGGTGGCCCTGGCAGCCGGCATCTCCCCCGAGACGCTGCGCAAGATCGAGGCGGGCCGCCTGCCCGCGCCGGCGTTCGGCACCGTGGTCTGCCTCAGCCGGGCCCTCGGCGTTCCGCTCGGCGACCTGGCCGACGCCTGGCTGGCCGACACGCCCGTCCGCCAGGCGTCCTAGCGACCCGAGCGGGCCCGCGGCCCAGAAGCCACAAGCGTTACATTCCGTTCACCTGCGCACCGTCATGGCGTCGATACGGTGAGGATATGACAACCGTCGATTCGTCGACCGGCCTCGTGCACGACGCCCACGATCTCGCCGAGATTCTGCTCTCCGAGCTACCGCAGCGGTGGCACCACTCGGCCGGGGTGGCTCGGCGCGCGGAACGGCTGGCCGGCACGGTTTCCCCGGGCGATGCCGGCCTGCTGGTCGCCGCGGCGTGGTTGCACGACATCGGCTACTCGACGGTGGTGCGGACGTCCGGATTCCACCCGCTCGACGGCGCCCGGTACCTGACGGCGCATGGATGGCCGGTGCGGCTTGCCGGCCTCGTGGCCCATCACTCCGAGGCGCTCGCCGTCGCCCGGGTCCGCGGCCTCGAGCATGAAATGGCCGCCTTTGCTCGCGAGCGGTCAGCCGTGGCGGACGCCCTGGCCTACGCCGATCAGACGGTCGGGCCGAGCGGGCGCAGGATGAGCATCGAGCAGCGGCTCACCGACATGCTGCGCCGGCACGGGCCGGACTCCCCCAACGCCACGGCACATCCCCGGCGGGCACCGCAGCTGCGCGGCTCCGCGGACCGTGTCGAGCAGCGTCTCCTCGCCGTCCGGCGGGCGACGGCCGCCGGGCACGGTTCGGCCGGCGGCTGAGCGGCCCCCTGTTCATACTTCTGCGGCCTGGAGCTGCAGCAAGCGGCGGCCACGCGCGTCATAAACCGAACAGTCACGTCATGTTCACCCCCTAGCCTTTTCCTGTCCGCACCCGACGGAAGGAGAGCGCCGTGGCGAAGAAGTCGAAGAAGGACAAGAAGAAGAGCAAGAACAAGAAGAAGTGAATCGGTACGGCGTGCCGGGGCGCGGCCGGCACGCCACCCGGCCGCCGGGATCGGTGTCCGGCGCTAGCGAGGCAGCGGGGGCAGCGCCGCGCTGTCGAGCCACGCGGCGAAAAGGCCGTCCAGCGGTTCCCGGGCGAAGCGCTGGGCGTGTTTCCGGAAGTCGCCGGTCGTCACGGTGGCGTACTGGTGGTCGGCCACCCAGGCCCGCAGCAGTGCGAAGAACGACTCGTCGCCGACCTTCTTCCGCAGGGCGTGCACCGTGAGCGCGCCACGCTTGTAGACCAGCGGGTCGAACATCCGGTCGACGCCGGGGTCGGCGACGATGACGTCGCTCGGGCGGGCGGCGATGCGGGCGTACCACTGGGCCGCGAGTGCGTCGGTGGGCAGGTCGCCGCAGACGCCGGACCACAACCATTCGGCGTACGTGGCGAAGCCCTCGTTGAGCCAGATGTGCCGCCAGTCGGCGACCGTGAGGCTGTTGCCGAACCACTGGTGAGCCAGTTCGTGCACGACGAGCCGCTCGTGGGTGCGCCGCCCGTCGACGTGGTTCCTTCCGAAGACGGCCATGCCCTGCGCCTCGATCGGGTCGTCGAGGACGTCGTCGGCGACCACCACCACGTACTCGTTGAACGGGTACGGGCCGAAGAGCCGCTGCAGCGCCTCCATGATCTCGCCGTGCCGGCCGAAGTCGTGGGCGAACCCGGCGCGCAGCGTGGGCGGGATCGCGGCGCGCTGCACGACTCCGCCCCTGGCGAGGTCGATCAGCTCGTAGCGCCCGATCTGCACGCTCATCAAATACGGGGCGGTGGGTTCGCGTCGTTCGTACACCCAGGTGGTGCGGCCCGCGCCGCGCCGGCGGGCGACGGGGTCGCCGGTCACCAGGACCGTGTACGGGGAGGCGGTCGTGAGCGCCACCCGGAAGGTGGCCTTGGCGCCGGGCTGGTCGTCGCAGGGGAACCACGACGGTGCCCCGTTCGGCTGGCTGGCGACGAGCACGCCGTCGGTGAGCTCGTCCCAGCCGATGTCGCCCCACCGGCCGGAGATGGGCACGGGGTTGCCCGCGTACCGGATGTCCACCCGGAACGTGTCACCGGTGCCGATCGGGCGCTCGGGCTTGACGTGCACCTTGTCGGGCCGGTGGGCGTGCCTCGCCGGGCGGCCGTCCACCCGTACGTCCTGGATGCGGAACCGGCCCAGGTCGAGGGTGAGCCGCGACAGCGGCTGGGTGGCCACGGCGGTAACGGTCGCCCGGCCGGCGAGGCGGTTGGGGCCGACCCGGTAGTCGAGGTCGAGGTCGTAGTGCAGCACCCGGTAGCCGCCGTTGCCGTGCTCGGGAAGGTACGAGTCGGTCGAACGGTCGGCGCCGGGCAGGGCACCACGCGCCCCCGTCGGGGTCATGCGGTGCCTACCTCGCCGGCCAGGTCGCGATCGGGTTGCCGAGCCACCGGCTGCCGGCGGGTACGGCATCGCCGCGGGTCACCAGCGAGCCGGGCCCGACGGTGGTCCGTGCGCCGATGCTCGCGCCGGGCAGAACGATGCCGTGCGGGCCCAGTGCGGCTCCCGCGTCGAGGGTCACCTGATCCATGCTCATCACCCGATCATGGAACAGGTGGGTCTGCACGACACAACCGCGATTCACCGTGGCGCCGTCGCCGAGCCGCACCAGGTCGTACTCGGGCAGCCAGTAGGTCTCCAGCCACACGCCGCGGCCGATCTTCGCACCCAGCGTCCGCAGCCACGCCGTGAGCAGCGGCGTGCCGGTCGCGAAGCGGACCAGCGACGGCGCGGCGAGGACCTCGACGAACGTGTCGGCGAGCTCGTTGCGCCACACGAAGGACGTCCACAGCGCGCGGTCCGCGACCCGGAACCGGCCGACGAGCAGCCACTTCGCGGCTGTCGCGAGAGTGGCGGCGGCGATCGCCGCGACGAGCATCACCGGCCCGGCGGCCAGCGCGGCCGCCCACCACCCGGCCGTCTGCCAGACGACCGCGAGCGCGGCGAGGACACCGGCCGCGAGGGTCGCGGCGCACATCACCGGGACGATCCGGCACAGCTCGATCGCGGCCCGGGCCAGCTTCAGCCGCAGCGGCGGGTCGAAGGTGCGGCTGGTGTCGGCCGACTCGACGGTGCGGCGCAGGGGCATCGGCGGGGCGCCGAGCCACGACGAGCCCTTCTTCGCCTTGCGCGGCGCCGACGACAGGACGCCGACCAGGCCGCGCTTGGGCACCGAACGGCCGGGCGCCGCCATCCCGGAGTTGCCGAGGAACGCCTGCTTGCCGATGCGGGCGGGGGCGACGCGCAGCCACCCGTGGCTCAGCTCGTACGTGGCGACCATGGTGTCGTCGGCCAGGAACGCCCCGTCGGCGACCGTGGTCATCGCCGGGAGCGCGAGCACCGTGGACGCCTCCACGCCGCGGCCCACCTTCGCGCCCAGCAGCCGCAGCCACACCGGCGTGAAGAGGCTCGCGTACAGCGGGAAGAGGCCGACCCGGGCCATGCCCATCAGCCGCTCGGTCGCCCACACCTGCCACGCCACCCGCCCCTGCACGGGGTGGTAGCCGGCGCGCAGACCGATGCTCAGCGCCCGGACGGCGACGAGGATCAGGAGCGCGTACCCGACGACGTAGGCGATGGTCCCGACCGCGACGGCGGCGAGCACGGGGCCGGCCGCCGGCCGGACGGCGAGAGTCCAGCCGACGAGGGCTGTCGCGGGCAGGGCGGCCGCGACCGGCACGAGCCCCACCAGCTGCGCGGTCAACCCGTACGCGGCCGCCCAGAAGCGGGACCGCATCCTCGACCGCGGGGGACGCTGCGCGGGCCAGGGGGCCGGGTCCTTGGCGGCGGGTGCCGCCGGCGAGCCGGCCCAGCGCTGGTTCGCGGGTACGGCGCCGGCCACGGTCGAGCCCGCGGCGATCCGCGTGCCCTTGCCGATCCGGGCGCCGGGCATCAGGGTGCTGCGGGACCCGACCCGGGCGCCCGCGCCGACCCGCACCTTGCCGATGCGCACGACGTCACCGTCGACCCAGTGGCCGGACAGGTCCACCTCCGGCTCGATCGCTGCGCCGCGGCCGAGCTTGAGCAGGCCCGTGACCGGCGGCGCGGAGTGCAGGTCGACGTCCGGGCCGATCTGGGCACCGAGGGCCCGGGCGTACGTGATCATCCACGACGCCCCGGCGACGCTGGTCGCGCCGGTCAGCTCGGCGAGCCGTTCGGCGGCCCACAGCCGCAGGTGCACGCTGCCACCGCGGGGGTAACTGCCCGGGCGTACGCCGCGCAGCAGCAGCCGCGCCCCGCCGGCGGCCAGGCCGATCCGGCCGAGCGGGCTGAACAGCAGCGCCCAGCCCAGCGCCACCCACCACCAGGACACGGCCGGGGCCCATGCCACCGCAGCGACCAGGCCGAGGACGTTGCCGATCGCGGCCAGCACGGTCAGCCACCGGAGTCCGACCAGCGCGAGCATCGGCAGCATCAAAAGCGCCTGGACCAGCCCGGCCCGCCGTGGCGTCGGCCGGACTTTACGACGGGTCACCGCCGCGGCGCCGAGCCCGTCGAGCATCACCGCCAGCTGTGACAGCCGCGGGTGCAGATAGATGTCGGCCACCGAGACCTGCGGATGCCGGCGCCGGATCCACGCCACCAGCTGCGCCGCGGTCAGGCTGCCGCCGCCGTGGTGGAAGAAGTCGGCGTCCGCCGCGGTGGGGCGCACGCCGAGAATCTCCTCCCAACCGCCGGCCAGCCAGGCCTCGGTCGGGCTCAGCTCGCCCGCCGCGGCCGACGTGTCCACCGCGGAGGGCAACGGCCAGGGCAGCGCGGCCCGGTCCACCTTGCCGGACATCCGCGTCGGCAGGGCGTCCACCGTGGCCAGCAACGGAACGAGCGCGGCCGGCAGCTGCTCACGGATCCGCAGCGCCGCCGCCTCGGCATCGAAGTCGGCACCGTCGCGCGGCACCACGTATCCCACCAGCAGCTGGTTGCCCGCGGCGGTCCGCTGCACCGCGGCGGCCGCACCCGCGACCCCGGGCAACGCCTGCAGCGCGGCGTCGATCTCGCCCAGCTCGATCCGGCGCCCGCCGAGCTTGACCTGCTCGTCGCCGCGGCCGACGAAGATCAGCCCCTCGGGTTCGGCCCGGACGATGTCCCCGCTGCGGTAGGCCCGTCGCCAGCCGAGTTCCGGCAGCGGCGCGAACTTCTCGGCGTCCTTCTGCGGGTCCAGGTAGCGCGCGAGGCCCACCCCGCCGATGACCAGCTCGCCGGTCTCCCCCATCGCGACCGGCTCGCCCGACGGGCCGACGACCGCGAGCTCCCAGCCGGCGAGCGGCAGCCCGATGCGGACCGGGCCGTCGCCGGTCATCCGGGCGGCGCAGGCGACCACGGTCGCCTCGGTCGGCCCGTACGTGTTCCAGACCTCGCGCCCCTCGACGGCCAGCCGCTCCGCGAGCTCCGGCGGGCAGGCCTCACCGCCGAAGATCAGCAGCCGGACCTCGTCCAGCGCCTCGACCGGCCAGAGCGCGGCCAGCGTCGGCACAGTGGACACCACCGAGATGCGCTGCTCGACGAGCCACGGACCCAGGTCGACGCCGCTACGGACGAGGGATCGCTGCGCCGGGACCAGGCACGCGCCGTGCCGCCACGCGAGCCACATCTCCTCGCACGACGCGTCGAACGCCACCGACAGCCCGGCCAGCACGCGGTCGTGCGGACCGATCGCCTCGCCGGTCTCGCCGGCGAGGAACAGCCGCGCCTCGGCGTCCACAAAGGCCGCCGCCGCGCCGTGGCTGACGGCGACGCCCTTCGGCGTGCCCGTCGATCCGGAGGTGAAGATGATCCAGGCGTCGTCCGCCGGGCCGGGCCGGCCGCTTCCGCCCTCAGGGGTACGGCGGAGCGACACCTCGAGCCCGTCACCGAGCACCGCGCACACGTCCGCCTCGGCGAAGACGAGCTCGGCACGTTCCTCGGGATCGTCGGCGTCGACGGGTACGTACGCCGCGCCCGCCGCGAGCACGCCGAGGATCGCGAGGTACAGCTCGGCCGTACCGGAGGAGATCCGGATGCCCACCCGGTCGCCGACGCCGATCCCGTGCCCGGTGAGCGTCAGCCGCACCGCGTCGACCCGATCGGCCAGCTCCCGGTACGACAGGACGGCCGCACCGTCGTCGAGGGCGGGGGCGCCGGACTGCTCGCGTACGGTCTCGTCGAGAATGTCGACGAGCGTGCGGCGCACCGGGGCCGAGGAGGACGGGAACACCGCCGGGGTCACCGGCGCGGTGGCGATCGGGGGAAGGTCTACCAGTCGCAGCGCGGTCGTCACGGTCAACGGGCGTGCACCATCTTCACCTCGCGGGTCGGCGTCAACCAGGCGTGCGGAGTCCGAACCCGCCCTGGGCAGCCTTCCACGCTACGCCGGGAAAACGTGAAACAAGGGGCACCGCGGTGGATTCGTGCCGGACGACACAGCGGCATCGCCCGGAAGAGGATGAACGGACGAGCGGCCGATCGACCAACCGGCCGACCGGCCTCCTCAGCGGGCGGCTTCCAGGGCGAGGGCGACGGCGCCGACGAGCGGTGCGTCGTCGACGAACCGGGCGGCGGACAGGCCCGGGGGGAACGGCACGGCACGGCGCAAGGCGCTCGCCACCCGGGGCATGATGTGGCCGGCCGCGCCCATCATGCCGCCACCGATGACGACCCGTTCGGGATCCAGGGTGACGCACAGGTTGGCGATCGTCCGCGACAGCGTGTCCACGACCTCGTCCAGCAGGTCGGTGACCCCCGGTTCGGCGCCCAGCTCGAACAGCTCGGCGGCGGTCACCGGCCGCCCGAGCAGCTCGGAGCCACGCCGGGCCAGCGCGCTGCCGGACACCGCCTCCTCCAGCGGCGCATGACCGTCGGCAAAGGACGGATCGGTGTCGCTGTCGCGCAGGTAGCCGATCTCCCCCGCCGCACCGTGCGCACCCGTCAGCACCCGTCCGCCGGCCACCAGCGCGGCCGCCAGGCCGGTTCCCAGGTTGACGTAGAGCCCGACGTCGATCCCCCGCAGCGCGCCCCACCGCAACTCGGCGGCGGCGCCCGCATTGACGTCGTTGTCGATGGCGACCGGCGCATCGCCGAACTCCGCGTGCAGCAGCTCCGGCAGGGCCATGCCGTCCCACCCCGGCACGTTGGGCGCCAGCCGGACCCGGCCGCCGCGCAGCACACCGAAGGTGGAGACACCGACCGCCGCCGGGGTGGCCAGCAGGTCCCGGGCCGCGTCGAAGGTCCGATGGACGGCCTGCAGCGCGCCCGCGCCGCCGAGGGTCCGCAGCCGCACGGTGGTGTCGGGGCGGCCGTCGGGCGAGCCGACGGCCGCCGTGGCGAGCGCGATCTTGGTACCGCCGAAGTCGATCGCCAGCACGTGCCTCGTCATCGGGGCCGGCCCCGGCGAGCCAGCGAGTCGAGGGCGACGGCCACCGCCAGGACCGCGGCGGTCACCATGTACCGCACCGAGGAGTCCACATTGAGCAGCAGCATCCCGTTGGTGATCGACTGGATGACCAGGATGCCGAGCAGCGCGGCGTAGGGGCGCCCGCGGCCGCCGAACAGCGACGTGCCGCCGATCACCGCCGCGGCGATGGCCATGAGCAGGGTGTCGCTGCTGCCGGAACTCTGGTTGACGGCGGCGAGCCGGCTCGCGGCCAGGATGCCGCCGCACGCCGCGAGTGTGGACGCTGAGGCGAAGGCGATCAGCCGGATCCGGCTCACGTTGATGCCCGCCCGCCGGGCCGCCTCCGCGTTGCCGCCCACCGCGTACATGTGCCGGCCGAACACGGTGTGCTGCAGGACCAGGTCGAGGACCACCACCAGGGCGGCGAAGATGATCAGGAGCAGCGGGACCCCGCGGTCGGCCGAGAGCACGGACACGACGGCGGCCAGGGCCACGGCCAGCCCGCCGGCGCGCAGGGCCACGCCGAGACCTGAGGTCACCGGCAGCTCGGCGGCGCGTCGGAGCCGGCGGGTGAGCACCGCGCCCGCCGCCCAGACCGCGACGATGAGCACCGCGATCAGCCAGGCTGCCCACGCCGGCAGCCAGGTGTCGCTCAACTTCGCCAGGAACCCGTCGAACGGCAGGTTGATCGTCCCGCCGCTGCCCAGCAGGTAGAGCATGAGGCCCTGCCAGCCGATCAACCCGGCCAGGGTGACGACGAACGACGGCATGCCCAGCCGGGTGAACATCCACCCGTGCAGCAGCCCGATCAGTGCCGCCCCGGCGAGCGCCGCGCCGATCGCCACGGCCGGATTCCAGCCGTGGTGGACGTACAGGATGGTCATGATGACCGCGCACAGGCCGCTCACCGAGCCGGCCGACAGGTCGATCTCCCCCAGCAGGACCACCATGATGATGCCGAGCGAGATGGTGCCGGTCGCGGCCATTTGCAGGGCCAGGTTGGTGAGGTTCTCGGCGGACAGGAAGCGGTCGTTCAGCGAGCCGAACACGATCGCGATAAGGACCAGCCCGGCGACGACGGGCCAGGCACCGAGATCGGTACGCCCGGAGCCCCGCAGCGGCCGCAGCGGCTTGCGCAGCAGCACTGCCAACGTGGTCACAGGATTCCCTCCGTGGTGACGCCGCCGGTGATGGCGGCCACGACGGCCTCCGGGGTCGACTCCGCCGTACGGAACTCGCCGGCATTGCGGCCGAGCCGGAGCACGACGATCCGATCGCTGACCGCGCGCACGTCGGCGAGGTTGTGGGAGATGACGAGCACGGCGAGTCCGCGGTCCCGCAGGCGCCGGATCAGGTCCAGCACCTGGGCGGTCTGCTCGACGCCGAGCGCGGCCGTCGGCTCGTCGAGGATCACGACCCGGGGCTCGCCGACGAGCGCGCGGGCGATGGCGACCGACTGGCGCTGACCGCCGGAGAGCATGGCCACCGGCACCCGGATGTCGCGGATCCGCACGTCGAGCGAGCCGAGCAGGTCGCGCGCCGTCCGTTCCATCCGGATGGGACGCAGGACGGACCAGCGCCGCCGCTCGCCGCCCAGGAACAGGTTGGCGACGACGTCGAGGTTCTCGCAGAGGGCGAGATCCTGGTGGACGGTCGAGACGCCCAGCAGTTGCGCCTCGTGCGGCGTGGTGATGCGGACCGGCTGCCCGTCCTGCTCGATCCCGCCGTCGTCCGGCGTGACGACCCCGGAGAGCACCTTGACCAGGGTCGACTTGCCCGCGCCGTTGTCGCCGACGAGGGCCACGACCTCGCCGGCCGGGAGGTCCAGGCTCACCCCGTCGAGAGCCTGGACCGCGCCGTACCGCTTGGAGATGGAGTGTGCGGAGAGCACTACTGGATCCCCGCCTTGGCGCACGCCGCGGCGACCGGCGCCGTACAGATGTCGGCGGCCTTGTAGAAACCGTCCTTGACGATCGTGTCCTTGACCTTGTCGGCGGTCACCGGGATGGGGTCCAGCAGGTACGCGGGGATCTGCGCCGTACCGTTGTCGGCCGTGGCCGGTGCGGCCGGCTTCTCGCCGCGGGCCAGCGCCACCGCCAGCTCCCCGGCCTGTTCCGCCTCATGCCGGATGTCCAGGTAGATCGTCATGTACTGCTCGCCGGTCAGGATCCGTTGCACCGCCGCGAGTTCGGCGTCCTGGCCGGTGATCGGCGGGAGGGTCTGGTAGCCGGCCCGCTTCATCGCCGCGATCGCCCCGCCGGCCATGCCGTCGTTGGCGGAGAGCACCCCGACGACGGAGTCGCGTCCCAGCGCGGTGATCGACTGCTCCATCTCCTGCTGGGCCTTGTCGGGGCTCCAGTCCGGGGTGTCGAACTCCCGGCCGACCCGGACCTTGCCGTCGAGGACCTTGTGCGCGCCCTTCTTGTAGTCGGCCGAGCTGGGGTCGGTCGGCGAACCGTTGATCATCACGATCTGGCCCTTGGTGGCCGTGCCGGCGGCGGTCAGCGCGTCGAGCAGTGCCTGACCCTGCATCTCGCCCACGCGGACGTTGTTGAAGGAGACGTAGTATTCGTACGAGATGCTGGAGATCAGCCGGTCGTACGCGATGACCGGGACCTTCTTCTGCTTCGCCTGGTTGACCAGGGGTGCGACGGCGCCCGCGTCGACCGCGTCGAGCACGAGCACATCGGCGCCCTGGGTGAGGGCCGCCTCGACCTGCTGCTGCTGCTTGGCGGCGTCCTGGTCGGCGTTGGAGTAGAGCAGCTTGCACTCCGCACACAGGGCCTTCACCTTGGCCTCGAACAGCGGCCGGTCGAACGCCTCGTAGCGGGTGGTCTTGGACTCGGGGAGGAAGAGCGCGATCGTCGGCGCCTCTTTCCCGCTCGGCTTGTCATCGGCATCCGTGGTGCCGCATGCGCTCACCAGGACGGCGGCGGTGGCGGCGACTGCGACGAACCATCTGGCTCTCACGGCGCACCCTTTCCTCGGGGGTTTGCCATGCATCGTCGGGCACCGGGCCGCTCTTGGCAATGACCTTTACGAAATTGGTGAGTGACCTTTACGAAATGATGTGGCAGCCTGGTGGGCGTGCAGAGCAGTGCGACGGCCAGTACGACGAGCGTGCTCCGGGTCATGAACGAGCGCGCCGTGTTCGCAGAGGTCTTCCGGCTGGGCAAGGCCTCCCGCCCCGAGCTGGCCCGGGTGACCGGGCTGTCCAAGCCGACCGTCGCCCTGGCGCTGACCAACCTGGAGAGCGCCGGCCTGCTGCGCCAGGTCGGCCTGCGCGCCGGGCCGGCCGGCCGCTCCGCGCTGCTCTACGAGGTGCGCCCCGACGCCGGCCACGTGCTCGCGGTCGACATCGGGCGCGCGTACGTGCGGGTGGCCCTGGCCGACCTGGTCGGCGAGATCGTCGCCCGCAAGGACGAGCCCTCCCGCGGATCGGACACCGGCGACCTCGTCACCCAGCTCACCCGGCTCGCCGACGACGTCGCGGGCACGGCGGGCATCGCACGCGGCGACGTCACCCTGGCCGTCTTCGGCACACCCGGCATCCACGACAAGGGAACCGGTTCGCTGCATCTCGCGCCCAACCTGCCGGGCTGGGAGCAGCGCGACAGCGTCACGCGGCTGGCCGACGTCACGGGATCGGCGTACGTGGTCGAGAACGACGTCGACCTCGCGGCCGTCGGCGAGGCCACCTACGGGCTGGGCCGCGGGGTCCGGCACTTCGTCTACTTCTCGATCGGCACCGGCACCGGCATGGGCATCGTCATCGACGGACAGCTCTACCGGGGCTTCCGCGGCGCCGCCGGCGAGATCGGGTACCTGCCGATCGGCGACGGTGACCCGCTGCTGGAGCAGCCGGAGTCACGCCGGCGCGGCATGTTCGAATCGGTCGCCTCGGCGACCGGCGTGGTGGCGACGGCGCGGCGGTTCGGCATGACCGGCGCGGAGACGGCGAAGGACGTGCTCGACGCGGCCCGCGCCGGCGACCCCGCCGCCCGGCAGGCGGTGGACCGGCAGGTCGACCACCTGAGCCGGGCCCTCGCCGGGGTCGCGGCGGTGCTGGACCCGGAGCTCGTGGTGCTGGGCGGCGGCGTCGGCGGCCATGCCGGCGACCTGCTGACCCGGCCGGTCGTCGAACGGCTCCGGCACCTCGTCGCGCTGCACCCGCCGCGCATCGAGATCTCCACCCTGGACACCGACGCGGTGCTTCTCGGCGCCCTCGCCGTGGGCCTGACCGGTGCCCGGGACCTCGTGCTGGAACGCTCGGCGGCCCCGGGCAGAACGCGTTAGTACTGAGCGAACACCTTCGTGTACGCGTACGCGGATTGCGAGACGCCGCTGCACGAATCGGCGTCGCTGCCACTGCCGCAGGGTCGATCGCGGTTGATCGACCAGAAGGTCAGGCGGGCGATGTGGTGCTGCTGGGCGTACGCCAGAATCGTGCGGAAGTCGGCGAGCGTCACTGTCTCGTCGTCCTCGTCGGTCTTGCCGTTCATCGAAGAGATGCCGATCTTCGAGTACGCCACCGTGTCGCTGTAGCCGTATGCGTTCTTGACGGCCTTCTTCAGCCCGTCGGCGGCGCTGACCGAGGCGGCGCCCATCGTGCCGCTGTGGCCGCCGAAGTCGAACGGCATGATGGTCCAGCCGTCGTTGTCCAGGCCCGCCGCGGCGCCCTTCTTGATGAGGTCGACGCCGGTGGAGTCCGGGCCACCGGGCGTGGTGCCGAAGGTGATGAAGGTCTTGATGCCGGCGTTGCCGGTCTTGACGATCTTCAGCGCGTCGATGACCCGCTTGCGGACCGTGCCGTTGGAGAACTCGCTCGCCTCGATGTCGATGTCGATCGCTTTGAGGTGGTAGGCGTTGATGACCTTCTGATAAGCCCCGGCGAGCGCCGGCGCCGACGAGCACTTCTCCCCCAGCTTGTCGCCGCTCCAGCCGCCGAAGGAGACGATGACGTCGCCGCCGGCGTTGCGGATGGCGTTGATCTTCGCCTGGTCGTTGCCGCCGGTCAGCGGGCGGGAGCCGTCCCACCGCGGGTTGCATCCGCCGTCGGAGAGCATGAAGGCGAGGGTGAAGAACTTGATACCGGTCGCGGACATCACCGACGTCGGGCTCTGCGGGTTGCCCCAGCCGAAGTACTCGTACGGCGCGACCGCCATGCTCGGTGCGGCGACCGTGGCGACGCCGGTGGTCGTCGTCGCTCCAGCGGGCAGCGGGAGGGGCGCGAGCGCCACCACCACGCCTGCCACGAGCCCGGTCATGCCTAGTCGTCGTATGGGGTGTGACATCTGTCCTCCCGAGGGGTGGGGGAAGCCGGCTAGGCGATCGTGATCCGGAAGATCTTGTCGGATCCGTCGGGCGCCCCGCCGTTGTTGTCGCAGTTGGTCGTGCTCAGCCAGAGCTGGTCGGCGCCGGGAACCTTGACGACCGTGCGCAGCCGCCCGTACGTGCCGACGTAGTACGACGTCGGTGTCCCGGTGTTCTCGCCGTCCAGCAACGGGATCCGCCACATGCGTTCGCCGCGCAGGGCCGCCATGTAGACGACGTCGCGGACGATCGCGATGCCGCTCGGCGAGGCGGTGCTCACCGGCCATTGGCGCTTCGGGTTCTCCATGCCCGAGACGCTGCAGGTGCCCTCACAGATCGGCCAGCCGTAGTTGCGGCCGGGCTTGATGAGGTTGAGCTCGTCGTACTGGCTGTTGCCGAACTCGGCCTCCCACAGCCGCCCCTGGGAGTCCCAGGCGAGGCCCTGCGGGTTGCGGTGGCCGTAGCTGTAGACCAGCGAATCGGTGAACGGGTTGCCGGGTGCCGGCTTGCCGTCCGTCCTCATGCGCAGGACCTTGCCGTTGAGTGAGCTCTTGTCCTGGGCCAGGTCCGGGGTCTGCGCCTCCCCGGTGGTCGCGTAGAGATACCCGTCCGGACCGAACCCGAGCCGCCCGCCGTTGTGGTACCGGCTCTTCTTGATGCCGGTCACCAATGACGTGTACGCCGTGAGCGCGCTGCCGTTGTAGGTCATCCGGGCGATGCGGTTGCCCTCCGGCGCGGTGTGCATGAAGTACACGAAGTGGTTCGTGGTCCACATCGGATCGACCGCGACGCCGAGCAGGCCGCCCTCCCCGTCGGTCGTGACGGTGTTCGGCACGACGCCGACCTGGGTACGGGCGCCAGTGAGCGTGACCTTGAAGACCTTGAACGAGTCGCGCTCGGTGACGATCGCCGTCTGCCCGTCGGGCATCCAGGCGATCCCCCACGGGATCGTCCAGCCGGTGGAGACGGTGGTGATGCTGGACGGCACGCCGCCGCTGCAGGCCGGCGTGGTGAACGACCTGGGGTTGCTCGGTGCCGACACGTTGCCGGCCGCATCCTTCGCGACGACGGTCAACGTGTACGCCGTATTGCAGGCGAGCCCGGTGACCGTCGTCGAGGTCACGGTGCCCACAGCCTTGAGCACCGAGCCACCGCTGCGCACCTCGTACCCGGTGACCCCGACGTTGTCCGTCGACGCCGACCAGGAGGTGTCCACGCTGCTCCCGGCGATGTTGGCGGTGGTGAAGCCGGAAGGCGCCGTCGGCGGCTGCCCGTCGGAGCTGGGCAGCGTGGTGCAGACGGCCTGCGGGCTGCTCGTCGAGACGTTGCCCGCTGCGTCGCGGCCGAAGACCGACAGCCGGTACTCGAAGCCCGGCTGCAGGCCGCTCAGCGACTTCGACGTGGTGGTGCCCGCCGCCTCGCTGATCTTGTTGCCGTCGTGGTAGATGTCGTACGCGACCACGCCGACGTCGTCGTTCGACGCACCCCACGCCAAGGTGAGGCTGGTCGCCGTGACAGCGCTGCAGGCGGGCTGCCCGGGCGCGGTCGGCGGGACCGTGTCGCCCGGCACCCCGGCGCTGAGGGAGTCGACGTTGGGCCCGCCGTCGGCGGTGACCGCGGTGGCCCGGATCCGGTCGGTGCCGGCCGAGAGCCCGACCGTGAACGTCACCGTCCGCCACGTGTCCCAGCTACCGGTGCCCGGGAACGACAGCGCGCTGCGGACCAGCGTGCCGTTGACCGAGATGTCCATCGGACGGTCCACGCCGGTGCCGTTGGCGTACCGGATGGCGACGCTGACGTTGCCGGCGGATGCGGCAGGGATCGACCACTCGACGAAGCTGCCGACGACGTTGTCGTAGTTCACGAAACCCGTACCGGTGAACCCGGGGTGGTCGGCTTCGACCGCCCCCCGGGTGATCGCCGCGTTCTCCGCCTCGTAGCGGACGGGCGCCGCGTGCGCCGGCAGGGCCGGCAGGAGGGTGGTGGCGATCATGCCGGCGACCAGCAGGGCTCTTCGCGAGCGCATCGATCCCTCCCGGCGTCAGCTGTTGACGAAGGCAGTCGCGGCCGCGCTGCCCTTGCTGTCGATCGCGCTGTTCGACTCCACGGGGCTCGGCACGCTACCGGGGAAGACGATGTACGTGACGCCGTTGTCGACGCCGCCGTTCTCCGGGTTCGGGTTGATGCCCAGCGCCCGCGCAGTCGCGTACGACGCCTCGCCGATGATGTTGCTCGGTCCCTCGTCGGCGAAGACCGCGTACACGACCTTGTTGTTGTAGATGACGGCCGCGACGCTGCCCGGCTTGATGCCGTTGCTGGAGTAGTTGAACCGCGAGCTGGGCAGCGGGATGACGAAGTAGTGGGTGCTGTCGGCCTGGAACGACCGGCCCCTCGACGTCTCGAACGAGGTCTGGTCCTGGTACCACGGATCGGTGTCCTCGTTGCAGTTCGACGTCCGTACGCCGTCGCAGTCGATGTCCATGTCGGCCTTCCAGAAGAACGCCGAGCCCTTCTTGCAGATGTTGACGGTCGAGGACGCCTCGTCGTCGGTGGCGTACTTGCCGTGCGAGACGACGGTGCAGGAGCTCACCTTCGCCAGCAGCTCGCTCGCGCTGGGGCCGGCCGCAGCCCGTGCCGGGGATGCCGCGAGCACCGCGGAAAGCAGGGTGAGCGAGACGATGGCAGCCTTCAGTTTTCGTTGCACGTGCTCCTCCAGGGAATGAAGGGGGGATGGGAGGACGAGCTGGTTATGTTCAGTGGCCGATGACTCTGGTGGCCACGTTCCAGCCGGACAGGCGCACCGAGGGGGCGGCGCCGGAAAGGTCGGCGGTGCGGTAGGTGGCGGTGAGAGTGGTGCTCTCCCCCGGCCACAGGCTCACGTCGTTGTCGCTCCAGCGGACCGGGAGCACCGGGGCTCCGGCCGCTCCGAGCACGTGCGCGTCGACCATGAAGGCGGGGACCTTGCCGGTCGACGTGTTCCGCAGCGTCACGGTGGTGGTGGTCGTGCCGTCGGCGCCGCCCGCGGACGTGGCGGACGCGGTCACGCTGACCGGCGCCAGCCCGGACAGGCCGGCCAGGTTGGCGTAGCTGGTCGTCGGCACGTAGTACCAGTCGTTGTTCGCCCAGTCGATGACGTCGTCCTTGGTGGACAACCAGTACACGTTCCGGCCGATCTCGCGGCCTGTCCCGTCCTTGAGCACGAGGCGGGCCAGGTAGGTGCCCGAAAGCCCACTGACCGTAGGCACGGTCAGGGCGACCGCTCGGTCCCCGTCACCGGGGACGCCGATCCCGGCGACGCTCTTGAGGTACTTCTGGGTGCCGTCCATGGTGAACAGGCCGGCCTCGACGGTCAGCCCGGCCTCGGCCCCGTGACGGTTGTTGACGACGACCACCGAGTGGTTGTCGTACGAGTACTGCACGTGCAGCGGCTCGTTGGCCTTCTTCGCGCCCCAGTAGGCGCCGTTCTGGTCGAGGTAGTAGTCGAAGAGCTGCCAGTGCAGCGAGGTCCAGCCGCTGTTGAGCATCCAGTAGACGACGCCGGTCGACGGGTCGCTCGCGTCGCGGAAGTTCCGCCCGTACGCCTCGAACTGCGCCCGTACGGCCTCGTACTGGGCCAGCTGCGCCTTGCGGACGTAGTCCTCGAGGCCGGTGGGTGCGCCGTACCGGCCGGCGAGCGCGTTGTCGAAGATCTTCAGCGTGCCGAAGGTGCTCGACGGCGACCGGTGGTATTGCGACGCCGTGAAGTTGCGCCACAGGGTGTCCAGCTCGGCGGGCGACATCATCCGGCGCAGCGTGTCGAGCGTGGGGATGTCCGGGCCGGCGCTGGTCTCGGAGTTGAAGCCGACCGCGCCTCCCTCGCGCTTGGCGTACCAGTAGCTCGGCGGTACCCAGTCGTACGGTCCGGTCATCTTCATGCCGGACGGACCGGTGATCGGCGACGAGTCGTCCGAGGCCGCGGCCACGATCGCCGTCGGCCACTCGGTGGCGCGCAACGCGTCGACGTAGTTCTTCTCGATCCTCGCCGAGGGCGGGAAGTCGCTGCCGATCAGGAACGAGATGACGCTGGGGTGGTCGCGCAGGCGGGCGGCTTCGGCGGCCATGGAGTCCTCGGCGATGACGAAGTCGGCCTCGGACCACTTCTCGCCCGGCTCGCCGCCGTTGACGTCGCCCTCCCACTTGTCGCAGCACTCCCAGCCGGGCAGCGTCAGGATGCCGAGCCGGTCGGTGAGCTCGAAGAACTCGTCGGCCTCGAGGTGGCCCTCCAGCCGTACGGTGTTCAGGCCGAGGTCGCGGACGTAGCGGAGCTTGTCCTCGACGTAGCGCGCGTCCCACCGCAGGAAGAGGTCCGGCGACCAGCCCGCACCGCGGATCAGCAGCGGGCGGCCGTTGATGCTGTACGCCCGCGCACCGCCCGCGTTCAGCGGCGCCCTGACGTCACGGATGCCGAAGCTCTCGTGCGCCAGGTCGGAGACCGCGCCGGCGACGTCGGCCGACACGTCCAGCGAGTACAGCGGCTGCGCGCCCATGCCGGCCGGCCACCACACCTGCGGGTGATCGACGCTCTGGCGCGCGAACGTCACGGTCCTGGTCTCGTGCGCGGCGAGGCTGACCGGCTGGCTGAGCGTCGTGCCGGCGAGCGTCGCCTGCACCGTCGCCGCCACGGTCGCCGCCGTCTGGTTCCGCACGGCCACCTTGGCGGTGAGGTCGGCGTGGTCCAGCGCCGGTACGGCCAGGCCGGTGACGACGTACGCGTTGGCCACCGCGACCGCGCCCGTACGGCGTACCACCACGTCGCGGACGATGCCCATGTTGCGATCCGGGGGGGTCTGGGTCCAGTCGATCCAGCCCGAGGTGAGCTGCTTGGCCGGATCGTTCGGGTACACCTTGACGGCGATGCTGTTGAGACCCGGGTGCACGAGCGCGGTGATGTCGAGCTCGTGCCGGGTGTACTGACCCGCCACCCGGTCCTTGGCGGCTACCAGCGTGCCGTCGACCCACACGTCGGCCTGCGAGACGACCCCGCTGAGGTCGACGACGGTGCGCTGGCCGCTCTCGCCGCCGGCGACCAGGTCGGCCCGGTACCACCACGGCACCTTGAAGTCGGCCGTGTTCACCGACTTCATCGTGGTGGAGTAGAACGGGTCGGCGTACCGGCCGGCGGCGAGCAGCCCGGCGAAGACGGTGGAGCGCGGCGAGACCGGGACCCAGCCGGCCGTCGCGTAGCCGGGACGCGACACGGCCACGTCGTCGGTGACCTTCGCCGAGGTCTGCATCAGGAAGCCGGGGATCACGGCTGACGAGCCGGGTGTGCCCGGCAGCGTGAGGACGGCGCCGGCGGTCACGGCACCGACAGTCCTGGCACCGACGGCCCGGGCCCCCGACGTCCGGGCGTCCGCTCCGGCGAGAACCAGAACGAGAACGAGCGCGCAAGCGGTGAGTATCGATCCCTTGGCCAGCTTCACCCTGAGCCTCCCCGAGCGCCGTGACGGCGCGTGATGGGCGTGCGATGCTACACACCCCGGCGAACTGTTAGGCAACTTGCCTGACAATTGCGTCACGGTATCGAGCCCTGAACAAAGGCGCAAGACATCGTGGCTTGTCGATTTCGAGGCCGCACTGATTCACGGACCCGGCACGACTGCCGATATTGCGGACGTGGAGACCGCCCTCACTGCCGCCGCCGAGCTGACGGCACTCGTCGACGAGGCGGCCCGGCTGGTCCGCGACCCCCAGCGCCGCGTCGCGCTGGCCCGCGAGGGGCTCGACCGCGCCGTGGCGCTGGGCGACGACGTCGCCCGCGTGCGCTGCACCGCGATGGTCACGGAGTTCACCGCCCGCCACGGCCACCCGGTCGACGCCCTCTCCACGGCGCTGAAGCTGGTCACCGAGGCCGACGCGCTCGGCCATGGGCAGGCGGCCGCCCAGGCGCACCATACGACGGCGATGTGCCTGCACATGCTCGACTGCGTCCCCGAGTCGATGGAGCATGCGCACGAGGCGCTGACCTCGTACCGGAAGGCCGGCGACCCCTACGGCGAGGGGCGCGTGCTGAGCCTCGTGGCCACGCTCTGGGCCGACATGGGCGAGCCGCAGCACGCGCGCGAATTGCTGGAGCAGGCCCATGAGCTGTTCCTCGCCTGCGACGACGCGAGCGGCGCCGCGACCATGCTCGCCATGGTGGCCGACGGGCAGCGCGAGATCGGTGACCCGGTCGCCGCGGCCGAGACCTGCGAGCGCGCGCTGGAGTTGTTCGAGCGGGCGGGGATGCCGCTGGACGCGCTGCGGGCGATGACGGCGTACGCGCAGGTGCTGGCCGACCTGAACCGCCCGGACGACGCCGAGGGGTGGCTCGGCCGCGCGGGGGCGCACAACCGCCTGCCCGGCGGCGCCGTCGCCAACCAGGGATACGAGGTGGATCGGCTCCTCGTGCTGGTCCGTACGGTGCTGATCCCGGCCATGCGCTGGGAGGCGGCGCGCGACACGCTGGAGCGCGTCATCGCCCTGGCCGGGGACCTGCACTCCCTGCGAGGCGGCGCCCTGGCGGAGTCACTGCTCGCCGAGGTGCTGCACGCGACCGGTGACGACGCCGGGGCCTACGAACACCTTCTTCGCTGCCGCGAGCTCGCCGATGCCGCCGCGCGCGGTGCGCACGATCGCCGGATCCGGGCCCTGCGGGTGCGCTTCGAGGTCGAGCAGGCGCAGCGGGAGGCGGCGCGGTACCGCCGGCAGACCGAGGAGCAGGCCGCGGTCATCGCCGAGCTGGAGCGGGCCAGGGCGACGCTCGCCGCCCAGATGGTCGATCTCCGGCGGCTCAACGAGGAGGTCCTGCACCTGAGCCGGACCGATCCGCTGACCGGGATCGCGAATCGCCGGCGGATGACCGAGTACCTCACCGACCTGGCGAACCTGAACCGGCGGTACGGCGCACCACCGCTCGCCGTCGCCGTCTTCGACGTGGACAAGTTCAAAGTCGTCAACGATCGGTACGGCCACGAGACGGGCGACCGCGTCCTGCTGGCGCTGAGCCGGCTGCTGGCGGAGCACCTGCGGGTCACGGACCTGCCGGCCCGGCTCGGCGGCGACGAATTCGTGATCATCATGCCCGGCATCTCCCACGAGGACGCCGTACGAGCCTGCCACCGCCTGCTCGACGCGGTGCGCGACCATCCGTGGGAGCAGCTGGCGGCGGGACTCGCGGTGCGCATCTCGATCGGCGTCGCCGACGGCTCCGGGCTGGTCGACCCCGACGAGATGCTGCGCCACGCCGACGCCGCCCTCTATCGCGCCAAGGAGGCCGGACGCGACGCGGTCGCCTATTGATTTGTATCAATGTGGCGCGTATGTTGCGAGGCTATTAGGAAAGTTTCCTAAATATGTGGAGGTCATGATGCGCCTCTTCCGTCTCGCCCTCGTCGCGGTCCCCATCCTCCTCCTGATCGCGCCGACAACGACCGCCGCACACGCTGCCGCTCCGGTCACAGCGGCCGCCTGTCAGCAACAGAGCTTCCTCGAAGGTGACCACTACAGCGCCGTCCAGATCGCCCAGGAGGCCAAGAACGCCGGGTTCACCGGCCAGGACTGGACGATCTCGGTGGCGGTGGCCCTCGCCGAGAGCGCCGGGTGGACCCGGGCCCGCCTCATCAACACCGACTGCAGCGTCGACCGCGGCCTCTGGCAGATCAACAGCTACTGGCACGGCGAGGTCTCCGACTCCTGCGCGTTCAGCCCGTCCTGCGCCGCGAACGCGACGCACACGATCTGGGCCGCCCGCGGCTGGCCGGAGTGGGTGACCTACACCAACGGCGCCTACCAGGCCCACATGGCCGAGGCGCAGGCCGCCGTCAACCAGGTCGGTGGCGGCGGCGGCACCCCGCCACCGGCCGGTGGTACGTGGCAGCCCGGCACGGCGTACACCGCGGGACAGCAGGTGAGCTACGGCGGCCGGAACTACCGCTGCCTGCAGAGCCACACCTCGCTGCCCGGCTGGGAGCCGCCGAACGCACCCGCCCTGTGGTCTCCCGTCTGATCCCTCACGGCCCCGACCGCTCAGTTGTCACCCCGTACCGCCGACTTAGCTAACGTCGTATCGGTGGTGGGAAGCGGGACGGGTGATGGCGGGACAGGCACAGACAGGGCTGGTTCGCGCGAACGGCCTCGTCGTCGCGATCACCGGGACCCTGCAGGCCGCCACGCTCCTGCAGAGTGACCTTCCGGCGTGGCTGCCGCTGGCGGCCGCGGCTGCCGCCCTGCCGCTGGCCGCCGTCGCCTGCGTGCTGGCCGCGCGGCAGGCGGCGGCCGGCGCCGTCCGGCGATTCTGGATACGGCTGACCGTGGCGGTGGTCGTGGGTAGCGTGGCGGTCGCCGGCAGCACCTACCCGGAGGTGACCCGATACGGCTTCGGCGCCGCCATCCTGCTCGCGCTGTGGACGTTCGCCGGGTTGCCCACCGGCCCCTTCCCGCCCGCTCGCCGGCGGGAGATGTGGCTGGACATCGCGGCCATAGTGTTCGCGGGCGCCCTGCTCGCCTGGTACCTGCGCACCGACGGTGCCGGTCCTGCGCTCGGCGGACGGCAACTGATCATCCTCGCGATCCTGGTCATGATGGTGATCACCCGCGTCGGCACGGCCGGCGCCCGGACCGTCGACCGGACCGCCGTGCGCAGCCTGGGCTGGGCGATGGCCGCCGTCGTCGGGGTCGTCGCGTACTTCCCGGGGGCCGGCGCGGTGCAGATCGCCGCTCCGCTCGTCGGGCTCGCGGTGGCCGCAGCCGCCCGCTCCCAGTCGGCGGCGGCGGACCGTCTGGCGAATTCCCGGCCCCGGGCCCGCCGGCCCAGCCTGCTGCCGTACGTCGGGGTCACGATCCTGGACGTGCTGCTGGTGCACGCCGTGCACCACTCGACGTCGCAGATCATCGGGCTGGCCCTCGGCTCGGTCGGCCTCACCCTGCTGGTCGTGGTGCGCCAGGTGTTCGTGTTCCGGGACAACGGCCGCTTGCTCGACCGCCTCGACGCCGGCATGCTCGAGCTCGGCCGCCAGGAGGCGCGGTTCCGGTGCCTCGCCCAGGAGGCCAACGACATCATCACGATCATCGACCAGCAGGGCGCCCTGCTCTACGCCAGCCCGGGCATCGAACGGGCGCTGGGGCACACCCCCGAGCAGGTCGAAGGCACATCCGTGATCGACTACATCCATCCCGACGACCGGCAGCAGGCCGTCGACAACCTGAAGGCGGCGCTCAGCCGGTTCGGCAACCGGACGGTGTGGCAGATGCGCTACCGGCACGCCGACGGCTCGTGGCGGTGGATGGAGGTCGTCAACACCAACCTGCTGCACGAGCCGAGCGTGCGCGGGATCGTCAGCACCGGTCGCGACATCACCGAGGCGCGGCAGCACGCAGACGAACTGGCGTACCGGGCGACCCACGACCAGCTGACCGGGCTGCCGAACCGGGAGCTGTTCGCCCGGGCCACCACACGGGTGCTCGAGGACGCCGGGCCGGATGGCCGGGCGGCCGTCGTCCTGGTCGACCTGGACGACTTCAAGTCGATCAACGACCGGCTGGGGCACGGCGTGGGCGACGCGCTGATCGTGGCCCTCGGTGCCCGGCTGGGCGACTGCCTGCGTACCGGCGACATGCTCGCCCGGCTGGGCGGCGACGAGTTCGGGGTGCTGCTGCCCGGCGCCGGCGACGACGAGGCGGCCGAGATCGCCCAGCGGATCCTGGCGGCTGTGGGACGGCCCGTCGCGGCCGCCGACTACGAGCTCGTGGTCCACGGCAGCCTTGGCCTGACCACCGGCGGGCGTGGCGAGAGCGACGCCATGGAGCTGCTGCGCCAGGCGGACGTCGCGATGTACACGGCCAAGGAGACCGGCCGCAACCGCTGCGTACGGTACGAGCCCGGCATGGACGCGGCCGCCCACGAGCACGCCCGGCTGGCGGCCGAACTGCACCAGGCCCTCGACCGGGGCGAGTTCCACCTGCTCTACCAGCCCATCGTCGGCCTCCCCGACGGCGACCTCATCGGCGTCGAGGCACTGGTGCGCTGGCACCACCCGGTGCGCGGGCTCGTCTCCCCCGCCGACTTCATCCCGGTGGCGGAACGCACCGGCCTCATCGTGCCAGTCGGCGAGTGGGTGCTGCGCGAGGCCTGCCGCCAGGGCGCCGACTGGCAGCTCCGGCACGGCGACCGGGTCCCCAGCAAGATCAACGTCAACGTCTCGGCCCGGCAGCTCCAGGAGCCGTCGTTCGTCGCCACGGTGGCGGCGGTGCTGGCCGAGAGCGGCCTGGAGCCGTCGAGGCTGGTCATCGAGATCACCGAGACCGCGGTCTTCGGCGGCGGCAGCGCCGCCGAGACGGTCGGCGGCCTGCGCGAACTCGGCTGCCGCATCGCCCTGGACGACTTCGGTACGGGCCACTCCTCGCTCGGCCTGCTCCGCACCTGCCCGGTGGACGTGATCAAGGTGGACAAGTCCTTCGTCGACGGCGTCGGCGGCACCGTGGAGCAGGAGGCGATCGCCACCTCGATCGGCCAGATCGCGCGGGCCCTACGGCTGGAGGCGGTCGCCGAGGGCGTGGAGACCGCAGCTCAGGCCGACCGCCTGCACGAGCTCGGATTCCGTCAGGCGCAGGGCTTCTACTTCGCCCGGCCACTGACCGCCGAAGCCCTCGAGGCCCTGCTGGACGCCCCGTCGCTCCGACCCGTTGCAGTGGTGTGACGAGGGCGTCAGCGCCAGGGCATGTTCCCGCGCCGCCGGGGGTATCCCGGCGGCCGCGAGTCCCGCGGCCGCCGCGCCGCTGATCCGTTCATGCCGGCGCTCCTTCCTACCGGCATCCATGAAGCCAGAACCCGTGCGCCATCGCCATGCGTCGATGCCGTCAAGGTTGTTAACCTTCGACGGTGGAACCCGCCCGGTCGCCGAACCAGGCCCTCGCCCACTGCCTTGCCGAGCTCGGCTGGAGCCCCCGGACGCTCGCGCGCCGGATCAATGACGCCTACGGTGCCGGCACCATCTCCGCGTCGGCTCCCTATCACTGGCGGGACCGGAGCCGGGTGCCCTACCCGCCGGTCTGCGGGTACGCCGCGCAGGTGCTCGCCGACGCGCTGGGTCGTCCGGTCGCCGCGGCGGACCTGTGGCAGGGGCGCGCGGCCGCCGGGCCGGTCGCGGAGCCGGGCGAGTTCTGGGCCACCGCCGGCCCGCCGTTCGGGGCGCCCGGCGACGCCGCTCCGGACAGCGGTGTCCTGGCCGACATCGCCTGGGGGTTCCTGGAGGTGGGGCCGGGGCGGCTGGCCGGAGCCCGGGACGCCGGCGGCACCGGCGCGGTCCTGGTGGACCAGCTCGAGCGGGGGGTCGCGGCGCTCCGGGAAGCCGCCGAGACGGTCGACGGCGCCGATGCGCTCGGCCACGTGGCGGCCCAGTACCAGGCGGTGTCGCTGCTGCTGCGGCAGGGCGGCCGCAGCGACGGGCTGACCCGGCGGCTGGTACGCGCGCTGGGCGAGCTGGCGCAGCTGGGCGCCTGGCTGGCCATGGACGCCGACCGGCCCCGCGAGTCCCGGGGCTATCTCGTGGTCGCGCTCCGGGCGGCGCGCGAGGCGGGCGACCGCCGGCTGGCCGCGCACGTCCTGCGCGACCTTGCCGGCAACGTCGAGGCGGCCGGCCGGGTCGCCGACGCCGTCCGGATCAGCGAGGCCGCCCGGCAGGCGGCGCCGGGACGGGGACCTACCAGCGCCTTCATCGCCGGGCAGCTTGCCTACGCCTATGCCCGCCACGGTGCCCCCGCCGCCGCCCGCCGCACCGCGGAACTGGCCGCCGAGTGGCTGGCGGCGAAGCCCTCCGAGGGCGAGCCGGAGTGGGTGCACCGGCTGGCCGGGGGAACGACCGGCCCGATGGTGGCCCGCACCCTGGTGCAGCTGGCGCACCGCGACCTGACGCGCGGGCGGCCGGCCGCAGCCCGCTCCCTCCTGCGGCGAGGCATCGCGCTGCTCGATCCGGCGTCGGCGGCCGGATCCGCGCCCGCGACTCAGCGTGCGGCCCTCTACGAGGGCATCTACCTGGCCGACGCGCATGTCGTCGGCGGCGACCTGGAGGAGGCGTGCGCCGTCGGCAGGGTCGCCGTCGAGCGGCAGGCGCGGGTCCGTTCACCGCGCGGTGCCGCCCTGCTGCGAGCGCTGTGCCGGGATCTGGTATGCGCCGGGCCGCGTAACCGGTCCGTCATGGCGTTCCGGGCCGACATCAGCGGTCTGGCGATTCGCTCAGATCGGCCCCGCCGCCGCCGATGAGGACCCCCGGCCGGAAGAGGAGCGAGCAATGGACATCACCGCGCTCGACGCCGCGGCCCTGTCGGACGCCCTCACCGAGCTCGAGGACGGGTACGTCTTCGACACCTCCGTCATGCGTACGCGGGCGGAGGAGCTGGAGCGACGGGCGTACGAACTCGGCGACGAGCTGCTGGCGGCCCGCGCCCGCCTCTGCTCGGGCCACCTGTGGCTGAGGTCGGGCGATCTCTCGCAGACCACCCGGATCTTCACGGTGGTGACCCGCTGGGCCACCGCACACGGCGCTCGTCAGTTGCTGTCGCGCGCACACTCCCTGTGGGCCACCCTGTACCGCCATCTCGGTGATGCGGCCGCCGCCCTGGACCACATGCTGATCAGCGTCGAGCTGCTCGACGAGTCGGCCACGGCGTACATGCAGGTGTGGCATCGCACCAAGCTGGCGGACGCCCTGGGGCAGGTCGGGTCGATCGGTTCCGCGCGCGAGCGGTACGCGCAGGCCGCGCAGCTCGCGGCCGGGCTCGGCCAGACGAGGCTGCACGTCGGCACACTCAACAACTGGGCCTGGACCGAGTCCGCCTTCGGCGATCCGGAGGAGGCCGCCCGGATCGCCGCGGAGATGCTGCGCGCCGCGGCGGCATACGGCCACGAGCTCGAGCCTGCCGACATGGACACGGTCGCGTCCGTCCATGTCGCGAGCGGACGGTACGAGGAAGCCGAGCGGATGATGCTGGAGTGCATCGACCGGCACCGCCGCGGCGAGCACGAAGAGGCCGACGCCCTCGCGGAGTACCTGCTCACCCTGGCGCGCGCACGGCGTGGTCGCGGCGCGGCGGACGAGGCCCAGCGCAGTCTGGACGACTGCCGGGCCCTGTGCACCGACCGGGAGCTGCACGCTCTCCTGGCCCGCGTCCACCAGGAACAGGCGGAACTGCACGCCTCGCGGGGCCGGTTCCCCGAGGCGCTGCTGTCCCACAAGGCCTTCTTCGCCCTGCACAGCCGGCTGCATTCGCAGCAGCGGGAAGCGCAGGCCCGGACCCGGCAGGCCATGTTCGAGACCGCCGAGGCGCGCCGTGAGGCCGAGCGCTTCCGTGAGCAGGCCCGTCGCGACGCCCTGACCGGCCTGCGGAACCGGCGCTTCATCGACGAACGGCTGCCCGGCCTGATAGCGGACTCGCCGGCGCTGACGCTGGCCCTTCTCGATGTCGACAACTTCAAGCGCCTGAACGACGAGTTGTCCCACGAGGCGGGTGACCGGGTGCTCGCCCGCCTCGCCCGGATCCTGGAGGCGGAACTCGAGGCATGCGCGCCGGACGGCTTCGCCGCGCGCCTGGGTGGCGAGGAGTTCCTCCTGGTGCTGCCCGGGCTCGCACCCCGGGACGCCCTGGCGACGTTGGATGCCCTGCGGCTGCGCATTCGCGATCATGCCTGGAGCGACGTGACCGGGGTACGGGCGGTCACCGTCAGCGTCGGCGTGGCCGGGCTGCCGGACGATGACGAGAGAGCCGCACCGGCGCTGCTCGCCCGGGCGGACGCCCGCCTCTACGCGGCCAAGCGAGGTGGACGCGACCGGGTCATGCTCACACCTTGAAGGTCGTGGCGGAGTGGTTCATCTGCTCGGCCATGTGAGCGAGTTCCTCGATGGTGGTGGTGCTGACCGTCAGGTCGCTGTGGGTGTGCTGGACCGTGTCGGCGACGGCGGAGACGTGTTCGGCGATCAGAGCCGATCCGGCCGCGGTCTGCGCCACGTTGCGGCTCATCTCGGCGGTGGTGGCGCTCTGTTCCTCCACGGCGCCGGCGATGGCGGTCACGTAGTCGTTGATCCGCTCGATGACGCCCTGGAAGGTGCCGATGACCTCGGCGGCGCCGCTGCTGTCGTCCTGGATGGCGCGTACCCGGGCACTGATGTCCTCGGTGGCCCGGGCGGTCTCCTGGGCCAGGTCCTTGACCTCGCCGGCGACCACGGCGAAGCCCTTGCCCGCCTCGCCGGCCCGGGCGGCCTCGATGGTCGCGTTCAGCGCCAGCAGGTTCGTCTGCTGCGCGATGGCGTTGATGACTTTCACCACCGCGCCGATCTCCGACGACGAGCCGTTGAGCTGGCGCACCCGCTCACCGGCGACCGATGCCGCGCTCAGCGCCTCGGTGGACACGCTCGCGGCCTGGGCGGCGCTGTGGCCGATCTCCTGGATGGAGACCTCCATCTCTTCGGTGGCGGCGGCGACCGTCTGGCTGTTCGTGCTCACCTGTTCCGCGGCGGCCGCGGCGTTGCTGACCTGGGTGGCCGCGTCGTTCGAGCCCGTGACGAGGCGACCGGTGCCGGTGCGCAGGGCCTGCGATGCCTGCGACAACTGGGCGGCGTCGGCCTTGATCCGGCTGACGGCCGCGCCGAGCGTGTCGGCGGCTTCGTTGACCGCCGTACCCATGTCGCGCAGTTCACCGCCCATCGCCTTGGTATCGACCCGCCGGGTGAGGTCCCGGCCCGCCACGGCCTTGAGCGTGGCCACCGCGGCGATCAGGGGCGCGACGATGCTGCGCCGGGTCAGGTACACCAGCGGCACGGCGAGCAGCAGCGCCACGACCATCGCCAGGCTGAGCTGGATCTGCGCGGTCCGGGACGCCGCCGTCGCCTTCGCCGCGGCGGCATCGCTGCGCGACTGCGCGCTGTCGACCAGCGTCTGGGTGTTCTTGAGAATCCGGAAGTAGATGTCCCAGGACGCGCCGCCGATCGTCTCGTTCGCCTTGCTCACCGACTGCGGGGTGCCCTGGGCGAAAAGGGCGACGATGGTGTCGTCCATGGCGAGGAACGCGTCCCAGTCGTCGCGGATCGCCTTGAAGGTCTTGCTCTCCTCGGCGGTCATCACCGTCGTGTCGACGCTCTTGAGATGCGTACGCAGCCGCCCGACCACCTCCAGGTAGCCGGCGCGGCTGACCGCGTCGGGCTTGACCGCCGCCTTCGGGTCGCCCAGCGCGGCCTCCCACGCGTACGCGACCTGCCACCCGCTGACGTCGGAGTTGAAGTACTTGATCTCCTGGACGGCCCGGCTGAGCAGCAGCATGTCCTTCATGTGCGCGACCGCCCGGTCCTGCGCCCGCAGGGCGACGAGGCCCACGACACCGGCGGCGACGAACAACGCCACCACCGTCCCCAGGCACACGACCAGCCGCGCGCCGACGCGGAGTCGGCCGAAAAGACCCACCATTCACCGAACGCTACGCCGCGCCAGGGGTCGCCGAGGCGCGCTTCACAGACTGCAGGATGCTTCGGGCGGTCACGCCGCACGGGCCTTGCGCAGAACCAGCGCCAGCACGACCTCGGCGAGGCCGACGATCAGGCTGCTCACACCCGTCAGCACCACGAGCATGGTCAGCGACACGTCCGGCAGCACCAGGAAGACGATGCCGGCGATCAGGGAGATCAGGCCGACGGCGACGAAGCCGACGCGGGCCGAGCCGGTCCGCTGCAGGCCGATCAGGATCCCGGTGAGCCCGCTGAGGATCCACGTGACCGCGAAGAGCAGCGCGAGGACGGCCAGGCGGCTGACGAGGTCGCGCAGGCAGACCAGGCCGGCGATGAGCACCACGATGCCGACGATCCCGGACAGGACGTGCCGGACGATGCTGCCGCCATTGCTCGGCAGGAACGCGCCGATGATCCGGGCGATGCCGGCGACGAGCAGCCACACACCCGCGAGCGCCGCCATGATCCGCAGCGAGAGGTCCGGCCAGATGAGGACCGCGGCGCCGAAGACGACGCCGCAGATCCCGGTGGCCAGCAGGGTCCACCAGGGAACCGGCATCGATCGGAGCTCGGTGGCCGCGCCCGGCCAGCCGCCCGCGGTGCCGCGGCCGACCTCTGCGGATGTCCCGGTCATAGTGACCTCCTCGGCGCTGTGCGCTATCGGCGTGGACCGCCGTGCTGAGCAAACCCGGGCGCCGGAGCGCGGTCATCATCCGCCGTGGGTGAGCGACCGGGGACCCGCCGGACGCCGGGGCGAGCGTCATGCCCGGCGGATGATGCCGGCGCGTTCCGCGAAGCGCACTCTGCCTTGGACCGGAACCCTTCGAGCTGAGCAGGACGGTGCGGAATGGCTGAGCAGGTCATGGCGGGACGGCCCTCCGGTGCGCTGCGCCGGGCCCTCGTTCCCTTCGCGCTGGCGCAGTTCATCTGCAGCTTCGCCGGCTCGAACATGAACGTGATGATCAACGACATCAGCAAGGATCTGCACACGACCGTGCAGGGCGTGCAGATCGCCATCACGATCTTCCTGCTCGTGATGGCGGCGCTGATGATCCCCGGCGGGAAGCTGACCGACCGGTACGGCCGCAAGCGGTGCCTCACCGCCGGCCTCGTCGTCTACGGGATCGGCGCACTGATGAGCGCGGTGGCGCCGGGGCTCGGCGTCCTGATCCTCGGCAACTCGATCCTGGAGGGGGTCGGCACGGCGCTGCTGATCCCGCCCGTCTACATCCTCACCACCCTGCTCTTCACCGAGGTCACCTCCCGGGCCCGGGCCTTCGGCGCGATCAGCGCGATGGGCGGTATCGGCGCCGCGGCCGGACCGTTGATCGGCGGGTTCATCACCTCGGCGTTCAGCTGGCGCGCCTCCTTCGTGCTGCAGGCGCTCATCATCGCGGTGATCGTCGTGCTGAGCCGGCGCTGGGTCCGCGACCCCCTCCCGCCGGACCCGACACGGCCGTTCGACGTCGGCGGCGCGGTGCTGTCCGCGCTCGGTCTGATCCTCGTCGTCACGGGCATACTCGCGGCGGACGACAACCTCTGGCTGATGAGCGGCCTGCTCGCCGGGGGTGCGCTCGTGCTGACGTGGTTCTTCGTGTCGATGCGGGCCAAGGAGCGCGCGGGCCGGGAGGCGCTGTTGTCGATGGCGCTGTTCCGCAACCGCACGTCGAACCTGGGTCTGGTCACGCAGCACGTGCAATGGCTCATGCTCATGGGCGTCTCGTTCACCGTGTCGGCGTACCTGCAGGTGGTGCGGGGCTACAACGCCGTCGAGACGGGCCTGATCTTCACGGCGACGACCGCCGGGCTGCTGGTGTCGTCGCTCGCCGCGGAGCGGTTCGCGAAGCGGCGCGCCCCGCGGACCGTCATCGTGGCCGGCTTCGTCGTCACGATCGCCGGCATCGTCACCGGGCTGTTCCTGGTCAACGGTACGAGCGGGGTATGGGCCTTCGTGCCCGGGCTCGTGCTGATCGGGCTGGGACTGGGCGCCATGCTGACGCCTTCGGTGAACATCGTGCAGTCGAGCTTCGGCGACGATCTGCAGGGAGACATCTCAGGCCTGTCGCGCAGCGTGTCCAACCTCGGGTCCTCCGTGGGCGCGGCGCTGGCCGGCACCGTCCTCGTCGCGGGCCTCACGGCCACGCCGGAGCGGTCGTACGCGCTGGCGATGGTCGTCGTGGCGGCGGCCGGCCTCATCGGGCTGGTGGCGGCCGCGATGCTTCCCCGCGGTCGGCTCTCCGTGGCGGCGGCCGGAGGAGACGGGAACTGATCCGCTGGTCGGGGATCCGCTCCTGCTCCCGAGCCAGCAGCTCGAGGGCATGAGCGTCCGCCCCGGTGGGCAGGCTCCGATCGACCGCGCGCGGCCACAGGCGGGCCTGGCGCACCGCGGCTGTCTCGGCCGCGAACACCAGGGCGTTGCTAAGGACGTACAGCAGCGTGAACATGCCGGCGACCGTCGCGAAGCCGCCGTAGACGGGGCCGGCACGGCGGACGAGCCCGGGCAGGAAGGCCGCGCCGAGTTCCAGGGTGCAGGTCACCGCGACCGCGCCCGGCAGGGCGGCAGGCCAGAGCGCCCGCACGGGCGCCGGACGGGCCAGCAGCAGGCGCGCGACGAGCAGCAGGACGACGAAGACGATCGTCCCCTCCCCCACGACCGCCAGGATCCGGGACGCCCACGGCAGGCCCGGATACGCGGCGGTCACCACGATGAGGCAACCGACGGTCACGACGCCGCTCAGAATGAGGATCAGGGCGGCCACCACGCGTACCGGGCCGGACACCATGCCGGTACGCCGCCGGTACGGGACGGCCGCGAGATGGTTCAGCGTGCGGGCCGCCGCGAAGACCACTCCGGTTCCGGACAGCAGCAGACCGGTCAGGCCGGCGGCGAGGGCCACCGGCGAGTCCGGTACGGCGGTCGCCGCGTTCGTGACCGTGGACTGCAGCGACGGCGGCACCATGGCGAGGATCAGCCGTTGCTGAAGCTCCGGACGCTGCGCCAGGGCCCGGGTGACGACCGTCTGCGCGAGCAGCAGCGCCGGGAAGAGGCTGAGGAAGCCGTAGTAGGTGATGAGTGCGGCCTCCCGGCCGCCGCCGTCGTCGAGGTACTTGCGGAGCACGGCGAACGGGAACCCCAGGCCCGCCCGGCGTCGCTGCAGGCGGTCGAGCCGCTCCAGGACGCGGCCGAACCGGGTCAGCGCGGCTCCAGGGCCAGCACGTGGGCGCCCCACGGCGGCAGATCGACGTAGAGTCCCGCGCCCGCGAGCTCGGCGCCGTCACGCCGGTAGACCTGCCCCTCCACCAGGTCGGTGAGTCGCCAGTCGTGACCGCGCAGGGCTTCCCACGGCAGCACTACGCGCCCTTGCGAGGCATGGTCGGAGAGGTTCACCACGACCAGATGATGCAGCAGGCTGCCGTGCCAGGCCCAGGCCAGCAGGTCCCGATGGGTGGGGTTGTCCGGCCACCCGTTGACGCCCAGCAGGGTCCAGTTTCCCCGGCGCAGGACGGCGGCCGCGGCGATCAGGCGATGATAGAACCGGCCGAGGTCGCTGCTGACCGGCTCGTCCGGGCGCCGGCCGAGGAACACCGGCAGCTGCATGCGGCTCCCCTCGAGCTGGCCCTGATGCCACAACGTGGCGCCCGGAAGCGTCGCGATGGCCACGGCGGCGGCACGGTCCCGGCCACCCGGCAGGGCGGTCGCGGCGCGCGGCTCGTCGTGGTTCTCGATGAACCGGATGAGCCGTTCCTGATAGTCCACGCGGGCGCCGAGGTGCATCCGTACGGCTGCGGCGTCCTCGTGCGCGAGGCGGTCGTAGAGGCGCTTGTCATAGCAGAAGTCGAAGCCCTGCTGCTGCAGCGTCCACTCCATGTCCCAGTACGCCTCCGCGATCAGGACCGCACCCGGATGCCGCCGGCGTACCTGGCCGATCACCACCGGCCAGAATTCCTCGGCCGGCGCGGCACCCGCGTGCGCGCCCCAGGTCTTGCCGAACACGTCGTTCGTGAGCAGCATCGCCATGTCGCAGCGGACACCGTCGCACTGGCTCAGGATCTCGCCCAGGACCTCCGCGGTCGCCTGTCGCATGCCGCCGTTGTAGGCGTCGAGCTGCACGACGTCGGGCCAGGGGGCGAAGTACGGATCGCGGCCGTGGGCCAGCACCCGCCCGCCGATGTCGCACCACGCCGCGGGATCCTTGTCCCGCTCGTCGCGGGTGCCCTGCACGAACCAGTCCGGACGTGCTGTCACAGCCGGGTGGTCGGGGGCGACGTGGTTCGGCACGTAGTCGAGGATCAGGCGCATTCCGCGCCGGGCGAGCTGCGCCCGGGCCACGGCGAGCGCTTCCGGGCCACCCAGGCGCTCGTCCACCACGTACCGGCGTACGCAGTAGGGCGAGCCGACGAGGTCGTCCGGTCGCATACCCGGGAGCGCCGTACGGAAGGAGTCCTGGAGCGCGGCGTCGTGCCGGGCGATGTCCAGCCCGGCCGGGCTGCGCTCCCACACGCCCATCAGCCACACGGCGTTGGTTCCCACCGGCGCCAGCTCGTCCCAGACCCTCGCCGGCACGTCGGCGAGCGTCGTCGTGGGTCCCAGGCATTGTCGCAGCGCGGTCAGCCAGGGCACCGTGTTCACCTCGTAGACGACGGGGTGCGAGGGCCAGCCGGTCATCGGATGTCCTTTCCGGACCGCTCGTGTCGGACGCCGGTCAGGCCGCGTTCGAGCAGGTCCTCGCTGGTCAGGCCGGCGAACAGGTGCGGGAGCACCGCGACGAGCCCGGTCCACCCGGTCTGGTGGGAGGCGCCCAGGCCGGCGCCGTTGTCGCCGTGGAAGTACTCGGAGAAAGTCACGAGATCGCGCCAGTGCTCGTCCTCGGCGAAGACGGCTTGGCCGCCGTAGCAGGGCCGGTGCCCGTCGTCGTCCGGCAGGAAGATCCGCGTCAGTCGGTCGGAGATCTCGCGCGCCACCTCGAAGAGCGTCATCCGCGTCCCCGAGCCGGTCGGGCACTCCACCGTGAAGTCGTCGCCGTAGCAGACGTGCAGGTTGAGCAAGGCCCGGATCATCAACGCGTTCATGGGGAACCAGATCGGCCCCCGCCAGTTGGAGTTGCCGCCGAACATGCCGGTGTCGGACTCCGCCGGCTGGTACGACACCTGGAACCGGCGGCCGTCCACCTCCAGGTCGTAGGGGTGTTCGGCGTGATGCCGCGAGAGCGAGCGGATGCCGTACGGGCTGAGGAATTCGTTCTCGTCCAGCAGGCGCGCCAGGATGCGGCGCAGCCGAGGCTCGTCGAAGAGCGCCAGCAGTCTGTTGCCGCGTTCGCCCAGGAACCGGCCCTCGGACAGCACCGAGGTCACGCTCGGATGGCGGGCGATGAAGTTCTTCGCGCCGTCGAGCAGCTCCGGATATCTGTCCGTGACCTGCGGTCCCAGAACCGTGGCGGCGGCCAGCGGCAGCAGTCCGACCATCGAGCGGACCCGCAGCCGCGTCGCGCTGCCGTCGGGCCGGCGCAGCAGGTCGTAGAAGAAGCCGTCCTCCTCGTCCCACATCGTCTCGGCCTTGCCGGCCGTGTGGCCGACCGCGACCGCGATCCACGCGAAGTGCTCGAAGAATGTCTGCGCCTGCTCGAGGTAGACCGGGTCCTCCTCGGCCAGCTCCAGCGCGATCTGCAGCATGTTCTGGCAGTACAGCGCCATCCAGGCCGTGCCGTCCGCCTGGTCCAGGTGGCCGCCGGTGGGCAGCGGGGCGCTGCGGTCGAAGACGCCGATGTTGTCCAGGCCGAGGAAGCCACCCTGGAAGACGTTGCGGCCGTCGACGTCCTTGCGGTTCACCCACCAGGTGAAGTTCTTGGCGAGCTTGTGGAAGGCGTTCTCCAGCCAGGCCCGGTCGCCGTGCCCGGTACGCGACTTCTCGAGCTCGTACAGCAGGTACGCGGCCCAGGCGTGCACCGGCGGGTTGACGTCGCTGAAGTTCCACTCGTACGCCGGGATCTGGCCGTTGGGATGCAGGTAGCGCCGGCTCAACAGCAGATCCAACTGCTCCTTCGCGAAGGCGAGGTCGACCATGCCGAGCGTCACCGCGTGGAAGGCGAGGTCCCAGGCCGCGAACCACGGGTACTCCCACGTGTCCGGCATGGAGATGATGTCGTGGCCGAGCAGGTGGAACCAGTCGCCGTTGCGGATGCCCTGCGCCTCCAGCGGGTCCAGGCCGTGCTCGGCGAGCCACTGCTCGACGTCGTAGCCGAAGTACTGCTTGCTCCACAGCATCCCGGCGAGCGCCTGCCGCGTCACCTGCCGCTCACCGTCGCTGAGCTCCGGGGCGAGCAGGTCACGGTAGAACTCGTCCGCCTCGGCCCGGCGCCGCTGCACGATCTCGTCGAAACCGTCCGTCTGGATACGCGCATCCGCCGCACCGGGGACGACCGCCTCGTCGGTGAGCCGCACGCGGACCGTCGCCGAGCCGCCGGCCGGCACCGTCAGCGCGACGTCGACGGCGACCTTGGTGCCGGCCGCCGCCGGGTTCACCGCCGTGTCGTCGCCGTGGACGACGAACCGGTCGATGCCGTCCTTGACGTACGGCGACGGGTTGGGCGTACCGAACAGCCGCTCGGTGTTGGTGTCGTTGCTGGTGAACAGCAGCCGGTGGGCGCCGTGGCAGAGCAGCCACCGCTCGCCGAGCCGATGGTGGGTGGCCGCGACGACGGACGCCCCGGGCACGCCGGGCACCTCACGCAGGGCCGGGCGGTTGCCGTTCGAGCCCCAGGACCAGGTGTTGCGGAACCACAGCGTCGGCAGCAGGCGCAGGTCGGCCTGCTCCGGCCCGCGGTTGTGCACGGTGATCCGCAGCAGCACGTCCTCGGGGCCGGCCTTGGCGTACTCGATGACGACGTCGAAGTAGCGGCTGTCCGCGAACACCCCGGTGTCGAGCAGCTCGTACTCGAAGTCCGCGCGGCCCCGGGACCGGTTGGTCGCGACCAGGTCGCCGTACGGGAATTCGCGCTGCGGGTATTTGTAGAGCATCCGCTGGTAGGAGTGCGTCGGTGTGGCGTCGAGGTGGAAGTAGTACTCCTTGACGTCCTCGCCGTGGTTGCCCTCGGCGTTCGTCACTCCGAAGAACCGCTCCTTGAGGATCGGGTCGCGCCCGTTCCACATCGCGACGGCCAGGCACATCCGCTGCTCGTCGTCGCTGAACCCGGCGATGCCGTCCTCGCCCCAGCGGTACGCGCGAGAGCGGGCCTGGTCGTGGCTGAGATAGGACCAGGCTTCCCCGTCCGCGCTGTAGTCCTCGCGGACCGTCCCCCACTGCCGGTCGCTCACGTAGGGACCCCATCGACGCCAATCGGCGCCCGTCGTACCGGCCTCACGCAGCCGTCGCTGCTCGGCCCCGGAGGATGCTGCAGTCGTCATGCCGCCATGCTCACCGCCCCTCCGTGTGCGGCACGTCACCCTGGACGGATGACCGGGGCTCCCAGGCGGCACCGGTCTGCGCCCGGTACGCGGCCACGGCCTCGTCCAGGGTGGGGAAGAAGTGCGCCGGGTCGAGCGGGCCGGCCAGGCCGTACCGGTCGATCTTGCGCCGGACGGGATCCTTCAGCTCGGCCAGCACCAGCGCCGTCCCCTGGGCGTTGAGCTCGCGGTCGAGAGCCTCGAGCATGTCCGCGGCGGTGGTGTCGACGTCTGTCACAGGCTCCGCCGCCACCACTATCCAGCGTGGTGCCGGGTCCCGGCGGGCCAGCCGCCGGACCTGGTCCCGGAAGACCCGGGCGTTGGCGAAGATGAGCGGCGCGTCGAAGCGGAACATCACCAGCCCCGGCAGGCGCTCGGCGTCCGGGTACGAGCGCACGTCGTGGTAGCCCTGCACGGTCCGCGGCCGGCCCAGCTCGGTCTGGTACGGCCACCACACCCGGCGGAAGACGTTGAGCACCGACAGCCCGACGGCGATGCCGATGCCCGGGAGAACGCCCAGCAGCGCCACGCCGAGGAACGCCGCGATCGACACGAGGAACTCGAGGCGGCGCCGGCGCCACAGCCGTACCGTGCCGGGGATGTCGGCCAGCGACAGCGACGCGGCGATGACCACCGCGCCGAGCGCCGGTTGCGGCAGGTCCCGCAACAGCCCCGGGACGAGCACGAGCATCAGGAGGATGACGGCCGCCCCGACCACGCCGGTCAGCTGGGTACGCGCACCGGACTGCTCGGCGACCGCGGTGCGCGAACCGCTGGTGCTGACCGGGAAACCCTGGAAGAAGGAAGCCGCGATGTTGGCGGCGCCGACACCCTTCATCTCCTGGTCGGCGCGGACCTCCTGCCCCGACCGGGCCGCGAAGGCCGACGCGGTCGAGATGGTGTCCGTCAGCGACACGACGGTGATGCCGACCGCGCCGACCAGCAGGAGCACGAGCTGTGACCACGACGCGTGCGGCAGCGTCAGCGGCGGGAAGCCGGCCGGCAGCGGGCCGACGAGGTGCACGCCCCGCTCGCCCAGGTCCAGCAGCCAGGTGGCGGCGATCGCACCGGCCACGGCGATCAGGACCGCCGGCACCTTGGGGAGCCAGTGCTGCAGGGCGACGATGACGACCAGGGTGAACAGGCCCACCCCGAGCGCGGCCGGGACGGCGTCGCCCGCGGCCAGCCCGCGGAGGAAGCCGGCCGCCTCGCCGATGACGCCGTCGGCGTCGACCGAGAAGCCGAACAGTTTGGGCAGCTGCCCCACCAGGATGGTGAGGGCGAGGCCGTTCATGTAGCCGATCTGCGTCGGCTTGGACAGCAGGTCGGCGATGAAGCCCAACTTCGCGATGCCGGCCGCGGCCATGGTCAGGCCGACCAGCAGCGCCAGCATCGATGCCAGCCCCATGGCCACGACCGGGTCGCCGCCCGAGCCGACGATCGGGATGAGCACCGCGGCGATCATGGGCCCGAGCGAGGAGTCCGGGCCCACCACGAGGATCCGGGAGGCCCCGAACAGGGCGTAGCCGAGCAGGCCGAACACCGTGGTGTACAGGCCGGTGATCGGGGGCAGACCGGCGAGTTCCGCGTACGCCATGCCCTGCGGCACGAGCAGGGTCGACAGGACCAGGCCCGCGACGAGGTCCTTGGTCAGCCAGCTCCGCCGGTAGCCCGCCACGGTCCGGAAGCCGGGGATCCAGCGGCCCAGCCCGGTGGCACCGGCCGGCTCCGTGCCGGTCTCAATCATCGCCGGCTCCACCGCGGGCCGACGACCAACCACTCCGCCTCCCACGAGCGCAGGCGGCGCCGGTCGAGCCGCCAGACGACGATCCGCCGGACACCGCCGAGGCAGGTGGCCAGCCCGCCCGCGGCCAGCAGCCCTACCACCGCGGCGTCCACGGTGGGGCTGCGCCGGCCGGGCCGCGGTACCACGGTCCCGTGGTCGTCGACCCAGATCGGCAGCGTGCTGCCGGCCCGGAGGCCCTCGGGGGCGGAGATCGTCGCCGTGCGGAGCGCGCCGTCCGGTGCGGTCCAGCGCGCGTTCACCCGTACGGTGACCGCGCCACCCCCATCGCCCGGAAGGGAGGCGTCGTCCAGCAGGACGGCCTGCACCGGGACGTGGTGCTGCCGCTCCCACGCGCTCGCCCGCTCGGACCCGCGGTAGGTGGTCCGCCCCGCCCACCAGATCGCCCAGGGTGCGACGAGGACCATGGTGACGACCATGACGAACGTCAGCCACGCCTGGACGCGGTCGGAGCCGCGGCGCAGCGGCATCCGGGCCCACGGCATCCGGCGCGCGATCCGCCTTCCCCACATGCCGGCCTCCCCTGTCACGAGTGGCCTTGGGCGTCGGCCACCTCTGCCCCGTGGGCGGCCACCGCGTACATCACGATGGCGGTCATGGCGATGGCCGTGACGGACCACACCGGATACCTGCCGACGAAGGCGAAGTTCACCAGCGCGGCCAGACCGGCCAGCACGATCGCGACGATCCGCGCCCAGCGACGCCCCGCCGCGAGTCCCACGCCCGCGGCCACGGCCGCGGCGCCGAGCACCAGGTGGATCCAGGCCAGCGCCGTCAGCCCTACGGGCAGCAGCAGATCGGCGCGACCGCCGGCCAGGACCTCGGGACGGATCAGGGCTATGAGGCCGGTGCAGATGTGCACCGTCCCCAGCATGACGAGCATGACCGCGCCGAGCAGGACCCAGGCGACCCATGCCGTCGCCTCGCTGTGCTCCACCGTGCGCTGTGTCATCGCCTTTCCCTTCCGGTCGGCCACCGACCTCAGCAGGTACCCGACATCGCGTCGCCGAGGTTGCGGACGCTGTTCTGCAGGGTGCCCAGCGTCGCCCGTACGCCGGCCAGAGCCGTGACGTCCAGATCGGCGCGGGCGGTGTCCAGGCTCGCCGAGAACTGGTTCGCGGCCGCCCGCACCACCTCGACCTCCGGTGCGAACTGCGCCGTGGCGTCGGTGGCGAGCTGCCGGAGGTCCAGCTTGAGCTGCTGGAGGTTCGTCTCCAGGTACGTCAGGCCGTTCTCGGCGACGTTCGCGTTCCGCACCTGGTTCATCGTGGCCTGCACGGCGGCGAGGCTGTCGCACACCGGCGGCTGGTCCGTACCACATCCACCGGCACCCAACAGTGCGGACACCGCCGCGATGGCGATCCACTTCGGAATGCGTCTCATGTCCCGAGCGTCACCGGCGGCACCGGTGCGCACGTCATCTCACGGGGATGAACGGATCCGGAACGCCGGATGCCGGCCGGGGCCCATGCCGGCCGGCATCCTGCTCGAGCCCTTTACGGGGCCGGCGTGGCGGCCTCCTGGTCGGCCCGCCGGCGCTCGTCACCACCGTGCAGCGCCTCCTGCAGCTCTGCCTCGGTCTCCTTGGACAGCGACGACTTGAGCACCGTACCGCCGAACCGGGACAGTCCCTCGACGGCCTTGTCGGGCGTCACCTGCTCGACCACCAGGAACAGCGCCGACGTGCCGGGCTGGAGCAGGTCGCGTACCTGGGACTGGAACTCCTTGTTGATGGCGCCCTTGCTCATCTTGCCCATCAGGGCACCGAGGCCGGCGCCGACGGCCATCCCCAGGAAGGGGATGAAGAACAGCATGCCGAACAGCAGCCCCCAGAACATCCCCCAGGTGGCGCCGCCACCCACCGCGTTGTGATTGGTGGTGACGTGGAACTTGCCTTCGCGGTCACGGATGATCACCGCGATCGCGTCGGGCTGGATGATGAGGTCCTTGGTCAGCCGTTGAGCCTCCAGCGACGCGGCCGTCGCGGTGGTCTCGTCGGGGTAGCCGATGGCGACGAGGGTAGACATGATTCGTACACATCCCTTCGCAGAACTGGTCCCACCCAGTCAGTCAGGCGGTCCCCCGGCGGGCCTCATTCCGCACGAATGAAGCCGGGACGCCGGCGCGCGGGCACGGTGGAAGAGTCTTACTCGTCAGCGAAACGACGGAGGCTGTGTCCCCGATGGGCGTGCAGTACGAGATCTGCGTAGAGGGTTTCCTCGGCCCGGTGCTCCGCTCGGCCTTCGCCGGCGTGCGCTGCGAGGCCGTCCCCCGGCACTCGACGATCCACGCCCGGCTCACCACCGAGGAACTGCGCCGGCTGCTGATCCGCCTGGACCGGTCCGGGGTCGAGCTCATCCGGGTCCAGGTCATCCACCCTGGATGAGGTGGCATCCGGCGCCGGCTCGAAGGATCGGCGTGGGGTGACACCCACCCACGGTTCTGTCCGATCAGGAAGGAGAGCCAGCAGATGGCCATCGGTCCGGTCCAGATGATCGTGCTCGGCTTCAATCATCCGAACTTCCATGGAGAGGTCATCGCGGAGCTGGAGCGGCTCCGCAAGAGCGACACCGTACGCGTCATCGACGCGCTCGCCGTCTACAAGGACTCGCAGGGCGAGATCGAGGTCGAGCACCTGAGCAACCTCTCCACGCAGGAGGCCGTGGAGCTCGGCAGCAAGATCGGTGCACTAGTCGGGCTCGGCATCGACGGGGAGGCCGGCGCGGAGGCCGGTGCGGCCGCCGGCGCCGAGACCGCGGCGGCGCAGGGCCTGCAGGCCTTCACCGACGCGGACGCCTGGGACATCATCGCGGAGATCCCCGCCGACACCGCCGCGGCGCTGCTCCTCATCGAGCACCACTGGGCCGTACCGCTGCGCGACGCCATCGCGCGGGCCGGCGGCTACCGCATCGGCGACGGCTTCATCAGCCCGCTCGACCTGGTCGGCATCGGCCTGGCGACCGCGGAGGAGGCCAAGGAGCTGCACGATCTCGAGACGGCGGCCGCCCGATAGCGCCGCTGCCCACGCAGAAGGAGGTACGGACATGTTCGGATCCCGCCGGGTGGCCCGGCGCACGGGCCGCCGCACGGCACGACGTGTGTCCCGGCGACGCCGCTGACGACCACGCCCTCGGATGCAGCCGGATTCACGTCCGGCTGCATCCGCTTTCGTGTGTGCCATCGGAGTCATCCCTGGCGGGTGGCTCCATTCCCGGCACGACGCGGCACCGTGAAGCCATGACGACCACGGATGACCAGCATGCGACCACTGACCGGTCACCCCTCGGGCTCGCCCGGTGGGGCGATGCGGCACTGGGGACCGCCGTGGCGGCGGAGGAGGCCACGGCCGGCTTGATCCGCGAGCTGCGCCGGGCCGCGGAGTGGCGGCGGCAACGTCTCACCGAGCTCGCCGAACGAGGGGCCGTGGAGCGGGCGCGCTACCGGCGGCGGACCACGGAGGCGGCCGAAGCCGCGGTCACCGCCGTCGCGGCGTCCCCGCTGATCGACCGGGTCGTGGACCGCCAGCTCCAGCGGCTGCTCCGCCCCGTGGTGCGGGCCGTGCTGGACGACGTCCTGCTGCTGCTGGAGAAGGAGCCCGAACGGATCCAGACGCTGATCCGCGGGCAGCGCGAGAGCATGGTCGACGAGCTGGTCGGCCGGCTGCGGGCCGGCGCCGACGCCGGGGACACCGCAGTCGACAGGCTGACCTTCCGCGTCTTCCACCGCGCCCCCCGGCCGGAACCGGCGCCACCTCCCGACCTGTGAGCACCCCGGCGCAGCGGAAGTACGCCGGCCCGGTCAGCCGGACCATCGCGTACGCCCTGGACGCGCTGATCGTCTCCGTGTTCTTCACCGCGGGCGCCGCCCTCGCCGGCCTGGTCACTTCGGTCATGGGCACTGAGATCCACGACGTGACCCGCTCCGCCGCATCGGCCTTCCTCCTCATGCTGCCGGCCATGCTGGCGGCCTACAGCACGTTGTTCTGGGCGCTCGCCGGCCGGACCCCGGGCATGGCGTTGCTGGGCCTGCGGGTCGTCGCCGTGCGTTCCCCCGGTCTGTCGTGGATGGCGGCCGCGGTCCGGGCGGTCGTGCTGGCCTACTTCCCGCTGGGTGCGGTGTGGCTCCTGGTGGACCGCCGGCACCAGGGCGTCCACGACAAGCTGGCCCGTACCGCCGTGATCCGCGTCGACTGAGTCAGCTCCGTCGCGGACAGTGCGTGGTCGGACCCGTACGCCACCCGGAACCGGACTGGTGGCGCTCCTCGACGACGACGGCCGCCTCGTCGATCCGGATGACGGTCCATGACCTGCCGACGCCACGGGTGCGCCGGCTCGTGGCGGTGCCGGCCACCACCTCGAGCGTGGCCCCGACGAGGCCCGCCGCCGGTACATGGGTGTGTCCGGCCAGCACCAGGTCCACCCGCGAGACGGCGAGGGCGTGCAGCAGCCGGCCGCGACCGGCGACCGTGGCGAGACCCGTCGCCCGGGGTGGATGGTGCAGCGCCAGCAGCCGGACGTCACCGACGGGCGCGGCGCCGAGCACCGCCACGACCGAGTCGCTCTGCCGCCGCGACACCCTGCCGCTCTTCCACCGCCAGGCGGGTGCGGTCGGCAGCCCGAGCGCGGTCAGGCCGGGCAGCCGCACCACCGGTTCCAGGTCGGAGTCGATCAAGAGCCGATAACGCCGGTACGGCGAGACGAGCCGCCGGACGCTGACCAGGGGGACGTCGTGGTTGCCGAGCACCACGAGCCGGGGCGCCGGCAGCCGGTCGATCAGGTACCGGGCCTGACGGAACTGGCGGTTCCGCGCGCGCATGGTGCAGTCTCCGGTGACGACCGTCAGCGCCGGACGTACGGCCGCGACGTCGGCGACCACCGATTCCACCGTGTCCGGGTCGTGGGCTCCCAGGTGCAGGTCGGACAGGTGCGCGATCACCAGCCCGGTGCGGCCCGGTGCGCTCATCGGCGGCCGGTGGACAGGGCGAGCCGGCGCAACCGGGCCCAGTCCAGCTCCGGCCTCGGCGGGGGGACGCCGGGACGCCGCCGGGGCACCCGTACGCGCAGAGCACCCGGCACGATCGTGCAGAGCACCGGCGTGGACATCGTGACGGCCTCCCCGTCGATCCCCACGGGCACCGACGGCGCATCGGCGTCGATCACAGCCTCCCGGGCGGTGAACGCGGTGAGCGACTTCGCCCGCCGCCGCCCGCGGATCAGCCCGGCCGCGTCGACGGCGCCGCGGACCGTGACGGCCAGCACGCCGAGGACACCCCCGTCGACCCGCGGACGGTGTCCCAGCCCTGCGATGTCCTCGATGGCGTAGGGGTTGTTGCTGACGAGCACGGCCTGCGCCCCGGTCAGCTCCCGGTTCCCGGCCACCAGCCGCAGCCCGGTTCCGTTCCGGCCGGTCAGCAGGCCGGGCAGCATGTCCAGCGTGGTACGGGCCTTGTCCTCGCGGTAGGCGGGACTCTGCACGACAGCCGCGTACGCCCCGAACGACGCGTTGTTGACGAACGTCCGTGACCCCACCATGCCGAGGTCCACACGCACCTCGACGCCGTCGGTCAGCGCGTCGAGACATGTGGCCGGGTCGTCCCGGTCGAGGCCGAGGTCGAGGGCGAAGTGGTTGCGGGTGCCCGCGGAGACGACCATGAACGGCAGTCCGTGCTCGGCGGCGATCCCGGCCACGAGGGCCTGGGTGCCGTCTCCCCCGGCGACGCCCAGCAGGTCGGCGCCGTCCCGGATGGCCTTGCGGGCGAGGTCGGTCACGGTCACGCCGGTGCCCTCCAGGAGCAGCACCTCCGCGCCCAGCGCCTGCGCCCGTCGTACGAGATCGAACCGAACGACCTTGCCGCCGCCGGAGCGCGGATTCATGATCAGATACGGCCGCGCCGGCGGCGGGGTGTCGTACTCCCGGGGCGGCGCGGCATCGGCGATCGAGAGGGCCCGCCGTCCCGCCGCCAGCGCCGCCGACCACAGCATCGCGAACACGACGACGACCCAGACGAGCCGGGCCCGGGCGTACAGGACGGCGACGATGAGCGGGGCGAGGACGACGGCGACGCCGGCCAGCGCCCGCAGCAGCCCGCGGTGGGTCAGGAACCACCATGCCGCCGCCAGGGTCAAGGCCATGCCTGCCGCCGCGATCACCAGCAGGGCGATGCCGGCGCGCAGCCCGGCCACCACCAGCACCAGAGCCGTCGCTGCGACGGCCGCGGCGAAGGAGAGCCGGGCCAGCCAGCGCTGTGCCGGACGCGAGGACACCGGCGCCGGCGTACCGCCGGTTCTGACGTCGATCATGACGGCCTCCGTGTCGGCGCTCGGGATATCCCGCAGTCTCGCCCCGGGCCGGCACCAAGGGCCTCATCTCGCCGGGATGAGGCGGGGACGGGTGGCGCGGCGGACGCTCGGCGCCAGTATCAGTACCCGGACAGGAGGACCGCTGTGAAGACGTCCAAGCGGCAGCACACCACCACCGGCAGCGGGCTGCGGCACCCCGCCGAGGTGCCGTTCTTCGTCCTGATGGCGGTGCTCAACGTGCTCATCATCGCCCTGATCATCCAGGCCGCCGTGATGCTGCCGTTCCTGCCCGAGCGCCTCGAGGACTCCGGCTGGGCGACGGCCGTCCGCTCCGCCCTCATCGGCCTGCTCCTGCTCGTCCCGTTCCTCATCGTGGTCCGGGAGACGCAGCGGGCATCCGTACGCGGCACCGCGGTGGAGCTGTCGCCAGGCCAGTACGGCGACCTGTACCGCATGATGGACGAGTTCGCGCACCGCCTCGGGCTCCGGCGCCGCCCGCAGATCTATCTCGCCAACGGCAACGGCGCCCTGAACGCCTTCGCGGCGCAGGCCACCGGCCACGACTACGTCGTCCTGTCCAACGAGTTGTTCGCGAACCTGTACCACGACAACCGGGAAGGTCTGCGGTTCATCCTGGGCCACGAGCTCGGCCACATCCGGCTGCACCACGTGTCGCTGTGGTATCAGCTCGCCGTGGCGTACTCGGAACGCATTCCGTTGCTGGGCCCGGCGCTGTCCCGGCTGCGCGAATACTCGTGCGACCGGCACGGCGCCCACCTCGCACCGCTGGGGATGACCGGCCTGGTGCTGCTGGCCTCGGGCCGGCACACCGAGAACGTCGTCGACGTGGACGAGCTGGTCCGGCAGGGCGAGCGGCTCACGGGGTTCTGGGTGGGCCTCTCCCAGCTTCCCCGCTCGCACCCGTTCACCGTCCGCCGGCTCGAGCGGCTCTACCGCCTCGGCCTGTTCCACGCCCGGGTGCGCGACGCCGGTACGCAGACGCCGGTCTGAGCCCTCAGACCCCTTCCCGGACGGGGATCCGGCCCGAGCGTGCCGCCGCCACCAGACGCTCGTAGTCGTGTTCGTTGCGGTCGGCGTAGGTCTCGGCGAACTCCACCAGCGCGCGATCGAAGGCGTCGTCGTCGCCCAGGTATCCGGCGATCGCGATCCTGTCGCCGGTGCGCGCGTGGGCCCGGGCAAGGGTCCAGCCGCAGAGGGCGCCGTAGACGCGCATCCCCTCCGGGTCCATCGTCTCGACGATCGCGGAACCCTTCCAGTCGCGCAGCTGCCGCACGTAGAAGTCGCGCGTACGGCCGTCGAAGCCGGCGAAGGACTGCCAGCCCAGGAAGATGTCGCCGGCCGCCTGCATCAACCGCTGCCCGGACACGACCCGCTCCCCCTCGCTGCGCCATCCGGCATCCGGCCGGGCCCGGACGTGGGCGGCCAGGACCGAGGGCGGAGCCTCCTTCACCTGCAGCAGCAGCGGGTCGTCCTCGTCGCGGCCGCTGAGCAGGACCACCCAGCACCGGGTCCCGACGCTGCCGACCCCGACCACCTTGCGGGCCAGGTCGACGAAGTGGAACGACCGGAACAGGTGACGCCGGTCGGGAGACAGGGTGCCGGCGTACCCGGCCAGCAGGTCCCGCATGTGCCTCTCCAGCTCCGCGCGGCCCGCCTCCGGCAGCAGATCCTGGATCGGCACCAGCAGCGGCGGATCGGCGACGATCCGGCGGTGCCCGTCCACCAGCGCCGTCATCTTGCGGAACGCCTGCATGGTGTCGCGGGTGCGCGCCTTCGCCTGGGCCTCGGCGAAGCGCTTGCGACGGGTCTTGCTGAGCTGCTCCTTCAGCAGCTCGTTCACCTCTTCCAGGTCGGCGCGCGCGTACCAGACGTCGACCTCCCGCTGCCCGGCGAAGCGCTGCATCGCCTCCCGGTACCTGCCCACGGCGGCGAGGACGACACCGGAGCGGACCTTGCGGCGGAAGCCGTTGTCCCGGGCTGCGACGACGAGACTCGCCGCCAGGCGCTTGACGTCCCACTCCCACGGTCCCGGATGGGTCTCGTCGAAGTCGTTGACGTCGAACACCATCCGCCGCTCCGGGGAGGCGAACAGGCCGAAGTTGCTCAGGTGCGCGTCCCCGCAGATCTGACACGTCCACCCCGAGACCGGTGTCCGGGCGAGATCCGCCGCCATGACCGCGGCGGCGCCGCGGAAGAACGTGAAGGGCGAGACGAGCATCCGGCCGTACCGGATGGGAACGAGCTCGGGCACCCGCGTCGCCGCCTGAGCGGCGAGCACGTCGACCGCGTCCGCCCGGGCGCGGATCGCCGGCACCTGCGCATGCGCGTCGAGGGGAACCTCGGCACGGGACGCCCGTCCCGCCGCCAGCCTCGCCGCAGGCGTACGGGGCGGTGCGGCCGCCTCGTCGCCCAGCGTCGTTCTCATGTCGGGTCCTGTCCGAGTTGCCATGGCGTGCCTCCGGCGATGCGATCGGCGACTCCGATCCCTGCTGCGACCGAACACCGACGGTGCCCGGGGGCGCACCATCCGTCGCGGACGAACAGGACAGAAATTATCCGATCCGGACGATGTGGCACTCCGACCCAGCCGGAAGGCTGTATCTCGCAGCTCCGTGGTTGCACCACAGGAGGGAGGACCCGTGCGTGCTGATCTCACTCTCACCACGCCCATGATCGGTCCGGTGACGGATGGCGATCCCCTGCTCGAGTCCAAATTCGAGGTGCCCGAACGTCCACGCTTCATGGTGGCCCGGCCCCGCCTGATCGAAGCGCTCACCGCCCGCCGGGACGTCCCGGTCACCCTGGTGGTGGGCCCCGCGGGCGCCGGCAAGACCCAGCTGGTGGCCTCCTGGGTCCGGGGAGGTATGGCCGACACCGCCGTCGCATGGATCACCCTGGAGGACGAGGACGATCAATCATCGGTGTTCTGGACGTACGTCGTGGCGGCACTCCGGCGCTCCGGAGTGGCCATATCGCCGTCGCTGACCCCCGTGCCGTCGCGCGCCGGCGTGGACCGCTCGTTCCTGGTGCGCCTGGCGGCCGAGCTGGCCGACCAGGACCGGCCGCTGCTGCTCGTCCTCGACGGCGCGTCGAGCGCCGGCGGGGAACGATGGGCCACGGACCTGGAGTTCGTCCTGCGGCACGCGACCCCGATGCTGCGGCTGGTGCTGATCGGCCGATGGGATCCGCCCCTGCCGCTGCACCGGTACCGGCTCGCCGGGCGGCTGATCGAGATCCGCAGCGAGAATCTCGCGTTCACCACCGAGGAGGCCGCCGCACTGCTCACCCTGCACGGCGTGGACCTGAGCCCGGCCGGGCTGGCGTCGCTGCTGGAACACACCGAGGGATGGGCGGCCGGCCTGCGGTTGTTCGCCATGGCCCTGCAGGACCACCGCGACGCCGACCGCCTCGTCGACACGATCACCGGAAACGAGGCGACCATCGCCGAGTACTTCGTCGACGAGGTGCTGCGGGTCCAGCCACCGCACGTCCGGGCGTTCCTGCTGGAGGCCAGCATCCTGGACACCTTCACCCCCGAGCTGGCCGAGGCGGTCACGGGGCGTGCCGACGCCCGCAGGCTGCTCGTGGACCTGGAGCGCCGGAACGCGTTCGTCCAGCCCGCGGCCGAGTACTCGACGGCGTACCGGTTCCATCGGCTCTTCGCCGAGCTGCTCCGCGCCCAGCTGATGTGTGAGGCACCCGAGCAGGCGCCTGACCTGCACCGCCACGCGGCGCGCTGGTTCGCGGCCCACGGCCAAACCGTCGAGGCGGTCAACCACGCCGTCAAGGCGCGGGACTGGCACATGGCCGCCACGGTGGTCATCGACCACTACGCGATCGGCCGCCTGGTGGTCGAAGGGCGTACCGGCCGGCTGGGGGCGCTCCTGGGGCAGCTTCCGGACGATTGCGACAACGCGGAAGTCGCGACTGTCGTCGCCGCGCTCGAGCTCGGCGACGCTTCGGCCGATCGCAGCGCCCGCCATCTGGCCCGCGCGCAGGAACTGGTCATGAGCCGCGGCTGGGAGTACAGCAAGGCGCTCGCGCTGGCGGATTCGGTGCTCAGCGTTCTCGTCGCGGCGGCGCGCGACGATCACTCCGAGGTCCTGCAGCTGAGCCCGGCGACCGAGCAGGCCCTCGCCGAGGCGCCTCCCGAAGTGCTGGCGAAGCGCCCCGAGCTGCGGGTGCTGACGCTGGCGGCCCGCGGATTCGCCCACAGCCGGCTCGGCGCGGTCGATGCGGCCGCGATCTGCCTCGCGGAAGCCGCGGCCACCACGGCAGCGGGATGCCGGTACCTGGCGATCGACTGCCTGCAGCACCTCGCGCTCATCGAGGCGTACCGCGGTCGGCTGCGGCACGCCGAGAAACTGGCCACCGAGGCCGTCGACGCGGCCGATCGATGCGGATTGGAGCAGGCGCGCAGGCCGATCGTGGCCCGCGTGGCCCTCGCCTGGGTGGCGATGGAGCGGTACGACGTCGACGCGGCCGGCCGCCATCTGCGCGCCGCCGACCCGAAGCGCCATCCGCGCGACGACGGGGTCGCCGCCGCCGCATTCGCGCTGGTGAAGGCACGCCGGTTACAGGCCCGCGGCGAGCTCCGGGGCGCCCTGAGCCTGCTCGAGGAGGCGTCGGCCCCGCCCGGTCGCGTCCCACCGGAGTGGATGGTCCGGGAGATCAGCGTGTCCCGCGCCCATCTGCTGATCACCACCGGCCGGGCCCCCGAGGCGATCGAGGTGGTCGGCCGGTTCGCGCAGCCGCACCCGCCGGACGTCGTCGTGCTCCACGCCGCCGCCCTGGCCGCCGGGGGCGCGGCGGAGCGGGCGGCCGAAACCCTCGTGCCGGTGCTCAGCTCGGCCGGACTGGCCCCGCCGATCTGCGTGGAAGCCTGGTTGACCATGGCGACGATCGCCGACCAGACGGGCGACGCCGCCAATGCCCGCAGCTCCCTGCGGCACGCTCTGCGGGCTGCCGTCCCGGACGCGCATCGTCGCGCCGTGCAGCAGGTCTGGGCACGGCTCCGCCGCGTGCTGCGCGACGACGACGAGCTGACCCACCAGTACCGGACCCTGCAGGGTGAGGCGCCGACGGCTCCGCAGCCCGCCGGCCGGGCACCGGAGCCCGGCAACCTGGTGATCGTCGAGTCGCTGAGCCGGCGGGAGATGGAGGTCCTGGAAGGCATGGCCGGAATGCTGCCGACCGAGGAGATCGCCGCCACGCTGTACGTCTCGGTCAACACGGTGAAGACCCACGTCCGCAGCATCCTGCGCAAACTCTCCGCGTCGCGGCGCAACGAGGCGGTTCGCCGGGCCCGCTCGCTGGGGCTCATCTGATGCGTCACTCGTCCGGGATGACGTCCGATAACGATCGCCGCGCGACGCTGAGAGTCACCTGCTCGAAGGAGGACCACGATGCCCGCGTCGTCACCGCAGCGGCTCCCGGCAGACCTCGCCGCGGCGTACGGGGAGGCGATGCGGGAACTCGCGACGCTCCGGCGCGAGCGCGCGACGCTGGCCCGGAAGCTGAACGCGGATCTCTGCCTGCGGGCGTGGCAGGTCGAGCTGCTCAAGTTGCAGCGCCACCTCGAGGCCGAGGACCTGCGGATGATCGTGCTGTTCGAGGGGCGCGACGCCGCGGGCAAGGGCGGCGCCATCCGGCGGGTGACCCGTTTCATGAACGAAAAGCACTACCGCGTCGTCGCGCTCGGACGACCCACCGAGGACCAGCGGACCCAGTGGTACTTCCAACGCTACGTGGCCCAGTTCCCGACCGGCGGCGAGATCGTGCTGTTCGACCGGAGCTGGTACAACCGCGCGATGGTGGAACGGGTCTTCGGATTCTGCAGCCGCAAGGAGTACCAGGACTTCCTGCGCGGCGTCACCGGGTTCGAGAAGGATCTGGTGCGTCAGGGCACGGTCCTCGTCAAGTTGTACTTCAGCGTCACCAAGGAGGAGCAGGCCCACCGGTTCGAGCGCCGCCTGACCGACCCGCTGCGCCGGTGGAAGCTCAGCGAGATCGACATGCAGGCCCAGAACCGGTGGGACGACTTCACCAATCGCAAGTACGAGATGCTCGTGCGCACCGGCACGAAGGCCGCCCCCTGGCTGATCATCCGCTCCAACGACAAACAGCGGGCCCGGCTGAACACGATCAAGGTCATCCTCAACGCCGTCGACTACAAGGAACGCGACCCGGACCTCGATTTCACCCCGGATCCGCGCATCGTGGTCCCGGGCGCGGACGAGGTCGCCATCATGCGGGCCGAGTTGAAGCGCAGCGGAAGATTCGCGGGATGACCGGTCGGCGGGCGCGGCGACGGAGGGAAAGATCATGCCCGAGGCGTCATATCAGGTCAGGGTCTCCGGAGAGATCCCGGCAGAGCTGCTCGCGGAACTCCGGGATCTGACCGTGAGCGTCGAACCGCCGGAGACGGTGCTGCACGGATCCCTACCGGATCAATCCGCCGTCGTCGGTCTCATCTCCCGCATCCACGGTCTCGGCCTGCGCCTCATCGAGGTGCGCCGGCTTCCCCACGAGGAGGGTCCGGGGTCCCGGCCGGCCCCGCCCCGCTGATCAGCTGTTCCCTCCAGCGCACCAACTGCCGGTGTACGGAGTCGGCACCGATCAGCTCCTCGGTGACCGGCCAGGCGGCGGGATGGACGAGCATCGACCGGCTCTGCCACCCGCCCAGGCCGCCGTGGCAGCCGATCAGCTCCTCGAAGGCGGCGACCTCCTGGGTCACCGGATCCAGCAGGCTGTTGACGACGATGTCGCCCACGTGCGCCAGCGTGTCGTGCCGGCGCAGATCGGCCGCGGCCAGCGGGCCGAACCCGGCCAGCGGGTCCTCGCCCTCGACCCGGTCGTCGAGGAGGATGCGGCGCCCGGCTCGGCCCAGCACGACCGGGCCGAGCCGGCGCGACCGGACCATGATCCACCCGATACCGCCGTGGCCCACGAGGCCGGGAAGCAGCCGCGGACAGCGCTCCTCGATGTCTTCCATCGTCATCCGGCCGGGATGCCGGGCCAGATACACCAGGGCCAGATTGCCCGAGACCGCGACGACGATCTCGGGCACGGCACGACCGTCCTTCGTCTGCTCGCCCGTGCCGCCCACCAGCCCGGCCCGCAACGCCCGGGCCCGGCCGGCCTGCTCGTCGTCACCGGTCGCGACGACGCCCGGACCCGGCGCGGCGCTGAGCGTATGGACGAGCTCCTCCAGGGTGTGGCCGTACCGTTGCGCGAAGGTCGCCCCCTGACTCTGCCCGTGGTCGGAGAGGACCACGAACCGGTACGGGCGGGGAGCCGCCTTCGCCACGTCCTCCAGCGTCGCGAGGACACCGTCGATGCCTTCGAGCGCCGCCAGGGCTTCCGGGCGCCCCGGTCCGGCGTGGTGCGCGATCTCGTCGTAGTCGACGAAATCGCAGTAGACGGCCGGGGCGCCGCGCATGACGTGCTCGGCGATGATCGAGAGGTTGAGGTGGCGGAGCAACACGTTGGTCAGCCCCCGCAACAGCACGTACGAGGCGGTCCGGCGGATCCGCGGCCGCACCCGCCGCAACCGCTGCCGTCGCGCCTGGTGCAGCTCCTTGACGATCTCGCCGACGGTCAGCATCAGCGAACGGGTGAGACCGAACGGATCGAGCAGGTACGTGCTGACGTAGCGGGCGGGACGGCCGGCCGTCGCCCGGGCCCCGATGGTGCTCATGGTCAGCAGGCTCGTCGGCGCATCGCCGGAGAAGACGTTGCTGACGCTCACACCACCGTCGGCCAGCAAGCCTCGCCTGTCGCTCAGGCGGGCCTCGACCAGGGCGCTGTCGCGCGGCCGGTTGGTGACGACCAGGCGGCCGGAGTCCTTCTCGTACCAGCGGAACGCCGGCACTGCGGCGCTCGCGCCGTGCAGCAGACCGGCCTGGCTGGCCGGGGTGGTCGCCGGCAGCTGCGCGTGCCACTCCGCCAGGGTGTGGCTGCCCGACCGCAACCACCGGGTGAGCGTCGGCAGGCAGCCCGCGGCGATCGCCCACCGGGCCAGCGGGGCGGAGAGCCCGTCGATCTGGATGAAGACCACGCCCGGCACGTCGCTCGAGGGAGCGGCCCGCCGGTGGCGGCGGTTCACCCGGAGCAGATGCCGGGTGATCATCGCCGGCTGACCGGCCGTGACGAACCAGAGACCGATGCTGGCCAGCGCGGCGTACATCCAGGACGCCCAGAACGCGGCCCCGAAACCGGCGATGTGCAGCCCGGGCGTCACCGACAGCGCAAGGTAGACGATCAGGGCCTGGCCCAGCAGCCAGCCGCCGAGGACGCCGGCCCAGCCCACGCGGGTGAGCAGCACCGCTGCCGCCGGGCGCAGTACCGCGCCGAGCAGGCCGAGCACGGCCGCGGCGAGCAGCACGGCCCAGCCGCTCGTCGCCGAGATTCCCGGCAGGACGCCGATCGTGATGCCCAGCGCCGCCCAGCCGAGCAGGAACACCGCGACGATCGGCGTCCTCCGGTCCCTCATGCCGCTCGCCGGGCCTCGTGGTCCGCGCCGGCGTGGGCGCCGTACCGGGCGGCCCACGGACCGGCGGTCAGGCCGTGCGCCACCACACTGAGCAGGACCGTCAGGACGATGACGGCGACGGCCGGGCGGGCGCGCTCGCCCAGCTGCTCCACGGCCAGCAACGCGAAGACCACCGAGGCGAGCCCGCGGGGACCGAACCAGCCGACGAAGAGGACGGTACGGGTCCCGAGGCGGGCGCCGATCAGGCTCAGCGCGACCGGGATCATCCGTACGGCGGTCAGGCTCACCACGGCGTAGAGCAGCAGCCCGCCGTCGATCCGGTCGTACAGCAGCGGTACGGCGACCGCACCGAAGAGCAGCCAGACCAGCAGCGACGCCAGCCCGGCCGTCTGCTCGACGTAGAAGACCTCGCGCGGACCGCCCCGGCCGGCGACGTGCCCGAACGCTAGGCCCCCGGCGAAGGCGGCGACGAACCCGTTGCCGTGCACCGCCAGCGATCCGGCGTAGGCCACCAGGGCCAGCGCCAGTACCGCGGGGCCGGCGAAGTTGTCGGCCGCCCAGCCCCGGCGGCCGGCCACCCGCAGCAGGGCTCCCCCGCCCGCGCCGAAGGCCACGCCGATCAGCGCGCCGCCCACCAGCTGCAGCGCGGCCGCGCCCACGGTCGCCCCGGCGTGCCCGGGCGCCGACGCGGCCCCGGCCAGCGCGACCATCACGACCGGCGTGACGATGCCGTCGTTCAGTCCGCTCTCCACGTTCAGGAGGCGCCGGACCCGATCGGGCACCGCGGGATGAGTGATCACGACGGCGCCCAGGGCGGCGTCCGTCGGGGCCAGGGCGGCACCGATCAGCAGCGCGAGCCACGGCGTCGAGATGCCGAGGATGGCCCAGGCGCCGACGGCCCCGGCCACCACGGTCAGGGGCAGGGCCAGGCCGAGGAGCCGGCCGTACAGCCCGGCTTCCCGGCGGAACTCGCGGAGGCCGACCCGGGCGGCATCGGAGAACAGCACCCAGACCAGCGTCGCCTCGGTCAGCACCGTGACGCCGGTCGAGCCGGCATCCGCGCCGAACCCGGAGAAGCCGGCCACCAGGACACCGACGCCGACGAAGGCGATCGGGGCGGTGAGGTCGGCGCGCTCGAGCCTCGCCGAGAACGCCCCCCAGGCGAACACGGCGGCCGCGATCAGTGCCAAGGCGCTCGAGGTCACGCCCCATTTCAGCGCAAGGGCACGGGCCGGTGGATCGTCCCGGGCGAATGGTCGGCCGCCGCCCATCTCACTCGCGGCGGATGGCGCGAAGGCCTTTCCCAGCGGGCGACCATGCGGACGACAGCCGAAGGGAGGGCTCCCGTGCTCGTATCACTGATGATCGCGGCCTTCCTCGGCGCGTTGATCGCCGCCGACGTCGCGGCGTACCGCAGCCGGCGACGCTTCGTGCGGTTCGAGGACGCGTTCCGGTGCCGGATCCGCGCCTGCGGATACCCGTCGGCGATCTGGCCGCGGCTGACCCGGTGGTGGTCGCGACCGATGTGGGCGGCATGGGTGGACGACGTGCTGGTGGTCCGGCGTGGACCGGTGATCAGCCGAGTCATCCCGGTACGGGCGGCAGTGTCGGCCGGCGTGTACCACCTGGCCCCGGGGGACATCAGGCGGTGCGGATCGCAGCCGATCGCCGTCTGCCTGCTGGTGTGGGACGGCTCGCGGATAGAGGTGGCCGCGGACGGCGAGTCCCGGCTGGCCCTCGTGGGGCCGTACCTGAGCGCGGCGGTCAACGACCTGCCGCAGGCGCCGGTGCGACGGCGCCAGACATGACGTCCGGTCGAGCGGCCGGACGACCGAAGGAAACAAGGAGAGGTGGCATCGTCATGTCGGACACCCAGGAGAAGCGCGGCTACACCGCGGACGATCCGTACAACGCGCCGGCCCGTCGACGCACCGGATGGACCGGGTTCGTCGTGTTCGGCGGCATCATGCTGGTGATGATGGGCAGCTTCCAGGCCATCGAGGGCTTCGTCGCCCTCTTCAAGGAGGATCAGTACCTGGTCACCCGGAACGGCCTGACCCTCACCATGGACTACACGTCCTGGGGCTGGACGCACCTGTTCCTGGGTCTCGCCGCCATCGGCATCGGCATCGGCGTCCTGCTCGGCCAGATGTGGGCCCGCGTCCTGGGCATCGTGGTGGCCGTGCTCAGCGCCCTGGCGAACATCGCGTTCCTGCCGGCCTACCCGATCTGGTGCACCATCGTCATCGCGACCGACATCCTGGTCATCTACGCGCTCGCGGTGCACGGCGCCGAGGTCAAGGAGTCCTGAAGGTGAGCCGCCCGTCCGGCGGCGTGAGCGACGGCGGCTCCGCCCTGCCCCGCGGAGTCATCGTGCTGCTGGGCCTGGCGAGCGTCGTGGTGTCGGTGGCCGGCCTGCGTTCGGTCTCCGACATCCTCGGCCCGGTCGTTCTCGCCCTGATGCTGACCGTCACCGCCAGCCCGCTGAGCACCTGGCTGCGCGGCCTGGGCGCACCGGTCTGGGCGGCAGCCGCGGCCCTCATAGCGACGGTGTACGTCGTGCTGGGTGGGCTGGGCATCGCCCTGGTGCTGTCGGTCACCCGCCTGGTCGACCTCATGCCGCAGTACCAGAGCCAGTTCGCGGAGTTGCGTGCCGCCGCCACCCGATCACTCGACGCCCTGGGAGTCGACGCGCATCAGGTGCAGGACCTCACCGGGCTGATCGGCCCGGGCGGCGTCGCGGAGCTGGTGCTGAACACGCTCGGCGGACTTCTCGCGCTGCTCTCCAACAGCGTCTTCCTGCTCGCCCTGCTGCTCTTCCTGTGCCTGGACGCGGTCCATTTCCCCGCCCGGCTCGCGACCGCCGCGACGCAACGCCCCGAGGTCATCGGCGCGCTGCGCTCCTTCGCCCAGGGCACCAGGCGCTACCTGCTGGTCTCGACGATCTTCGGACTGATCGTCGCAGTGATCGACACGGTGGTGCTCTGGGCGCTCGACATCCCGCTGCCACTGCTGTGGGGACTGCTCTCGTTCATCACCAACTACATTCCCAACATCGGCTTCGTGGTGGGCCTGGTGCCGCCGGCGCTGCTCGCTCTCCTGGAGGGTGGCCCGCCGCGGATGGCCATGGTCGTCGCGCTGTACTGCGTCGTCAACTTCGTGATCCAGTCGGTGATCCAGCCGAAGATCGTCGGCGACGCCGTCGGCCTGTCGGCCACCGTGTCGTTCCTGTCCCTGGTGTTCTGGACCTGGGTCCTCGGCCCCCTCGGCGCGCTCCTGGCGATCCCCTTGAGCCTGCTGGCCAAGGGTCTGCTCGTGGACATCGACCCGGCGACGCGCTGGATAGGCGCCCTCATCTCGGCGGACGGCACAAGCGGCGGACCGTCGAGGTGACCCGTGCGGCGCATACCGGATCCCCGCAGTCTCCTGGCCCGGACCGCCACGGAGTTCGCCCGGGTGCAGATCTTCGACCGGTCGATGACGCTCGCCGCACAGGCGTTCACGTCCATCTTTCCGGTCCTGATCCTGCTCGGTGCGGTGCTCGGGCCGAGCCGGACCTCCCGTGTCTCGGACCTCGCGCACGTGCCGGAGTCGTCCCGGCGCGTCATCGACGACGCACTCAGCCACCAAGGCATCAGTGCCTTCGGAATGCTCGGCAGCCTGGTCGTCCTGTTGTCCTCCACCGGGCTCGCCCGGGCGCTCGCCCGCGCCTACGGAGCCGTGTGGTCCGTATCCAGCACGCCCACCGGTCCGAGAGCGGCCTGGCGATGGTTCGCCACGGTACTGACGCTGGCCCTGTTCGCCGTCGGTACCCGCATGCTCGGCCGGCTCACGGCCGGACTGCCTCTGCCCGCTGTGTCATCGGCAGTCCTGCTCTTTCTGGCGGACTGCACGCTCGCGGTCCTCCTGCCGCTTCTGTTGCTCGGAAATGCCTTGCCGGCCCGGCCGGCGCTGCCCGGTGGCCTCGCCTTCGGGCTGATGATGCTCGCGGTCCGTCCCGTCGGAGCCCGATACCTGCCGTGGGCGCTGCGCTCCAGCGAGGACCGTTACGGCACCATCGGCGTCGCCTTCACCTACATCGGCTGGCTGTACATTCTGGCGTTCTGCCTGCTGCTGGCGGCGGTGCTGGGACACGCGATCGCGCAGGAGCGGCGAAACCATCCCCTCCGGGTGAGGGACCTCCGCGGGGGCAGCCGCGAAGGTGGAGCCCGAGCCGAGCGGGAACCCCCGGCCGGCTTCGGAGAGGGCACGCCATGACCGACGAGACCGGCACCATCGAGCAGACGAAGGCCGGCGCCTCCGACGGCCGCCGTCCCTGGTACGCCCAGACGGCGATAGTCACCGTCGCAGCGCTGGAGAGCGACGCCGACCGCGGGCTCAGCCACGACGAGGCGGCGGCCCGGCTCAGCCGCTACGGGCCCAACCGCCTCGCCGCCGAGAAGCCGCCGTCGGCGTGGGCGGTGGCGATGCAGCAGCTCCGCGACCCGATGAACATCATGCTCGTGGCCGTGGTCGCCGTCAGCATCCTGATCGGCGAGTTCTCGACCTCGATCATCGTGGGCCTGCTCATCCTGCTCAACGTGGTCCTCGGCGCCCGGCAGGAACTCAAGGCGCGGGCCAGTGTGGACGCTCTTTCCAAGATGCAGGTACCGCAGGCGAGACTCGTCCGCGACGGCAAGCTCACCCTCGTGGCCGCCACGGAGGTCGTTCCCGGCGACATCGTCCGCGTCGAGGCGGGCGACCTGGTCCCAGCCGACGGCCGGATCCTGCACTCGGCCACCCTCGAGGCCCAGGAGGCGGCGCTCACCGGGGAGAGCGCACCCGTCGCCAAGGAGGCCCGCGCGTTGCCCACCGGTGACGTCGCGGTCGGCGACCGGTCGAACATGCTGTTCCAGAACACCTCGGTGACCAGGGGTACGGCCACGATGGTGGTCACCGCCACCGGCATGCACACCGAGATGGGGCAGATCGCGACGATGCTGAGCTCGGTGCACCGGACCAGGTCGCCCCTGCAGCGTGAGCTCGACTCGTTGACCAAGGTCCTCGGCATCGTCGCCTGGACGGCTGTCGCGTTCATCGTGGTGGTGGGCTGGCTGCGCGGCATGGCACTCGACCAGCTCCTGCTGCTGGGCACCGCCATGGCGATCTCGGCCATTCCGACCGGCCTGCCCGCGTTCGTGGCAGGGCTGCTCTCGTACGGGGCTAAGGGCCTCGCGGAGGCAAAGGCCATCGTCAAGAACCTCACCGACGTCGAGACGCTAGGCGCCACCAGCGCCATCAACACCGACAAGACCGGCACGCTGACGATGAACGAGATGATGGTCTCGCAGCTCTACGCAGGAGGCGCCTGGTACGCCGTCGAGGGCGAGGGCTACCGCAAGACCGGGGCCGTCACCTCCGCGTCGGGAGCACCGGTGCCCGAGTTCACCCGGCTGGCCCTGGGGCTCGCGCTGGACAGCGACGCGACCGTCGGCGACGACGGCACCGTGATCGGTGATCCGACCGAGGCCGCGCTCGTGGTGCTCGCCGCCAAGCTGGGTGTGCACGCCGGCGAGGCCCGGCGCACCTACCCCCGCCTGGCCGAGGTGCCGTTCGATTCGGACTACAAGTTCATGGCGACCTTCCACCGGTACGCGGTGGCGGGCACCGACTGCGTCATCGAGCTGGTCAAGGGCGCACCCGACGTGGTCCTGACTCGGTGCAGCCGGGTCGGCGGGCCGTTGAGCGGCGCCCAGACACCGATCGACGAGTCCCGTGCCGACATCACCGCCGCCAACCGGCGGATGGCCGGCAAGGGCCTGCGGGTCCTGGCCTTCGCTGCCCGGATCGTCAGCGCGGACGAGGTGCCGGCGCTGACCACGGACCCGATGTCACTGACCCAGGACCTCGGCTTCGTCGGCATGGTGGGCATCATCGACCCGCTCCGCGTGGAGGCCCGGGGCGCCGTGCACACTGCGCTGGACGCCGGCATCGACGTGCGGATGATCACGGGTGACCACGCCGTCACGGCCCGGGCCATCGGCGAGACGCTCGGGCTCGGGGCCGGCGCGATCAGCGGCAAGGAGCTGGCGGAGCTGTCCGACGAGGAACTGGCGCGGCAGCTGCCCCAGCTGCACGTCTTCGGCCGGGTCTCGCCCCGCGACAAGCTGCGCCTGGCGCGTCTGATGCAGGACCAGGGCCTGATCGTCGCGATGACCGGGGACGCCGTCAACGACGCCGCGGCGCTCAAGCAGGCCGACATCGGGGTGGCGATGGGCAGCGGCAGCGAGGTCACCAAGCAGGCCGCACGGATGATCCTCACCGACGACAACTTCGGGACCCTGGTGCACGCGGTCGAGATCGGCCGCCGCGTCTACGAGAAGATCGTCGCGTACGTCCGCTACCAGATGACCCAGCTCCTGTCCCTGGTGATGCTCTTCGTGGCCGCCACCGCCTTGAACATCAACCACGGTGTGGCCCTGACCCCCTCGATGGTGCTCTACCTGTTCTTCTGCGCCACCGCGGTCGGCGTCGTGATCATCGCCGTGGATCCGGGCGACGCCGAGGTCATGCGCCGGCCACCGCGTGATCCCCGGGTGCCGATCACCAACCGGGCAGCCGTGCTGTCGTGGCTGCTCTACGCCTCGGTGCTCTTCCTCGCCGCGCTCGCGCCGATGGTCGCCGGCCCGGACACGCCGCGCACCGACGCGCCGAGCGCGGCCATGACGATGGCGTTCGTGGTGATGGGGCTCGGCACGGTCGGCAACGCGCTGGTCAACCGCCGCGACCCGGCCCCCGGGCTGCTCCCGCCGGTGCTGAAGGCGGCGGCGATCGGGCTGATCCCGGTCGGGCTGGTGGTGGTGGCCACCCGGGTCGACTTCCTCCAGCGGAGCCTGCTCACGCAGGGGCTGACCGGCCGGCAGTGGCTGGGGTGCTTCCTGCTCGCCGCCGCGCTGCCGCTGGTCGTCGAGGTCGCCAAGGGGATCCGGCGCGGCCGTGCGCCGGAGGCGACTCTCGACGCCCGGAGCGCGGTCACGCCCGCGCGAGCCCGTCGCGACTGAACAGACCATCCGCAGACGCGCAAGGAGGACACCATGATCCCTCGGATGAAGAACAAGCAGTACCAGCGGGAGCTGCGCCGTCTGGACGGCGAGCTGGTCGCCATGCAGGAGTGGGTGAAGGGTACGGGTGCCAAGATCTGCATCGTGTTCGAGGGACGCGACACCGCGGGCAAGGGCGGCACGATCAAGGCGATCACCGAGCGGGTCAGCCCGCGGGTCTTCCGCGTCGTGGCACTGCCGGCCCCGACCGAGCGCGAGCGTTCCCAGATGTACCTGCAGCGGTATCTGCCGCACCTGCCCGGCGCCGGCGACGTGGTGATCTTCGATCGCAGCTGGTACAACCGCGCGGGCGTCGAACGGGTCATGGGCTTCTGCACCGAGCAGCAGACCCACAACTTCCTCGAGGCAGCCCCCGGAGTCGAGCGGGCCATCGCCGACTCCGGGGTCATCCTGCTCAAGTACTGGCTGGAAGTCAGCGCCGACGAGCAGACGCGGCGCCTGGAGAGCCGCATCAACGACCCGCGCAAGGTCTGGAAGCTCTCCGAGCTCGATCTCCGCTCGTACAGCCGCTGGTACGACTACTCACGGGCCCGCGACGCCATGTTCCGCGCCACGGACACCGCCTGGGCCCCGTGGTACGTGGTGAACAACGACGACAAGAAACGCGGCCGCCTCAACGTCATCAGTCATCTGCTCAGCAGCGTCCCGTACCGGCCGCTGAAGCCGCTCGAGGTGACGCTCCCGAAGCGTCAGAAGCCGGACGGCTACCATGAGCCGGGCCTGTCCGTCCGGCACGTCCCGACGCCTTACTGAGGGCGCTCAGGCGCCGCCGAACGTCTCGAACAGGATGCCCCGCTCGCCGTCGGTGAGGTTGGTGGCGATGAGCTTGCTCCGCATACCCCGGAACCGCTCGCCCAGCCGGTCGAGGTCACCCTGGTCCGTGACGGCGAACAGGGCGGACGTGCCGACCGTCACTTCGTCGCGGATCTTCGCCAGGTCCTCCTTGCTGATGCCGGCGTCCTCGGTGGCCCTGCCGAGGGCGCCGAGCGCCGCACCGGCCATGCCACCGACCAGCGGCATGAAGAACAACGTGCCGATCAGCAGGCCGAAGATCCCGCCCCAGCCCGCACCCTGCCAGACGCCCTCGTGCCCGTGCGCGGTGCTGGGCTGCGCCGCCCCGGCCGGCCACCGCACGATCGCATGGTCCTCGACCTTGACCAGCCCGTCCGCTTCGGCATTCGTGAGGATCCGCGCGGCCCGGTCCGCGCCGTCCGGATCGTCGAACTTCCACACGGTGAAGGTTGTCATCGCTCGCTCCCGACATCGGTTCGCCCCGAGCCGCCCTCCTGGTGTCCGGCGGCGTCGGAGCCATCGTGACCGCGCCCCGGCACCCCGACCCTCATCCCTGACGGGGTATTTCCGGGACCCGCGAGCCGGTTCACCCCCGCCGGATGAGCACAGCGACCCGCCCGCCGACGACGCTCGGCCCACGAGCGGCCACGGTAGCCGCGGTGCCTGGAGGAGGAACGCCATGACGGCGATGTACCAGTCCGCGAGTCCGTCACCGCGACCGGCGCTCAACGCCGGCCGGCTGTGGGCCGGCGGTGCGGCCACCGCGGTCGTGGCCGCCCTCATCGCGATAGTCGGGGTCCTCGTGGGTCGCGGACTCTTCCATGTGGACGTGCTCGCGCCCAAGGGTGCCGGCGTGTGGGGCGACGCCAGAACCGGATGGTACGCCCTGGGCGCCGCGATGCTCAGCCTCGTGGCCACCGGGGTGATGCACCTGCTGCTCATGTTCACCCCCCGGCCCATGCTCTTCTTCGGCTGGGTCATGACGCTGGCGACCGTGGTGGCGATGCTGGCGCCCTTCGTCACCGACCAGGACCTGGGCTCCCGCCTGTTCACCGCGGGCCTCAACTTCGTCCTTGGCGTGGCCATCGGCTCGCTGGTCGCCGGTTCCGCGCACACGGCCGTCCGTGCCGCGCCGCGCATGTACCGCTGAGGAGCGCTTCCCGCCCACGAGGAGGAACGGACCAGCCATGACCGAAAGCGAGCAAGTACAGGCGCACTCGAGCGCCGAGCCCAGGGCCGCCACCGCGTGGCTCGGCTGGGTGGTCTTCATCGGCATCCTGCTCTGCGGCGCAGGCCTGATCAATGCCGTCCAGGGGCTCGTCGCGGTGTTCGACGAAAGCTTCTACCGCTCGTCGACCTCGGGCCTGGCGGTCGACGTCAACTACGCCGTCTGGGGATGGGCGCTGCTGATCCTCGGCGTGGTCCTGGTGGCGGCCGGCGGCGGGGTCGTGCTCGGATACCGATGGGCGCGGGTCGTCGGCGTGGTGGTGGCTTCCATCAACGCGCTGGTGAACCTCGGATTCGTCACGGCCTATCCGGCCTGGACCATCCTCGCGGTCTGCTTCGACGTGTCGGCGATCTACGCGCTGATCGTCCACGGAGGCGAGGCCAAGATGCTGCGGATCACGCGGAGGTGACCGGCATGACCGCGGAGGCGGGCACCCCTGGCCCGGAAACCATGCGCGGCGACGAGCTCACCCGGCTGCGCGCCGAGGTGACATCGCTGCACGCTCGGCTCGACACCCGGCGCCGCCGTGCCGCCGTGGTCCGCACCCTGCGCCGCGCCACGGCCGCCGTGCTCATCGCTCTGTCAGCGTTCGCCCTCGTCGCGAGCGTGGTCGGGGTGTGGGCGGCCACCACCGTGCTCAGTACCGACCGGTGGGTCTCGACGGTGGCGCCGCTGCCGCAGAACCCGCAGGTCGCCACGGCGGTCGCCGAGTACACCACGACGCAGGTGTTCGCGGCCCTCGACGTGGAGCAGCGGGTGCGCAGCGTCCTTCCCCAGCAGGCGGCGTTCCTCGCCGGACCGGCGACGGGCCAGCTGCGGGGCGCCGTACGGACGACCGTCACGAACGTGCTGCAGAGCGATCGCTTCGCCGGGATCTGGGTGGAGCTGAACCGTCGCGCGCACCAGCGCGCCCTCGCCATCATCGACGGCACCAGCACCGTCGTGATCGGCCGGCAGGACCACGTCGACATCGACCTGCTGCCACTGATCAACCAGGTGCTCCGGGAGCTCAGCAACCAGATGCCGACGCTGTTCGGCAAGCAGATCTCCCTGCCGGACCTCGGCAGCGGCGCGATCCCGGACAATCTGCGGATCCGGGTGCAGGACGCACTGGGGATCACCCTGCCGGAGAACTTCGCCCAGTTCACGATCTACGACTCGGGCCAGTTGTGGGCCGCTCAGCAGGCCGTGGCGACCGCCAAGCGCGACCTGGTGCTCGGCGTGATCGGTACGCTCGTCCTGCTGTGCCTCGCGCTTCTGGTCTCTCCGGAGCGCCGGCGCACGCTGCTCCAGCTCGGCCTGTGGCTGGTCGTCGCCGCCGTGGCGGTGACCGCAGCGCTGCGGGCCGTACGCGGGCAACTGCTCGGCGAGGTGCCCGCGGGCGTCTACCGAGACGGCGTCGCGGCGGCTTTCACGAGCGTCTTCGGCCTGCTGCGCCTGCGGGGCGTCCAGATCATCGTGATCGGCGCGGTCCTGGCCGTGGCGATGTACCTGATCGGGCCGGGCCGGGCACCGACCTGGCTCCGCCGGCAGACCGTCCTCGGGATGCGCGCCGCCGGCCGCGGGGCGCGGGTCGGCGGTCGGGTCCTCGCCGCGCGCGGCCCCGGCTGGGCCGCCGCCCACCTGGACCCACTGCGCGTCGGCGGCGTCGTAGTGGCCGCCGTGCTCGCGTTGCTGTGGTCGTCATGGACCTCCTTGCTGGTCATCGCGCTGGTGCTGGCGGCCTACGAGGTGCTCGTGACCGTCGCCGCCCGCGCCCGTCCCCCGGGTCCGCGAACCGCGGGACCGGGCGACGCACTCGCTGCTACCGGCGCCCACTGACGAGGTCCGCGTGCGCACTCAGCAGGCCCGTCACGCCTCGCCGCGGCAGCCGAAGTCACCCCACGACGTGCAGGAGGCGACCGCGGCGGGCCTGTACGGCATCATCGTGAGCGCCGCCGTCATGGTGGCCTCCCACGCGCCGACGGTGTCGACCACCGTCGTCGCGGTGCTGGTCACGCTCTCGATCTACTGGGCCGCGGAACGGTACGCCCGGATCGTGGCCGAACGCATCCACCAGGGCCACCGCCCCCGGTGGGACACGGTCCGCGCGCAACTGACCAGCGGCTGGGAGATGGTCACGGCCTCCCTCCTGCCGCTGGGTGTGCTGGTGGTGGCCTGGCTGCTCCGCGCCAACCTGCGTACCGCGATCGTCGCGGCCCTGGTCTGCAGCACCGTCCTGCTCTGCATGGCGGGCTGGCGGATCGGCCGGCAGGGCCGGCTGTCCCGTGGCGAGCAGCTGGTCTCCACCGCCGTGGCGGGACTGTTCGGCGTCGCCCTGATCGGCTTGAAGACCATCCTGCACTGAGCCGGCCGGGACGGCTCAGAACAGGCCGGATGCCCGCGCGCGGGTCACCGCCTCGCGCCGACGGGCCACGCCCAGCTTGCGATAGATCGATCTCAGGTGAGCCTTGACGGTGTTGATGGAGACACCCAGCTCGGCGGCGATCTCTCCGGCCGTCAGCATGGTCGGCAGGTACGTCAGGACCTCCATCTCCCGCTCGCTGAGGTCCCCGTTACGCTGCACGGCCCGCTCCACCGCACCCGCCCCGGTCATCGCTCTCAGGACGCCGGCCATGAAGGTCGTCGGGCGGCCGGCCAGCAGGTTCTGCCGGCCGATCAGCCGTTCCAGCGGGCCGCCGCCCATGCTGACGAACGGCCTGCGCAGCCGCTCCTGCTCGGCCAGCGCGACCGCCCTGGCGAGGGCATCGCCCGCGCGAACCCCCTGCCGTCTCGCATCGGCGATGAGGGCGGTCAGAAGGTACGCCTCGACGGTGGCCACCGTCTCGGCCAACGGCGGGGGCGGCCCGGCCAGCAGGTCCTCCGCCTGTTTCACGTTGCCCATCTCGAACGCCGCCCGCGCCCGGCGGACGCGCTCGGCGAAGGTGAGTGGGCTTCGAGGCGCCATCTCCGCGTACCGCCGCTCCACCAGCTCGGCCGCGCCGGCCCGCAGATCGAGCTCCGATTCGGTGAGCAGCAGCCATCGGTCGAGGGCGGGCGCCCGGATGCGGGAGTCCCGGTATCGGCGCGCCTGCGCGAGCAGGCTCCGCGCCCGCGCCGGCTCGCCCTGTGCCAGCGCGAGCCGGGCCTGGGTGCCCAGCCACGTCAGCCGTTGCACCGCCTCCGGCTCGTTGCGGTGGGCTCGCCGGCCCTGGTGGAGAACCTGTTCCGCCTGAGCCGGCTCGTGGCGTTCGACGTGCACGAGCACCAGAGCGAGGTGTGCCGCAACTGATTGCAACGCATAGGTCCATCCCCGCCGCTCCGCCAGGTCCCTTGCCGCCCCGGCCAGCCGGGCGGCCTCCTGCACCGAGCCGGCCATGACCTCCAGCATGGCCAGGTGGCCCAGTGCGTTGATCTCGACGAGCTCGATGCCGGCCGCCCGGGCGGCGGTCGACGCACTCCAAAGGAAGCGCTCCGCGAGATCCGTCCTGCCCTGCCACAACAGCCCGACGCCTTTGTTGTTCAGCGCGACCGCGCGGAACTGCTCGGCCGCCGGCACCTCGGCCGAACGAACCTTGCTGAGCGTGGTGAGCAGGCGCGTCGTCAACGCCACCACCTCCGGCATGTCGCCCACCGCCCGGCGTACGCTCATCTCCAGCGACCGGATGGTGATCTCCACCGGCGACCGCTCGGACTCCGGACGATCCCGCAGCAGGTCACGCGCCCCCTGCAGGCGTGCCGGCATGGCGTCCCAATCCCCCGCGTCGAACAGCAGCAGGGCGCCGCACACCATGAGCTCGGCGGTGGTGGCCAACTCGGCGGCCGGTACGGCCCGGAGCACCTTCATCAGCGCCGTCCGGTTCGCCGACAGGATGAGCGGGGCGGCCTGCGCGACGACCAGCCGGCCGACCAACGGCCAGTCGCGCCCGGCGACCGCGTGACCGAGAGCGTCGAAGATCGAGCCGTGGGCGAGATACCAGAGCGCCGCCCGCCCATGCAGCTCGGACACCATCTGCGCACTGCGCACCAGCAACTGATGCCGCAGTGCGTCGCGCAGCAGGTGGTGATAGCGGAACCACAGGGGTCTGGCGCCCAGCCGCACGACGAAATCGTTGACCAGCTCCAGCTCCTCGAGGGTCCGCTGGCCGTCGTCGTCCCCGGTGAGCGCATCGGCCAGCTCGCCGCTGACATGATCACAGATGCTCGTGTACAGCAGGAAGCGGAGCATTCTCGGCGACTGTCCGGACAGCACCTCGGTCGCAAGGTATTCGTCGACCGGGCGGACGTCGCCGGTGAAGTCGGTGACCGGGCGAGGGCCGCCGGGCCCGGACAGGAAGGCGGCCGCCATCTGCAGCCCGGCCGGCCAGCCCTCGGTGCGGTCTACCAGCGCCGCCACGTCGTCGCCGTCCAGCTCGAGCGCGGGGCGGGCCAGCAGCTGAGCGGCCTCGTCGGCGGTGAAGGCCAGGTCGCGTGCGCGGATCTCCCCGAGCGCACCCGTGAGACGCAACCGGTGCAACGGCAGCGCCGGCTCGGACCGGCTGATGAGTATCAGGTGCAGGTCGGGCGCCGGAGGGTCGATCAGTGCACTCAGCTCGCGGAGGACCTTCGGATCGTCGACCTCGTGAAAGTCGTCGACCACCAGGACGGTCGGCGTCTGCAGCCGCTTGATGCCGCTTCCGAGGGAACGGATGCGTTCGTCGTCATCGGACGGAACGCTCCGCCACTCGCCGAGCGGATTACCGGCCGGCACGGCGCCGGCGGCGCGGAGAGTCGCGACCACGTAGGCCCAGAACGACTGTGCGTCATTGTCGCCGCGATCGACGGTGAGCCAGGCCACCGGAAACGGGCAGCGCTCCGCCCACGCCGAGACCAGTACGCTCTTGCCCCAGCCCGCGCCGGCGCACACGAGCGTCACGGGGACATGCACCGAAGCATCGAGCGTCGCGTTAAGGCGTGGCCGGTGAACTTGGGCCCGTAACATTCGCGGCCGGGACATTTTCGCGGCGTTGAACGGAGTGAACGCGGACGGCCCGTGACGCCGGCTCGCTCGATGTCTCGGTCGCTCGGCCGAGGTCAGGGAACCATTCACCCGCCCGGCCACGTTGTCGACGTCCATGCCGCCCTCTCCGGCACGGGTCCGCATCCGTGAAGCCGTCCCCCGTCGCCGGCGGTCGGCTATGCCGCCGGCACCCCCACGGCTCCGGCTGCGACGACAAATGCGTCAGGAGCCTCCCGGAATCCGGTATCGCGGTCCACCGTCCCTGCACCCCTAGAACGACCACGCCTCCAGCGCCTTCGCTCCCCCAGCGAACCATGCGATCAAGAGCGTGGCAACACCCACCGTCACACAGTGTTGCGTCAATATTCAACAAGTAGTGACCGTTCGTGCGGTTCCGCCATTCCCTCCTGTGTAGAGCGTCCGGAGAACACCGTGCCACATGGACACCGCCGGGCAGCTCATCCGCAACGGACGAGGCGGCGAGCGGGCGGCCGGGCGAGGCTCGACGACGTCCCGCCCGTTCGGTGCCGGTCCGCGGAGGAGGTCGCATGCAGACCCGGCTCAGCGTCCGCGGCAATGCGGTGCAGCCTGTGCTGCTGATGTTCCCGCTCGGCCTCCTGGCCGTGGCGGTCATCCTGGACGTCTCCCGGCTCCTCGGTGCGCCGACGCTCATCGGCACGCTGGCCTACTGCACCGTGGTCGCCGGCCTGGTGGGCGGCACCGTGACCGCTATCGCGGTCTGGATCGACCGGATCACCGTCCGTCAGACCATGGACGCCCGGACCGAAACCGTACGCCGGCTGCTCGACCTGGCCGTGCTGATCGCCTTCGCGGTCATTCTCCTGCTTCGGATGCGGACCCCGGAGCGGACGGCGGGGCCGGGACTGGTAGCACTCGAGGCCCTGGGTCTCGGCGTGGCCGGCACGGCCACATGGTGGGACATCCGAATCGGAGGAGGAAGATCATGAATTACCGGCGAAGGTTCAGCACCGCAGTGGACGCCCTACGTGGTCGCCCTCCCCGCACCGACTACGGCATCCTCCTCGTGATGCCGTTCCTCGCCGCGGCGGGCGGGTCACTGGTCGGGCTGGCCGTCGACGCCGCGGTGCAGCGCCGCCGGACGAGAACCCCCGCCCCGGTGCCGGAAGAACCGCGCGAGCGCGCCGGTACCCCGGTAGCGGTGCCGGCACGGAGATCGTGACTCGGCGGCCGGCAAGGTTCACCCGGCGCGGACGAGGCGCGGGCCGCCGCGTGCGCCGATTCTGACCTTGTCGGCCCGGTCCCGTTGAGGGGGTGGAGACCTGTCAGGTCGAGCGCCACGGGACCGGGCCGGCACCGGAACACCCCGTCAGGGGCCCTGGAGAGTCCGGGACGGCGTCGCGTGGTACCGCGCCCGATAGGCGGCTGCGAACCGGCCCAGGTGGAGGAAGCCCCAGCGGTAGGCGACCTCCGCCACAGTGGTGGTACCCGGGTCCGCGGCGCGCAGATCATCGTGCGCCCGGGCCAGCCGCACCTGCCGGAGGTACGCCATCGGGGTGCAGCCGACATAGCGACGGAACGCCCCCTGCAGCGTACGCACGCTGGCACCGGCGGCGATGGCCAGGTCCGCGACGGTGTAGGAGTATTCCGGACGGGCGTGGATGGCCTCGACCGCCCGCCGCACCAAGGGTGGCCGGTAACAGCGGGCCGGGCGGTTCAGCTCCGCACGGTAGGGGTGGTCGACGGCCAGGAGCAGCCCGAGGGCGAGAGTCTCCCGCAGCCGACCGACGACGAGCGGATGGTCGAACATGCCGGTCTCGCCGTTGAACTCGGCCGCCACCAGCCTGGCCAGCGCCGCCCAGCTCCGCCCGCGACCGCCGGCGACGTCGAGCCGGCCGGCCAGGGCGATCGGGCCCCGGATCGCCACGTCCAGCTGATCCTGCAGCCGGCACTCCAGGAATTCCCGGTCGATCTTGACGACGAGCTGGCGGCCGTCGGCGCTCCAGCGGTCGAGCACGACGTCCTCGCCCGCCCGGGAGACCACCGCCCGGTCCCCGGCGCTGAGGAGCGCCCGGCCGGCCTGGTGCGCCTCCAGATGACCGGACAGGGGTACGCCCACCTGGTACGCATCGGGAGCGTCGTACCCCAGCGTGACGTCCGCGCCGTACCGGGCATCGCAGATGGACAGCGGGCCCAGGCTGAGGATGTCGAACCGGGCGGCGAGCCGTCCCGACCGGCTCTGGGGGTGCAGGAATCGCCGGGGAAAGTAGTGCGCAGCGCCGAAGGAACGGATCTCCTCGACGTCGTCGGATTCCAGCGAGAACCGCGACACCGTGCCATCGTCCACGATTCAGCGCCCTAGGGATGAAGGGATCTGCGGTTCGCCGGGTCCGCCGTCCACGTGAGCGTCGGCTTGTCCGACACCATGATGGCGCAGATGTCGGCGACGGCAGCGAGGAAGGCTCGCTCGGGCCCGGTGAAGTAGTGCCCGGCCCGGTCGTAGATCACGCCCAGCGCGCCGACGGGATGCTGCCGAACCATCAGGGGCACCGCGGCGAAAGCCCGCCCCCAGAGGCCTCCCGCATAGGGATAGAAGGCCCTGATCTCCGACGGGGACGACAGCCAGATCGGCTCGCCCCGCACTATCGTGTCGGTCAGCGGGAACCGGGATTCCACCTGCAGGGCGCCGATCTCGTGCATCGCGCCGCCCACACCCGGCCACAGGAAGGCGTGCAGGGCATCGCGGCTGCTCATCGTGCCGAGCACCACGCTGTCGGCACCGAGCGCGACGGCCGCCTGGGCCGCTGCCGCCTCCAGGAGTGATGCGTCTCCAGGCGCGACGACCATGGCCTCCAGCAGCAGGTGGACCCGGGACAGCAGTTCCGCGCCGCCGAGATCCTCTTCCGATGTCATTTCTGTACCTTTCGAGCCATGGTGGAGTCCGCGTGACACGGCATCGTGCCGTCACTCAGACGGCACGATGACACAGCCTCGCCGATCCGGCAGGCCACAAAGGGCCTCCGGCGATCCGGAACACGCAACGCTTCAGGGGGCGATCGACCAGAGCTCACAGGTGTTGTTCAGCCACATCCAGAGGTCTGCTCGGGTGCCGTTCGCCGTACCGCAGTTGACGTTGTCGAGCACCATCCCGCTGTTCTCGACGACGAGTTCGTAGCGGCCGTTCCCGGCGGGGATGACGGCCCATTGCTGGCACAGGTTGCCGAGCGGCTGCCAGAGGTTGACCGCCGTGCCGAGCGCCTGCCCGCAGTTGACCGCGTCGAGCACCTTGCCCGCGTTGACGTTCGTGATGGTCCACTTGCCGGCGCCGGCGGTCGTGAAGCGCCACTGCTGGCACGTGTTGCCGAGCGGCTGCCACTGGTCGATCTGCGTACCGTTGGCCGTGCCGCAGTTGACGGCGTCGAGAACCTTGCCGCCGGCGAGGTTCGTGAGGCGATACGTGGCACCGTTCACGGGGAAGGGGACCGGCTTGGTGTATCCGACGGACACGATGTTCGCCTGGACGGCATTCTCCGTCGCGTCGCTCGGATAGCCGGCGGTCATGACGCCTTCGAAGAAGGAGCCGACGGAGCCGTTGCTGTTGTCGCCGCCGATGCCGAGGATGATCGCGCCCTGCTTGGTCATCGGCCGGTAGCCCGCCTGGCTCGGCAGCGCCCCGCTGTATCGGGTCGCCAGGCCGCCGGACTGCGCGTCGCCGTCCTTGATGGCGTACCTCGAGGTGCCGTCGTTCTTGAGCACCGCCGTCACGAACGGTGTGCTGCGACCCGTGTTCGCGGTCCAGGAGCCGTTGCCGCCGGCGAACAGCCCGTTCTCGAGGTCCGCCGCGACGCGTGGTCCCGCTGCGCACGGCGAGAACCAGCACAACGTACCGAAATAGATCGCGTCCATGTCGCCGTTGCCGGTGTCCATGTTGTTGGTCTCGGCATTGCCGTAGTCGAAGCAGCACCGGTCGTTGTAGTGCGTCCCCTCGGTCACCATGTACATGCCCTCGGGCCGGCTGCCGGTGGCGATGCCGTTCGTCGCGTTGTTGCGGTAGCCGTTGCCGGCGGAGATGTAGACCCCGTACACCTTGTGACCGTTCGCCGTCACCGGCAGCGCCGCCGCGTTCGCGCCCTGATCGGGGGTGGGATTGGCGCCACCGCCGGGGGCGATCGTCAGATCGTTGTGGCGCGCCGACTGGTCGAAGATGCGCACGATCGTGCAGTACGTGTTCGAGCAGAAGGAGTCCTGGGTGGACGCGTTGGCGTAACCGCCGGCGCCGAGCACCCCGACGTTGGTGGTCGCGCCGTCGGACCAGCGTCGTACCTGGTAAAGGGCACCGCTGTAGGAGCCGAAGAGAGCGCGGGTGGTGCTGTGAGCGGCGACGCAGGGTGTGCCGCCCCTGGCGTAGATGTCGCAGGGCGACGTGACGGCTGCCAGCGCACTGCCGGGCGCCACGGTCAGCGCCGCGGCCGAGAGAACGGCAGCAGCCAGGGCGGCGAACGCCGTTCGCCATGGACGAGTCCGGGACGAGATCTCCATGAGGTGCCCCTTCGCAGACATCAATGTGACCGTTCACATAGATGTACTTGCGTATTGCGGCCTTGTCAACGGGGCGTTTCGACGCCTCAGGCGACGACCACGTCGGAGTCGATGGTCAGACCGGTGAGCTCCCCGATGGTGCGGACGAGGTCGGGCAGGCCCTCGGCCGGCGAGGTCTTGTCGGTGATGGCGATGACCTTGCCGCTGAGCCGGGTCTTGTCGGCCTCGGTGAGGGTGTGGGCGGTGAGCACGACCACCGGGATGCCGCGGGTGTCCGGGTCGTTGTGCAGCGCGGCGACGACGTCGAAGCCGTCGAGGTCCGGCATGAGCAGGTCGCAGATGATGAGGTCGACATGGTGCCGGCGAGCGGCCCGGAGCCCGTCGACGCCCCCCGTGGCCTTGACCACGTCGATACCTTCGCCCTGCAGGCTGGCGTGGATGAGATCGAGGCTGTGCGGGTCGTCGTCGATGGCGAGCACGGTCAGCTCCCGGTCGGTACCGGGAGGGATCAGGCCGTGCCGGGCGAGCCAGGTGATGAGGGTACTGCGGTCGACGGGCTTCACGAAGTAGTCGACGGCGCCGAGCGCGAGACCGAAGTCGGTGGCATCGTGAACGCTGATGATGACCACCGGGATGTGGCGCAGCCGGTCATCGCTCTTGAGTTCCGCCAGCACCTGCCAGCCGTCGACGCCGGGCAGCTGGATGTCGAGCAGGATGGCTTCGGGGTCGCACGCTCGCGCGGCTTCGAGCCCCTCTTCACCGGAGGTCGCCACGGTGACCTGATAACCGGCACGCTGCAACTGGGTGGACAACAGGTCCGCGGCGGCCCGGTCGTCCTCGATGACGAGGACCCCGCCGCAGGAGGCCGGCGCAACGGCCCTTCCGGGCTCCACTCTGTCGGCAGCGGGCAGGTAGACGATGAACTTGGCGCCGCGGCCCGGTTCGGACTGCAGCTCGACGCGCCCGCCGTGGGCGTCGACCAGGCGGCGGGTCAGGGCGAGACCCAGCCCGGTGCCGCCGGAACGGCTCCTCTGGTCACCGACCTGCTGGAACTCCTCGAACACCCGCAGCTGGTCGGCGACGGCGATCCCCGGCCCGGTGTCGGCGACGCTGAGGGCGATGTCGCGGCCCACCCGCCGGGCCACGATGAAGATCTTCCCCTGGTCGGGGGTGAACTTGATGGCGTTCGACAGCAGGTTCGTGATGATCTGCCGCAGCCTCATCCGGTCGGCCTGGAGCCGCAGCGGCCCCACAGCGACCGTGAGTTCCAGGCCCTTGGGACGCCACAGCGCCGCCAGGCTCGTCACGACCTCGTTCACGGCCCTGGGAAGGTCGACGGGCTCGCACTGCAGCTCGGTCTTGCCGGATTCGATCTTCGCCAGGTCGAGGACCTCGTTGATCAGGCCGAGAAGATGCTGGCCGCTGGAGTGCACGTGCTCGATCCACTCCGAGGGCACGGTGCTGTGCCCCTCGGCGGCCGGCTCGGTGCGCATGAGGTCGCTGAAGCCGATGATCGCGTTCAGCGGCGTCCGCAGCTCGTGGCTCATGTTCGCCATGAACGTGCTTTTGGCCTCGCCGGCCGCCGTCAGGGCCGCCACGGAGTCGGACAGCTCGCCGGTGAGCCGATCGCGGTCGCTGAGCAGATCCGCACGCTGGCTCAGCGCCGCCACCTGGCCGGCGAGGTCGCCGAGCATGTGCACGTCGTCCTCGGTGAACAGGCTGCGATGGGTGCTCAGGAGCAACATCACCGCCGGCTGGGTCGGCAGCCGCAGCGACGCCACCGTGACGAACCTGAATCCCCCCGCCCGGGCGTAGTCCAGTGCCACGGCTGGGGTGTCGGCGGGGCGGCGGGCGTCGTCGGTGTCGACGCTCGCGCTGAACTCGATCAGCGCCGTGCAGTCGGCCTCGCCGGAACCGGGGGCGGGGCCGGGAGCGGGTAGGCCGACCCGCGCCACCTCGCTCAGCTGGTCATCAGCACAGGTGAGCACGACCACGGCGCCGGAGGCTGTGGCGTGGCGTACCGCGTGCGCGTAGTGGTCCCAGATTTCCTGCGCCGGCGCGTCCGGCCGCACCTGCAACAGCTGCCTCACCACCTCGTACGCCGCACGGCTCGACCATGCGCGCCGCGCCCAGCCGGGCGGGGTGAACGCCAGCAGATAGCCGAGCGCCGACGCCAGGGCGATCACTCCTGCCGCCTGTTGCGCGTCCTGCGCGAGCGCGGAGTTTCCTGAGCCCGCGCCGGCAACCATTATCGCCACGGCGAACAACGCGGTGGCCCCGGCGGCCAGATACAAGCGGGCCCGGGGCGCTCCCGTGCGGGCGGCCGCGAGCCTGGCCAGATACCACGACGCGGCGATCTCCGTGGCCACGAACACGGCCACCACTGCCAGTAGCGACCACGCCCCCATCGCCTCCCCGCCGAGGACCAGCAGGGCGACGCTGACGCCCCAGCCGGCGGCCGCCGCCGTGTACACGCCGGGATGCACCGTCCCGATTCCGCGTACCACGCGCAGAGTGAGGAAGGGCTGGCCCAGCAGCAGACCGGATGCCGCCACGGAGAGGGCCGGCGGGGGTTCGCCGAAGGCCTGCCGTACGACCGCAAGCACGAACAGCACCGCCAGCGTCGAGAACATCACGACGACATCGCGATGCAGCCCGTCCCGCCGGTGCAGATAGCCGGCGAGGACACGCAGGAACACCGCGGTGAACAGCGCTTCCACCAGCAGCGTCAACCAGATGCTCGAGCCCTCGGCCGCCATTGACAAAAGGTACATCTCGGTCCGGCGACCGGGATGGCAAAGGGCGGAGCGGGCGCCTACCGGTCCGGTTCCGCAGCGGGCAGGATGCGGCCACGCACCTCGCCGAGACCGATGACGGCGCCGTCCGCGCCGGGCGCGGTCGCGCTGATCACGATCTCGTCGCCGTCCTCGAGGAAGGTCCGGGTCGTCCCGTCCGGCAGCCGCAGGGGTTCCGCGCCGCCCCACGACAGCTCGATGAGCGAGCCGCGCTGGTCGGGACGCTCACCGCTGATCGTGCCGGAGGCATAGAGATCACCGGTACGCAGCGACGCCCCGTTCGCGGTCAGGTGCGCCAGCATCTGCGCGCCGGTCCAGTACATGCCGTCGAACATCGGGCGGGAGACGACGTGGCCGTTGAGCCGCACCTCGAGCCGGACGTCCAGCCCCCACGGCGGCGTCCGCGCGTCGTCGAGGTACGGCAGCAGGGGCACGGTCCGCTCCGGCGGTGCCACCCGGGCGGCACCCAGCGCGGCCAGCGGTACGATCCACGGCGAGATCGAGGTGGCGAAGGACTTGCCGAGGAACGGGCCGAGCGGCACGTACTCCCAGGCCTGGATGTCGCGCGCGGACCAGTCGTTGACCAGGCAGACCCCGAAGACGTGGTCCTCGAACCGGGCCAGGTCGACGGGCCGGCCCAGCCGCGACGGGGTGCCGACGACGAAGCCCAGCTCGGCCTCGATGTCGAGGCGCCGGGACGGCCCGAAGGTGATCTCACCGTCGGTGCCGCGGCGCTGGCCGCAGGGGCGGACGACGCCGGTGCCCGAGCCGACGATGGTGCCGGCGCGGCCGTGGTAGCCGATCGGCAGGTGCTTCCAGTTCGGCGTCAGCGGGTCCTGGCCGGGCCGGAACATCCGGCCGAGGTTGGTCGCGTGCTGTTCGGAGGCGTAGAAGTCGACGTAGTCCGCGACCGTGAACGGCAGGTGCATGACGGCGTCCCGCGCCGGTATCAGACAGCCGCCGAGCTGCGAACTGAAGGTGGCGTCGGTGAGCCAGGTGGTGACCAGGGCACGGACCTCTGACCAGGCCTGGGGGCCGGCGGCCAGCAGGGCGTCCAGCGACGGTCCCGCCACGGCGGGGGCGAGCTGCGGGGCCAGGGCCCGGACGGCCGGCGCCAGGTCCAGGATCATCTCACCGATCGCGACCCCGACCCGGGCGCCCGGGTCGGAAGCCGTGCTGAACACCCCGTAGGGCAGGGTGGCGACGCCGAACGGGTGATCCGCCGGGACGTCGAGCCAGGTCGCGGCAGAGACGGTGGTCAACGCGGGTCCTCCGGGAGTAGTCCGTGGTGCACCAGGCCGTCGATCGGCTCGGTGACGCTGCAGGTGCCGAAACTGACGAAGTGGTGGCGGACCCGCCCGGCCAGGGCGTCGTCGATCTTCGCGACGTCGGCCGCCACCCGTACGCCGTCCTGGTCGGCCAGCGCCGCGGTGACGTCGCCGCCTTCCAGAGCGCGGGCGGTGGCGACGAGCACGTTCAGGAATCCGTGGTGCTCGAAGCCCGTGGCGGGGTCCCGGTGCCGGATCGGGTCGTGCAGTCCCGCGGTGAGCTTGAACGGTACGCCGCCTTGCACCGCCGCGACGAGTGCGCCGGCCAGCTGTCGCTCGTCGGGGAAGGCCGTCGCGACCACTCCCCCGGTGCGGATCTTGAGGCGCAGGCCGGCGTCGGCAAGCGCGGCGACCGTGGCCGCCGTGACATCGACCCAGGGCAGCTCGACGTACGTGAGCACCTGCCGGTCGACGGCCTTGACCAGGTCGGCCAGGGTTCCGGCGGACGCCGGGACCTCCAGCGCCGCCAGCTCCACCCCGGGCTCGCCGCGTGCCTGCCGGATCGCGGCCGGAACGTCCGGAGCCCCGCCGGGCACGGTGAGGGCGACCGGCAGCGGGGACCCGGCGGTCAGCGTCGCCCTCAGTTCCTCCCACCGGGGCAGCGAGCAGATGAAGGGGCCCAGCAGCGGCGACGACCGACGCTCGCGGTAGGCCCGTACGGCGTCCGGCACGGGTACGTTGCCGGGCGGGAAGATGGCCGCGTCGTCCAGCAGGCCGGCGTACAGAACCGTCACGAGGCCGGTCCCCGCCCCGCCCACGTCCAGGCGTACTTGCCGTCGTCGCAGGCGCGGCCGGCCTCGCCCAGGCCCAGCGGCCGGAAGGTGTCGACCATGACGGCGAGCTCGTCGAACCGCTCCGCTCCGAGGCTGGCCTCGATGGCGCTCGGCTGCGGGCCGTGGGAGTGGCCGCCGGGGTGCAGCGAGACGGAGCCGACGTTGATGCCGGAACCCTTGCGGGCCTCGTAGTCGCCGCCGACGTAGAACATGACCTCGTCGCTGTCCACGTTGGAGTGATAGTACGGAACCGGCACGGCCAGGGGGTGGTAGTCGACCTTGCGCGGCACGAAGTTGCAGATGACGAAGTTGGCGCCCTCGAAGACCTGGTGCACCGGCGGCGGCTGGTGGACCCGGCCGGTGATCGGCTCGAAGTCGGCGATGTTGAACGCGTACGGGTAGAGGCAGCCGTCCCAGCCGACCACGTCGAAGGGGTGGTGCGGCACCACGTGCACGGTCCCGGCGAGCCCGGCCGGGCCGTCGCCACGGTGCTTGATGAAGACCTCGACGTCCTGCTCGTCCACCGTGCGCGGCGAGCCGGGCGTCCGCAGATCGCGCTCGCAGTACGGCGAGTGCTCCAGGAACTGCCCGTACCGCGACAGGTACCGCTTGGGCGGGGCGATGTGGCTGTTGGCCTCGATGACGTACAGGCGCAGCGGCTCGTGTCCCGCCGGCACCCAGCGGTGGGTGGTGGCCCGCGGAATGATGACGTAGTCGCCCGCACCGACCTCGAGGTCACCGAAGATCGTCTCGACGGTGCCGGCGCCGGACTCGACGTACGCGCACTCGTCGCCGGTGGCGTTGCGGTAGAGCGGCGACGTCTCACCGGCCACGACGTAGGCGATCCGGACGTCGGCGTTGCCCAGGACCAGCCGCCGGTCGCGCACCGCGTCCCGCGACTTCCACTCCTGCTCGCCGAACAGCTCGTGCAACTTCAGGTGCCGGGGCATCAACGGCTGATTCGGTACGGTCGCCAGGTCGGGCAGCTCCCAGACGCGCGCGTCGACCATCGCCGAGGGAACGTGCCGGTGATACAGCAGCGACGAGTCCGAGGAGAATCCCTCCTCGCCCATCAGCTCCTCGTAGTAGAGGGCGCCGCCGGAGTCGCGATGCTGGGTGTGACGTTTGGCCGGGATGCTGCCGGCCCGCTGGTAGTGCGCCATCCGTACCCTCCGTCAGAAGTTGCCGCGGCGCTCCTGCTCGCGCTCGATCGCCTCGAAGAGCGCCTTGAAGTTGCCCTTGCCGAAGCCGAGCGAGCCGTGCCGCTCGATGAACTCGAAGAACACGGTAGGCCGGTCGCCGATCGGCTTGGTGAAGATCTGCAGCAGGTAGCCGTCCTCGTCCCGGTCGACCAGGATGCCGCGCTTCTGCAGCTCCTCGATCGGCACCCGGACCTCACCGATGCGCGCCCGCAGCTCCGGGTCCTCGTAGTACGAGTCCGGCGTGTTCAGGAACTCGATGCCCTCGCCCCGCAGCACGTCGACGGTACGCAGGATGTCGTTGGTCGCCAGCGCCAGGTGCTGGGCGCCCGGCCCCCGGTAGAACTCGAGGTACTCGTCGATCTGCGACTTCTTCTTGCCGATCGCCGGCTCGTTGAGCGGGAACTTCACGCGGTGGTTGCCGGACGCGACCACCTTGGACATCAGCGCGGAATAGTCGGTGGCGATGTCGTCGCCGACGAACTCGGCCATGTTCGTGAAGCCCATGACCCGGTTGTAGAAGGCGACCCACTCGTCCATCTCGCCCAGCCCGACGTTGCCGACGACGTGGTCGAGGGCCTGGAAGACCCGCTTCGGCGCGCCGTCCCGCTTGCGGAAGGCCGAGGTCCGCGCGACGTAGCCGGGCAGATAGGGCCCGGAGTAGCCGTCGCGGCTGATCAGCGTGTGCCGGGTCTCGCCGTACGCGGCGATCGCGGCCATGCGGACGGTGCCGTGCTCGTCGGAGACGTCGTGCGGCTCCACCAGAACCGTGGCCCCCTGCGCCCGCGCGTGCTCGATGCACCGGTCGACGTCGGGAACCTCGAGGGCGATGTCGGTGATGCCGTCGCCGTGCTTGCCGTGGTGGGCGATCACCGGGCTGTCCGGGTGCACGCCGCCCTGGATCACGAACCGGACCGCACCGCTCTTCAGCACGAACGACATGTGATCACGGTTGCCGGTCTCCGGACCGGAGTACGCCACCAGTTCCATCCCGAAGGCGGACTGGAAGAAGTGCGCCGTCTGCGTGGCGTTGCCTACCGCCCAGACGACCGCGTCCCAGCCCGTGACCGGGAAGGGGTCGCTGCCGGAGTCGTACTCGACCAGCCCGACGAGCTGCTTGAGGGTGTCGAGGTCGAGCTCCGCGAGCCGTTCCTCGTTGGTGAGCGTGTCGTGCACGGACATGGGCTGGTCCCCCTCAGCTTGATCGGGCTGCGGCCTTCAGCTTGGTGAACGCGGCTGTGGTGCACAACACGCCCAGTTTCGAGCGAGCATTCTGCGCAGATCGGCGGGTCGGAGCGGGTCGAGGCTGAGCAATCTGCACAGGATACGATCGGCCTCGTGTTGATCGTCAGTTCCAACGACCTGCCCGGCTACCGGATCGACGCGGTGCTGGGCGAGGTGTTCGGCGTCACGGTACGCGCCCAGACCCTCGGCGCCGGGATGACCGCGGGCCTGCGGGCGCTCGGCGGCGGCGAGGTGCCCGAGATGACCCAGCTGATGGTGCAGAGCCGGAACGAGGCCATGGGCCGCATGGTCTGGCAGGCCAAGCAGCGCGGCGCGAACGCCATCGTCGCGTACCGGTTCGACAACGGCCAGATCGGCGCGGCGTGGAGTGAGGTCTGCGCCTACGGCACGGCGGTCTGGGTGACTGCGCTGTCCGAGCATGCGAAGAAGCAGTACGAGGCGATGACGCAGGCCGGCGGCCTCCCGCACCAGCTGCCGGGCTGACCCCTTTTGCTCTGACAAGCAAAAGTTGCGCCGCCAGTTAACAAAGTTATGGACTTCCGCGCAGAAGGCGCCTAGCGTCTCCAGGCATCGATGGTCATCGACCTGGAGCGTCCGATGAACAGACTGATGTCAACCCTGGGCGTCACCACGCTGATCGTGGCCCTGATGCCCGTCGCGCCCGCCGCCGCGGCAGTCCCGCCGCAGGAGCCCGGCGTCACCCTGAGGACCTACGACCTGCAGACGGCACGCGACACGATCTGCACGCTCAAGCCCGGCCAGACGCCCAACGTCGACAGGCTGATGCCGGCGATCAACTGGACGACGGCGGCCGACTTCGGCTTCGAGGACCACTTCCAGGCCGAGGTGATCGGCAACGTCTCCATCGGCGCCGCGGGGACGTACGCGTTCCGGCTCACCAGCGACGACGGGTCCCGGCTGCTGATCGACGGCGCGACCGTCATCAACCACGACGGGTTGCACGGGGCGACCTCGGTGGAGGGCAGTGTCAGCCTCACGACCGGCTACCACGGCCTGCACATCGACTACTTCGAGCGCGACGGCGGCCAGCAGCTCACCCTGGAGTGGCGGCCGCCGGGAGCGAGCGCGTTCGTGGTCGTACCGACCTCGGCGCTGAGCACCGACTCCGGCGTGGTGCGGGTGACCGCGCCCGGGCGCAAGGAGTGCCAAGGCTCGGCGGACAGCCCCGGCGACGGCCTTCCGCTCACCGCCGTGCACCCCGGCTACACGCTGACCGACCTGCGACCGGCCGGCTTCCAACCGCAGGTGAGCGCGATGGACTGGTTCCCCGACGGGCGCCTGGCGATCGCCACCTGGGGCGGCAGCGACACCGTCGCCGGCGAGGTGTACGTCCTCAGCGGCGTCACCGGCACCACCTCGCCGAGCCGGGTCACGTACAAGCGGACAGCCACCGGGCTCCGGGAACCGATGGGCTTGAAGATCGTCGACGGCAAGATCTACGTCTCCCAGAAGCACGAGCTCACGGAACTCACCGACACCAACGGCGACGAGGTCATCGACCAGTACCGCACGGTGGCCACGTGGCCCTTCGACGGCAACTTCCACGAGTTCGCTTTCGGCCTGCTCTACAAGGACGGCTTCTTCTACCTGAACCTGTCCGTCTCGATCGATCTCGGCGGCGCGACCACCGAACCGCAGGGCTCGCCGAACCGGGGCACCAGCCTGAAGATCAACCGTACGACCGGCGCGGTGGAGTACGTCGCCGGCGGCCTGCGCACCCCGGACGGCATCGGCTGGGGGCCGGAGGGCGACATCTTCGTCACCGACAACCAGGGCGGCTGGCTGCCCGCCTCGAAACTGGTGCAGATCAAGCCGGGCCGCTTCTTCAACCACTACACCAACCCCGACGGCCCGTTCGACGGCCAGCCGGTCACCCAGCCGGTGCTGTGGCTGCCGCAGAACGAGATCGCCAACTCGCCGAGCACCCCGCTGCTGCTCGACTCCGGGCCGTACGCGGGCCAGATGCTCTTCGGCGACGTCACGTACGGCGGCATCCAGCGCGGCTTCCTGGAGAAGATCAACGGCCAGTACCAGGGCGCGGTCTTCCGCCTGACCCAGGGCCTGGAGGTGGGCGTGCTGCGCCTGACCCAGGGTCCGGACGGCGCGCTCTACATCGGCGGGCTCGGCGCGGGCGGCAACTGGGGCCAGGAGGGCAAACTCACGTACGGCCTGCAGAAGCTGACACCCAACGGCACCAGCGTCTTCGACATCAAGGCGATGCGCGCGATCGCGGACGGCTTCGAACTCGAGTACACCCAGCCCGTGTCGGACGGCACCGCCGCGCAGCTCGCCGCCCGGTACCGCGCCGAGCAGTGGCGCTACGTGCCGACCCCCGCGTACGGCGGCCCGAAGGTCGACGAGGAGACGCTGTCCGTGGCGTCGGCGACCCTCTCGGCGGACCGGCTCAAGGTGACGCTCAAGCTGAACGGGCTCAAGCCGGGCCGGGTCGTGCACGTCCGCTCCCCTCGCCCCTTCACCTCGACCTCCGGCGCGTCGCTGTGGAGCACCGAGGCCTGGTACACGCTGAACAGCCTCGTCGACGGCACGACTCTGCGGACCGACCAGGTCGAGGCGGAGTACGCCGGCCTCAGCGGGAGCGCGGGAGTAGCTTCCGACCACACCGGCTACACCGGGTCCGGGTTCGTCGCCGGCTACGGCTCGGTGGGCGCCGCGACCACCTTCGCCGTCAACGTGCCGTCGGCCGGCTCATACCCCGTCTCCCTGCGGTACAGCAACGGCCCCAACCCGTCATCGGGCGCCAAGACCGTGAGCCTCTACGTCAACGGCAGCAAGATCCGGCAGGTCAGCCTCGCCGACACCGGCACCTGGGACACGTGGGCGGCCAAGATTGACACCGTGACTCTGCGGGCCGGCGGCAACACGATCGCGTACCGGGTGGACACCGGCGACGTCGGGCACGTCAACCTGGACAACCTGACGGTCGGCACCGGCGCCACGGCCGGACCGCGGACCGGCACCGTCACCGGCATCGGCGGCAAGTGCCTCGACGTGGACAACGCCGGCACCGCCGACAAAACGAAGGTCCAGCTCTACACCTGCAACAACTCCTCAGCGCAGAGCTGGACCCGCAACGGTGACACGCTCCGCGCACTCGGCAAGTGCCTGGACGTCGACAACGCCGGCACGGCCGACGGCACCAAGGTCCAGCTCTACACCTGCAACAACGGCCCGGCGCAGGTCTGGCAGCAGCAGTCGAACGGCTCGCTGCTCAACCCGCAGTCCGGCAAGGTGCTCGACGCCGCGGGCGGAGCGAGCACGGACGGTACGCCCGTACAGATCTGGGGGTGGGCGGACGTGGCCCAGCAGCGGTGGACGCACAACGGCACCAGCCGGGTCACGCTGTTCGACGGCGGCAACCTCCAGGCCTTCCAGAACGCCGACGGCACCGCGCCCACCTGGCCGGTGTCCGGCGGCTCGGCCGAGGTGCTGGGCGGCGACATCCGTACCAAGCAGACCTTCGGCGACTTCCGGCTGCACGCCGAGTTCTGGCTGCCGAACCTGCCGGCCGACGTGACCGGTCAGGCCCGCGCCAACAGCGGCATCTACCTCCAGGACCGCTACGAGATCCAGGTCCTGGACACGTACGGCAAGGCGGCCCTGGCCGACAACGACTGCGCCGCCGTCTACCTGAAACGGGCGCCCTCCGCCAACGCCGGCACGGCCCCGGAGACCTGGCAGACCTACGACATCACGTTCCGGGCGGCCCGCTACGACGGCGCCACGAAGACCGACAACGCCCGCGTGACCGTGGTCTGGAACGGTACGACCGTCCACAACGACGTGGCCATCGACGGTCCCACCGGCAACGGCGCCCCGGAGGGCCCCGAGTTCCTGCCGATCCGCCTGCAGGACCACGGTGATCCGGGCGCGAACGTCCGCTACCGCAACCTCTGGATCGAGCCGGCGTAGGCCGATTCGCGCGGGGGCCGGGTGGCGGATCGGCGCCGGTTGTGGTTGCATCTGGATCGAAGGTCGGGCATCTCCCCCCGTGGATGCCCGACCTTTCTTCATGAGCGGGGAGCCGGACAGGAGGGTGTCACGCGATGACCACGGTGTCCCTGCCGATCTCCGAGGACTTCCTCGACGACCCGTACCCGCTCTATCGCCGGCTCCGGGAGACGGCCCCGGCCTGCCGCGTGGAGTTGCCCGACGGGGCGCCGGCCTGGCTGGTGACGCGGTACGCGGACGTCCGCACGCTGTTGGCCGATCCCCGGCTGTCGGTGGACAAGAGCAACGGCAACGGCAGCTGGCGGGGCTTCTCGCTGCCGCCGGCGCTGGACGCGAACCTGCTGAACATGGACCCGCCCGACCACACCCGGATCCGCAAGCTGGTGTCGCAGGCGTTCACCCCGCGCCGGGTGGAGAACCTTCGCCCGCGGATCCAGGAGACCGCCGACGCCCTGCTGGACGCGGTCGCGGGAAACGGCGAGGCGGAACTCGTCCGCGACTACGCCGGCCCCCTTCCCGTGGCGGTCATCTCCGACCTGCTGGGCGTTCCGGAGGCGGACCGGCACGAGTTCCGGTCCTGGACCGACGCGATGGTCAGCCCGCCGAAGGGGGACCGTGCCGCGGCGGCGCGGGCCGTGGGCACCATCCACGCGTACCTTGCGGATCTGCTCGCGGCCAAGCGCTCCGACCCGGCCGACGACCTGCTCTCCGCCCTGATCGCGGCGCGCGACGACGGGGACCGGCTGACCGAGGACGAGCTGACGTCCCTGGCGTTCCTGCTGCTGTTCGCGGGCTACGAGAACACCGTGCATGCCATCGGTACGGGACTGTTCACGCTCCTCCGCCGGTCCGCGTTCCCGCTCGACCCGGCGCAGCTGGGCTCGACCGTCGAGGAGCTGCTGCGCTTCGAACCGCCCGCTCCCGTGGTCCTGCGGCGCTTCCCGACCGAGGACATCGAGATCGCCGGCGTGGTCGTGCCCCGCGGCGAGACCGTGCTCCTCGTCGTGGGTGCGGCGAACCGTGATCCCGAGGCCTTTCCCGCGCCCGACGAGGTGCAGCCGGGACGCTCCGGCGCGCACCTCACCTTCGGCCACGGCGTCCACTACTGCCTGGCGGCACCCCTGGCCCGCATCGAGCTGGAGATCGCCATCGGCACGGTGGCGCGCCGCTTTCCGCGGATGCGGCTGGCGGTGCCGGCCGGCGAGGTCCGCTGGCGGCCGTCCTACCGCACCCGCGGCCTCGTCGCCCTGCCGGTGACCCTGGGCTGAATCACCGCGGGTCAGAAGCGGACCCCTCCGTGCCGGTACCCGCTCAGCGTCTCGGCGGTCTTGGCTACCAGCGCGGCGCCCAGGTCGACCCCCAGATACTCGGACAGCTCCAGGGTCCGGATCAGGATGTCGGCCAGCTCCAGGCTCAGGGCGTCGTCCGGGCGGCGCGCGGCCGGGTCCAGATCCAGCGAGCGGCTGCGGATCTCCTGCAGCGCCTCGCTCACCTCGCTGTGCAGCAGGGCCATCCTGGTCGCCGCGACATAGGCGCGCCCGGCCGGGTGGGCCGCCGCGACGTCGTCGGACCCCGAGAACAGGTCGATGCTGCGGGCGTACGCGTGGGCGCTGCGCTGGGCGTCCGGCAGCAGCGCGGCCAACGCCTCGATGTGCCGCAGGGCCTCGTTCACCGTGCCACCCCCGCTCCCGTCGCGGCCGCGGGCATGTCCACGCCGGACGGTCTCAGCTTCCGGGCGATGCGCAGCAGCTGGGCCGTCTCCTCCGCGATGTCCGTGCCGCCCTGCGGGTCGGCGGTGTAGAGCTCGGCCGGCTTCTCGTCCCGCGCCTTGGCCCGGACCGCCGCGACGAGCACCGCCGCGTGGACCGCGTCCTCCTGGCCCGGCCCGTCGGACCGCACAGCCGCTTCGCGCGCGACCCGGGCGTCGAAGTAGGGCCGGAGCGCGAGCCAGCCGTCCCGGATCTCCACGACCCGCCGGACCAGCCGGTATTCGACGTCGCGGACGGAGCCACGGTGCGCGTGCTCGGGGTCGAGGGCGATCTCCGGCGTGGCCTCGTACAGGATCTTCCAGAGCGGATAGAGCTTCCGGTACGTCCGCAGCCGCTGCACCCACGCACGGCCGGCGGACACCCGCGGCCCCCACGACGGGATGGTGAAGCCGATCAGCATGAGCACGCAGCCCGGGCCGGTGAGCAGTGGCGACATCTGCTCCTGCACCTCCGCCGGGAACGGTTCGTAACCGGCGTTGCGGGCCGCCACGTAGAAGCCCTTCTCGAGGCAGTAGGCGAGGCCGAAGACGGCGCCGTAGCTGACCAGCCGCAGCCCGATGCGCAGGAACGGTTGCCGGGTGAGCCCCGTGAAGCGCCACGACAGGCGCAGGATGTCGACCAGCGCGACCACGAAGTAGCCGAGATACACCAGCATGTACGCGGCCATGTAGGGCGCGTTGCCGTACCGGGCGGTGAAATCGCTGGTGAGCGACACGTCGAGGGGTGCCAGCACGAAGAACACGGCCATCGCCACCACCGCCGTGGCCACGGCGGATAGCCGGATCCAGGTGCTCCGGGCCGCCGGGCGCTCGACGGTCCAGTGCAGGAGAAGCATCTGCACCGACACCGCGAAGCCGATGATGCCGTAGTGGGCGATCAGGCGGGCCAGGTTGGGCACGCCGACGAGCGCGTCGAAGCGTACGTAGACGAACGGCGTGTTCACCAGCGGAGCCCAGGCGAGGCACGCGAGCATGGCCACGAGGGCACGCCGGGTGGGACTGCGCGGGTCACGGAGCAGGGGCGGAATCTTGTACGCCAGCGCGATCAGGGCGAGGAGCGCCACGACCGGGTAGATCACCTTCGACACGGGCTCACCTTACGGATCGATCAACGTGTGGTGCAGGCGGCCGAGCACCGGCGACGAGGCGGGATCCTCCCGCGGCGTCTCCCGGGAACGGCTGAGGACGAACCGGCGCAGCAGCAGCGAGGCGATCATCTCGGCTTCCTTCTCCTCGACCTCGCTGTAGTTGGTGCGGCCGAGCACGGCCTGCACCAGCGACGGATCGAGGTTGGGCAGCAGCAGCCGGGACGCCTCGGCGTCGAGGACGGGAGCGGTCAGGTGACCACAGATCAGATGGCCGAGCTCGTGCCGGATGATGTGCTCCTGGTGCAGCCGGCTGGTGTTGGCCTCATAGAAGATGGCGTCGAATCGGTCGGTGCGCACGGCGAGCCCGCACGGGCTGTCGGCCGGCAGGCTCTCGCCGAGAAGGTGGATCGGCCGGCCCTGGCGTTCGGCGATCACGTCGCACAGATCCTGGACGCCCAGGGCGTCCGGAAGGTCGAGTTCCGCGAGGATCGCCTCGCATCTCCTACGTATCCCTCGGTCCGCCATGTCTCCGCCCTCCCCGTGGGCATGATGTCAGCCATCGACCACCTTGGACACCCCGTTCCCGCCCGGCCGTCATCCCCGGCCGTCCTCGTCCAGTCCCTCCAGCTTCCGGCAGCGGTCGACGACCTGCTCGATGAGGCGGGTGCTGTCGTCCGAGAGGCCCTGCTGGCGCAGGACCCGGCGCAGCGCCACCTGTTGGAGCTTCATCTGCCGGAGCTCGGTGAGCAGATCGATCTGCTCCTGGACCCGCCGGGTGATCCGGCTGTCCACGAAGAAGGCCGGATCGACCCCGAACGCCTGGGCCAGCGCCTTGACGTGCGAGGTACGCGGGTCGGTGGTGATGCCGCGCCGCATCTCGCCGACGTACGCGGCGCTGATCGTAACGCCGGTCCCGTCGCGCTCGGCCGCCACATTGATCTTGTTGGCGATCTCCTTGGTGGTGTACCTGCGGCCGGTCTCCTCGTGCGGCCCGAGCTCGTCGCCGGTGGGGCGTACCCGGTCGAAGAGGAACTCCAGCTTGTCCGCCAGGGTCTCGAGGTGCGGCATGTCGCGCCCCGCGGACCCCGTCTGGTCTCCCGTCACCAGTCCTCCTAGATGGACATCGAATAAACGGCTGTATCACACATCACCGGAGGGCGATACGCTCGTTGACAGTGGCGCCGCTCGAGAGCGTATAGTCACCGACAGCAAGCAACATGCGTGGTCCAATGCAGAATCTAGAGCAACAGCTGTGTTCTGGACCAACGCGCCACCCCACGGGGACTAAGGGGCACGGCGATGACAGCCGCGGGCCTTAGGGGGCGGCAACCGGCAGGAGCAATCCTGTCGGTTGCCCGGCGCCTCACGAAGAAACCCCCACCGAAGCCGTCCACGAAACGTGGACGACGCCGGCGGGGGTCACCGTTTCCGGGCCCGGCTCAGGGTCGGGGCGGGACGTCACCGAGGCGGCGGCCCGGCCTCCGGACCGGTGTCGGCGCCGGCGACTTCGGGCCGGTTCCCGCCGCCCTGTCCGGCGAAGACCCGATCCTCGTCCAGCGCCGACGTCTGCACGACCAGCACATCGCAGACGGCGTTGCGCACGACGCCGGCGGGCACCGACCCCAGCAGCTGACCCTCGCTCGCACCCAGTCCCCGGTTGCCGACGACGATGAGGTTCGCCGGGTTGTTGCCGACCGCGTCGAGCAGCGCCTGCGCCGGGTCCCCGGCCACCAGCCGTTGATCGATGAAGCGCGCCCGCTCCTGGGTCAGCCCGGTGACCGACTTCTGCAGGGCTTCGCGGGCGGCGTCGACGCCGTACAGGTCACGGTGCACGCCTGCGGCCGCGCCCGGAGACGCGCTCTCGCCGCCCTCCCGGTAGGCCGTGATCACGACCAGCCGCGCCTGGGCGGCCTGCGCCACCTCGGCGGCGCGGTCCACGGCGTACAGGCTGGTGGGCGTGCCGTCCGAGCCGACCACGACCCGGTCGTAGACGGTGATGCTGCGCCTGCTGCCGAGCGGCACGATCGGCGACTCGTCCGCCTCGTCGGGCGGGTTGACCCACAGCATCGCGAGGGCCCCGATGCCCAGCAGGACCCCGGCGAGCATGATCGCGTTGCTGCCCTTGCCGTCCAGGAGGTGCTGGAAGATCCAGCCGAACGTGACCGTCTGGATCAGCATCGGCACCACGATCATCATGTTCAGGATGCCCATGTAGACGCCGGTGCGCTTGGCCGGGACCATGCTGGCCACCATCAGGTACGGCACGCCGACCGCACTCGCCCAGAAGATGCCCACGCCGATCATCGGGAGCAGCGCCACGTACTGGTTGTCGATGCGGGACAGCCAGACGAGCGACAGCGCCGCGAGGCCGAGGGCGACCGCGTGCACCCGCTTGGCGCCGATCCGCCGGGCGAAGCCCACCAGGAAGAGCGCGGACACCATGGTGACGAAGTTGTAGGCGGCGTTCTCCAGACCGCTCCACCCGATCGCCTCCTCCCAGGCCGGCCCGCCTTCCTCCGGCGTGGCGCCGAACACCGTCTGACCGAGGCTGACCGCCACGAACTGCCAGTAGATGAACATCGCGTACCACTGGAAGAGGAACACCACGCCGATCTTGTGCATGGCGACCGGCATGGACCGGACGGCGTCCGCGATCTCGCGGACGGCGTGCTGCAGACCCTTCGGCGTGGCGCGCATCTCCGCGATCTCATCGTCCGAGGGGGTCAGTTCCCTGGTACGAGCCATCGCGGTAAGCACGGTCAGCAGGATGCAGACCGTGCCGATCATGAAGCACACGTACATCCAGTAGGGCACCCCGTTGCCGGCGGTCCGCTGCAGCGGCGACACCTTCTCCAGGATGAACAGCGACAGGTTCGCCAGCACCGCGCCGGCCCCGGTGAACATGCTCTGGGTCAGAAAGCCGCGCGCCAGCTGGGATTTCGGCAGCCGGTCGGAGATGAACGCCCGGTACGGCTCCATCGAGGTGTTGTTGCCGGCGTCGAGCAGCCAGAAGCAGACCACGGCCAGCCACAGGATGCCGACGAACGGGAACAGGAAGAGGATCACCGCGCAGAGCAGCGCTCCGGCCGTGATGAACGGGCGGCGCCGGCCCCAGCGTGGATGCCAGGTCCGGTCGCTGATCGCCCCGATCAGCGGCTGGATGAGCAGGCCGGTGACCGGGCCCGCCAGGTTGAGGATCGGGAGCTGGTCGGGTTTGGCCCCGATCAGCAGGAAGAGCGGGTTCACCGCGGACTGGGTGAGGCCGAAGCTGAACTGGACCCCGAAGAAGCCGAGGTTCATCATCAGCAGGGCGGAGCCGGACATCAGCGGCTTGCGCTCCACCTGGCCGGCCTCGGGCGAGACGGTTGCGGCATTCGTGGTGGTGGTCATGGGACCCCCTTCGGCCGACGCAATCAAAGTGCGACCATCGATGCGAAGCTAAGCCCGCTGTGACCAGCTCGCAACTGGAAGCGACGACCAGCGTGAATACTCGCTGAACCGCACGAATGGCGGCCGGCCAAGATCTCGACCACTCTGGAGGGCACCGGCTGCCAAGGAGAGGAGACGACGGTGAGCGAATGGCAGACCATCGTGGTCGGCGTCGACGGATCGCCCGGGAGCCGCAAGGCACTGACCTGGGCCGCCGCCGAGGCGGCAGAGCATCGAGCCGATCTGGTGGTGGTGAACGTGTGGGAGCACACGCTGCTGCCGCCGGCGGGCAGTATCAGCGTGTCGGAGCGGTACGTGCCGGACCCCAGCCAGCGCACCGCCGACGACCTTCTGCAGGTCATCAAGGAGGAGCTCGGCGAGGAACCACCGGTGCTGGTGCGGCCGGTGGTCAAACAGGGCACCCCGGCGAAGGTGCTGATCGACGAGTCGTCCGGCGCCGATCTCCTGGTGGTGGGGCAGCGCGGTCACGGGGGCTTCGCAGGGCTGGTGCTCGGCTCGGTCAGCCAGCACGTGTCGGCGTACGCGAAGTGCACGGTGACCGTGGTCCGCTGATATCGGGTCTTGCGCAATACTCTGCCGTGCATGATATTAGGTAGCGTGGCAACCAAGGCGATGATCGAGCAGGCGTTCTTCATCCTGACCTCACTCGTGGATACCCCGCGGCACGGCTACGGGATCATGGGAGATGTCGAGGAGCTGTCCGGGGGCAGGGTCGTGCTCAAGGTGGGCACCCTCTACGGGATGCTCGACCGGCTGGTGGCCGACGGCCTGGTCGAGCTCGACCGGGAGGAGCCGCACAACGGCCGGCTGCGGCGCTACTTCCGGCTCACCGACGACGGCCTCGCCGCGTTGACGGCCGAGGTGGACCGCCATCGCGCCAACGCGACCGCCGCGAGCCGCCGCCTGGCCGCGACCCGTCCGGCGGAGGGGATCGCATGACCAGCCTGCTGGAGGAGCGTTACCGCCGGGCGCTCCAGCTGCTCCCCCGCTCGTACCGTGACAAGTGGGCGGACGACATGACGGCCACGTTCCTGGAGCGGGCGTACCGGTCCCGGCCCGACGATCTCGAGGGTGTCGACATCTCGAGCCCCCGCTGGCCCGAGGTGGCCAGCATCGCCGTGCTGGCGGTACGCCTGCGGCTGGGCGGCGAGCCCGGCTACGTCGCGTGGGGCGAGGCCGTACGCCGCATCGCGCTGATCGGCCTGCTGGCCCACACGGTGTTCGCCCTGACCGGGGTGGTGCTGGGCATCTGGTCCGTGGAACAGCTGCCGGGCCTGCCCGAGCCGGCGCAGGGCTTCACCAGCTGGTGGCAGGCGCTGTGGAGCATGTCGAGCCTGCTGTGGCTGCCCGCCTACCTGGCCGCGCTCCACGGTCACCGGCGCGCGGCCCGGGTCCTGGCGGTGGTGGCCTTCGCCCCGGTGCTGGTGGGAGGACTGACCCGCCTGTACGCCGACCACGGCGCGAACGCCACCTGGCAGCTCTCCTGGCTCGCCTTCGACGCGTTGCCGCTGCTCGCCCTGGTCGCGTTCCACTCCGACGCCCCGCCGGTCCGGCTGCGGCCCTGGCTGGTCGCCCTGCCCGCCGGCGTCGCGGTGCTGACCGGCGTCGAACTGCTGATCTTCCACTTCCCGGACCAGTTCCTGCTGGCGTCCGTCATGGCCGGCGGCACGGGTCTGTGGTGCGCCGGGCTGACGATCGCGGGAATCGCCGCACTGACCCGGGCGGGCCGCGCGTCGACCTGGCCGCTGACCCTGGCGCTGCTGACTCCCCCGGTGCTCGCCCTCCACGCGGTGCTGCTCCTCGACACCATCGGCCTCGACGCGCCGACGCAGGAGTACGTCGTGCCGGGACGCGCGGGGCTCGGGCAGTGCGTCGTCCTGCTGATCGTGGGATCGGCCCTGGCGGCGGTCTCCGTGCGGCACGGGCGCGTCGCCCCGCCGGCCGCCGCCGGCGAGGTCGCGCCCTAGTACACCCAGCTGAGCTGGTCAGGCCGGGGCGGCGGGGGGCGGGGCGCAGCTCGAGCGCTGGATGAATTCGGCGTTGACCCTGATGTGCCTGGGGCGTTCGGTGAGTGCGCCCTTCATCCGGCCGGTGGCGAGCTCGACCGAGTGCAGCGCGAGCATGTCGATCGGTTGCCGGATGACCGAGAGCGACGGAGAGACCAGGTCGGTCCAGGGGTTGTCGTCGAACACGATCAGGCTGAGATCGTCCGGTACGGCGATCGACGACTGCTTGATGCGGTGCAGGGCGCTGCGAACCTGGGCGGTGTTGCCGACGATCAACCCCGTGGGGGGAGCGGGCAGGTCGAGGAGAGCCCCCACCGCGTCACTTCCGGAGTCGCCACGAAACGGAACGGCGCAGATGAGGCGGTCGTCGACGTCCACCCCCGCTCGGGTCATGGCCCTGCGGAAGCCGATGACACGGTCGCGGCCGGTGGAGGTCGACAGCGGGCCCGAGATGAACGCGATCCGCCGATGGCCCAGCTCGAGCAGGTGCTGGGTGGCCGTCTCGGCCGACCGTTCGTTGCCGATCGCGACGACGTCGGCCTCGGGCAGTTCGTCGATCTCGCGGTCGACGAAGACGACGTGGACGCCGAGCTCGATGAGCCGAGTCCACTTGTCGAGGTTGCCGCCGGTGGGGGTTGCGATGACGGCACCGGCGGAGCGGCCGATGAGCGCATCGACGGACTCCGCCTCGAGGTGCGCGTCCTCCTGGGTGGTGAGCAGGACGACCTGGACGCCACGAGCCCTCGCCTCCCAGGCCACCCGGTCGGCCAGCCGTGCGAAGAACGGGTTCGCAAGGTCGGTGAGCATCAGGCCGATGGTGGTGAACGAACGCTGCTGAAGCTCGCGTGCCGCCGCGCGAGGGCGGTAGCCGAGCCGCTCGATCGCGTCGACCACCTTCGACCTGGTGTGCGGGGCGACCGGGCCACTGCCCTCGTTCAGCACGCGGGACACAACGGCGACCGACACGCCCGCTTCCCGCGCGACGTCGCGGATCGTGGCTGGCTTTCGCACCGGCAGTCTCCCTGTGTTGTCCACAGCCTACAGATGGTGAACGCGGTATTTACCGAGGCCATCGCGCGCTGGTACAAAACTGTAACCGTTTCCACGCACCTCTGCGACACATCGGCGAGCCGCCGGCCGGCCCGGATCGCCCTTCGTCGCCCTGGTACCCCACGAACGTGGAGGTGACCGTGAATCTTCATGCGGCGCTCCAGCAGCGCGAACGCGACGACAGGCCCATCCGCGTCGGCCTCATCGGCGCCGGCCGGTACGGCACGATGTACCTGGCCCAGGCGCGCAACATCCCCGGCATCCACGTAGTCGGCATCGCCGACACCAACGTCGAACGGGCGAAGGGCGCCCTCGAGCTGGTCGGCTGGCCGGCGGAGGCGGTCGCCGCCGACGTCGACGCGGCCGTCGCGGACCGCACGACGGCGGTTCTGCCGAACGCGGCCCCGCTGTTCGACGCCGATCTCGACATCGTCGTCGAGGCGACCGGGAACCCCATCGTCGGCGTCGACCACGCCCTGCGCGCCATCGGTACGGGCAAGCACATCGTCATGGTGACGGTCGAGGCCGACGCGTTGGCCGGCCCTGCGCTCGCCCGCCGCGCCGAGCAGGCCGGCGTCGTCTACTCCATGGCGTACGGCGACCAGCCGGCGTTGATCATGGAGCTGGTCGACTGGGCCCGCGCGTCCGGATTCGACGTCGCCTGCGCCGGCAAGGGCGCCAAGTACCTCGAGCACTACCACGAGATGAATCCCGACAACGTCTGGGACAACTGGGAGTTCTCCAAGGAGCTCACCGACTCGGGCCAGCTCAATCCGTACATGCACACGTCGTTCCGGGACGGCACCAAGGCGGCGATCGAGATGGCCGCGGTCGCGAACGCGGCCGGGCTCATCCCCTCCGACGAGGGCCTCACTTTTACCCCGGGCAACGTGGAGGAGATTGCCACGATCTGCCGCCCGGCCGCGGTCGGCGGGGTGCTCGCCGGCGAGGGCTCGGTCGAGGTCATGTCGAGTGTGACCCGCGACGGGACGCCGATCCCGTTCAACACCCAGGAGGGCGTGTTCGTCGTCGTCAAGGCGACGAACGCGTACGTGTCCGGCTGTTTCACCGAGTACCCCTGGCACCCCGACCCGACCGGGCAGTACGCGGCGCTCTACCGCCCCTACCACTACGTCGGCCTCGAGCTGAACATCTCGATCGCCAACGCCGTGCTGCGCGGTACGGCCACCGGTTCACCGAAGGGCTTCTACGGCGACGTCGTCGCAACGGCCAAGAAGGACCTCACCGCCGGTGAGCTCCTCGACGGCGAAGGCGGCTACACCGTGTGGGGCAAGCTCGTGTCCGCCGGCACTTCGGTCCGCAGGCGACTGCTGCCCGTCGCTCTCGCCCATCACGTCCCGCTCAAGAACGACGTGCCCAAGGGGCGCAGCGTCAGCTGGGACGACGTCGTCATCGACGAGTCCCTCGCCACCGCACTGGAGCTGCGCCGGGAAACCGAGGCGCTCGTCCGGAAGTGACATCCGGCTCGAACCGATCACCGCATGACTCACCCCTCCCGAGAGGCACGACCATGAACAGACGACTGCGCCCGCTCGCGGTCCTTGCGACGGCTGCCGCGGCATTCCTCCCGCTGGGCGCCTGCACCGCGACCCCCGGGGGAGATTCCGCCGCCGATTCAGGATCTTCGGCCACCATCGCCTCGCTCGTGAAGGCCGGCCAGCAGACCGACATCGCCGAGGTGGAGAAGTCCCTCGGCGCGCCGACGGTCAAGCCGGACACCAAACTCTGCTACGTCACGCGCACCCTGGCCAACGAGTTCTGGGGCTTCGAACGCACCGGCTTCGAAGCGGAGGCCAAGAAGCTCAATGTCGCCTCCCAGACGTTCGCCGTGAACGACGAGGCGTCGATCACCGAGCAGCTGGACAAGGCGCAGAGCGCGATGAATCAGGGCTGCTCCGCCATCCTCGCCTCGCCGATCTCCGCGACCGCCCTGGACAGCGTGTTCACCGCGGCCCTGGCCAAGGGCATCCCGGCCATCGTGCTCAACGATGCGAAGGGCACCGTTCCCGGTGTGGTCTACGTCGGACCCGACGCCGAGACCATCGGGCTGACCGCCGCCGACTACATCGCCACCAAGCTGCCGGACGGCGGCAAGGTCGCGCAGATCGAAGGCGATCCGGGCTCGTCGAACGCGCTCAACCGCGGCAAGGGTTTCACGGCGGGCGTCGCCAAGCACCCGAACCTCAAGCTCGTCGCGGCCCAGACGGCGAAGTGGGACACCAACCAGGCGCAGACCATCGCGACCGCCATGCTCACCGCCAACCCCGACATCAAGGCGTTCTACTCCCAGAACGACACCATGGCGCTCGGGGTGCAGGCCGCGGTCGACGCGAAGGGCCTGACCGGCAAGGTGATCATCGTGGGCACCGACGGCATCCCGCAGGCCAAGAAGAAGATAGCCGACGGTGGCAGCTACACCGCGACGGTCAGCGAACGGCCGAGCACCGAAGGCGCTGCCGGCGTGAAGACGGCCCTCTGGCTGCTCGACGGCAAGACGGTGCCCGCGTGGGTCGACGTGCCGGCCTTCATCATCGACAAGGACAACGTGGCGAAGTACCCCACCGGGATGCCCTGATGGTCATGAACCCTGCCCTCCTTGAGATCAGCAACGTCGCCAAGTCGTTCCCGGGCGTACGCGCCCTCGACGACGTGAGCTTCACCCTCCGTCACGGGGAAGTCCTCACCCTCGCCGGCGAGAACGGCGCGGGCAAGAGCACCCTGCTCGGCATCCTCGGTGGATCCCTCGCCCCGGACGGCGGCTCGGTGAGTGTCGACGGCGTCCGGCGCAGCGAGTATTCGCCGCGTCAGGCGCTCGCCGAAGGAGTGATGATCGCGCACCAGGAGCCGGCCATCGTTCCCCAGCTCACGGTCGAGCAGAACCTCCTGCTCGGCAAGACCGCGGCCCAGCGGCGGGCGTCGGCGTCGGCGGTCCACGGCGCGCTCGCCGACGTGTCCGCGATGGGCTTCCCGCTCGAGCGCGGCACTCGGCTCTCCCGGCTGAGCCCGGCCCAGCGGCACGCACTCACCATCGCCAAGGCGTTCGCCTCCGGCGCGAAGATCGTGGCGCTCGACGAGCCGACCACGTCGATGCTCGAGCACAACGTGGCGGCCGTGCTCGACCGGGTGCGCCACCTCGCGCACGAGCGCGACATCGGCGTCATCTTCGTGTCCCACAAGATGCCCGAGGTGATGTCGGTGTCCGACCGCGTCGTCGTGCTCCGTGACGGCCGCGTCGGGTACGAGTCGCCGATCGCCGACACGACCACCGAGGAGATCGTGCGCAACATGGTCGGCCGTGAGCTGCTCGGCTTCCGGCGCGCTCATCCGGCGCGGGCGGACGCCCCGGTGCTGTTCACCGCGACCGGGGTGACCCGGCCGGACAGCCCCGTCAGCAACGACATCGCCGTACGAGCGGGCGAGGTCGTCGGGATCGCCGGGCTGGTCGGCTCCGGCCGCACCGAGTTTCTCCGTGCGCTCGTGCACGCCGATCCGGGCTGCCACGGGTCGCTCGCCATCGACGGGCGACCGGTGCGCTTCCACAGCCCGAACGGCAGCAGAGACGCCGGCATCGCGTTCATCCCGGAGGACCGCAAGCGCCAGGGGCTGGCGCTGCAGATGCCCGCGTACGCCAACATCGCGCTGACCGCGGCACCGGACCTCGTCGGCCGAGGCCCGATGATCAACGTGCGCCGCCAGGTCGCGGTGTCGGCCGAGCTCGGCAGGTCGCTGGGGCTGAGGCCGGCGAACGTCCGGCTGCGCGCCCGCCAGTTCTCCGGCGGCAACCAGCAGAAGCTCGTCATCGCCAAGTGGCTGCGCCGCGGTTCCCGGGTCTTCCTGTTCGACGAGCCCACCAAGGGCGTCGACGTCGGCGGCAAGGCCGAGATCTACGGCCTCATCGACGAGCTCGCCGCCGCCGGCAACGCCATCGTCGTCGTGTCGTCCGACCTGCCCGAGATCATCTCGGTGAGCGACCGTGTGCTCGTCATGCGCAACGGCCGGTTCCTCTCCGAGCACGTCGGCGACGACATCAACGAACACAGCCTCGTGGCCAGCGCCATGGGCATCGCGAAGGGAACACCATGAGCTCGGACACCGCCGCCGTGCGCCGATCGCGGCGTCCCCACATCGACATGCAAGCGCTCGCCATCTTCATCGCCGCCGCGGCCATCTTCATCATCCTCGGCGTGCTGAACTCCAACTTCCTGACGATCGGCAACCTGCGCGACGTTCTCGTGTCGGCGTGCGTCAACGCGCTCATCGGCATCGGCCTGACCTTCGTCATCATCACCGGCGGCATCGACCTGTCCGTCGGATCGATCGCCAGCCTGGTCGGCATCGTCTCGGCGAACCTGATGGTCAACAGCGGCGTCGGCGCGATCCCGGCGCTGCTCGTCGGCATGGCGCTGGGATTCGCGGCCGGCGTCGTCAACGGCCTCCTGATCACGCTGCTCAAGCTGCCACCGTTCATCGCGACGCTCGGCACGATGAGCGTCTACCAGGGCCTCGCGTACGTCGCCACCGACGGCAAGCCGGTCTACAACGTGCCGCAGGACTTCGTGCTGTTGCTCAACAGCTACCTCGGCGGTGTGCCGATCGTCGTGGTGGTGGTCGTAGTCGCCGCAGTACTCGCCTGGCTGCTGCTGCGGCGCACCGTGTTCGGCCAGAACGTCATCGCGACGGGTGGCAGCGAGGAGACCGCATGGCTCTCCGGCGTCCGCGTCGCCCGCGTCAAGATCCTCGTCTACGCGCTCTCCGGCATGCTGGCAGCCCTCGCCGGCCTGGTCATCGTCGCCCGCATCAGCGCAGCCCAGTCGTCCGCCGGCGCCCCCTACCTGCTCACCGCGATCGCCGCCGCCGTCATCGGCGGGGCGAACCTGATGGGCGGTGAGGGCCGCATCGCCGGCACCCTCGTCGGCGCACTCATCCTCGGCGCCCTCACCAACGGCCTCACCCTGCTGAACGTGCCCAGCTTCTACGAGCAGATCGTCGTCGGACTCGTCGTGGTGATCGCCGTCGCCATCGATCAGGGCAGCAAGGGCGACTGGTGGGGTCTGCGACGCGGTGGTCGCCGCAATCGCTCCGAACCTGCCCCGGCGGCCCCGCCACCCGCCGGCACCACTGACAAGTCCGTCGGCTCACGGGCGAGCCGCTGAGCACCGTGCTCACTCACGCGTTCTTCCCGAGAAAGCAGGCATGACGATGACGCCAGCGCAGCCGCACTTCGCGACCCGGCTCAACTCCTTCGCTCTCGGCGGCGGGGTCGCGCACCCGAAGACCAGGACCCCGACGCTGGACCTCGTCGAGATCGCCGGCACCGTCGCAGGGCTCACGGCGCTCGAGGTCAACTACCCCGAGCACTTCGTGGACACCACACCCGCCGAGCTGTCCGCCGCGATCAAGAACGCCGGCCTGGTCAACACCGGGATCCAGGTCCGGTGGCCGGCCGCGGAGTTCTCCGACGGCGGCTTCACCCACCCCTCCGCGGAGGTACGGACAGCCGCGGCCCAGATCGCCAAGGACGCGGTCGACGTGTGCCGCGAGATGGGCTCGGACCACGTCATCCTGTGGCCGGCGCACGACGGCTACGAGTACCCCTTCCAGATGGACTACCGCTCCGCGTGGGAACACCTCGTCGAGTGCTACGGCGAGGTCGCCGACCATGCCGGGGACATCACGGTGAGCATCGAGTACAAGCCCGCGGAGCCGCGCGCCCGGACCCTGCTGTCGACGACCGGCAGCGTCCTGGCACTCATCGCCGAAACGGGCCGCGACAACCTTGCGGTGACCCTCGACATCGCCCACATGCTGATGGCCCACGAGAATCCGGCACAGTCCATCGCTGTGTGCCTGGCCCAGGGACGCCTCAAGGGCCTGCAGCTCAACGACGGATGGGGCGCCGCGGACGACGGCCTCGCCACCGGATCGGTGAACCTCGTGCAGACGCTGGAGGCCTGCTTCTACCTGCTGCGCGACGGGTACGCGGGCACGTACTACTTCGACACCGACCCGGTGCGCGAGAACCCCGTCCGTGAATGCGAGACGAACATCGCGCGTACCAAGCAGCTGCTCGCCATCGCCCGGCGGCTTGCGGATGGCGGCCGGGTGCCCAACCCCGACGCGATGGAAGGCGCCACCGTGTGGTGGGACGCCTTGGTGCGGCAATGACAGCCGGGCCGCCCATCGATTTCGGCCCGCACTCCGGTCCGGCCGTCTGCGTCGTCGGCAGTCTCAACGCCGACCTCATCGCCTACGAGTCCGACAACCGGATACCCGGCGCCTACAACGTCGGACGGCGCTTCGAGCTGGGCGCCGGCGGCAAGGGGCTCAACGTCGCGATGAGCGTCGCGGCCACAGGTCTGCCCTCCTACCTGGTGGGTCGCGTCGGCGACGACATGTTCGGACGGTTCATCCTGGCGGCGCTCACCGAGGGCCACGTCCACGCGGACTTCGTCCGCACCGACCCCACGGCGGGCACCGGCATCGGCCACGTACGGGTGAACGCCCGACGCGATTACGACACCTGCGTGGTGCCCGGGGCCAACTACAACGTCGGCGCCGGCGACACCACCTCGGCCCTCGACCGCCGGAGCGATTTCTCGCACGTGGTGATGCAGTTCGAGATCCCGCTGGACACAGTGGCCGACGCGGCCCGCCGCTTCCGGGCGGCGGGCTCGCAGGTGGTCGTGAACTTCTCCCCCGTCACCGCCGGCGCACGCGTGGTGCTGCCGCACACCGATGTCCTGGTGCTCAACGAGGCCGAGGCGGCGGCGCTGTGGCAGCAGGTGGCCGGCGCGGACGGGGCGGCGCCCGGCCTCGAGGCGACGACGGACGTGCTGCGCCGCAGCGACGGCGGTCCCCGGGACGTCGTGGTGACGCTCGGCGACCGAGGGCTGTTCGGCATGTCCCGCACCGGCGAGGTCCGGCAGTACCGTGCCCACGCGGTGTCGGCGGTCAACGCGGTCGGCGCCGGCGACTCGTTCCTGGCGATGCTCGTGTCACGACTCGCGCAGGGCGAGCCGTTCCTGGACGGGCTGACCGCGGCCGGCGCCGCCGGCGCTCTGGCGTGCAGCCGACGCGAGTCCTGGCTGAGCCGCGACGACGCGCCGCTGCTCAACGATATGGTGCAGAACCACAGCATCCTCGTCCGGCCCGATGCCCGTCGAGCCTGAGGATGAGCGCCTCTGCGGCATCGTCCGCCGGCACGCCGGACGTCGCGGTGCTCGGCCTGGGGCGGATGGGCGAGCCCATCGCCCGGCGCCTCCTGACGGCCCTCGGATCGCTGACCGTGTGGAACAGGACATCGGCCAAGGCAGCGGCCCTCCACGCGGCCGGCGCACGGGTAGCGGCCACCCCGGCCGCGGCTGCCGCCCCGTTCACTCTGACCGTCCTCACGGACCTGGCGGACGTCGAAGATGTGCTCGATGGTCAGAACGGGCTGATCGCGGGGTGGGCCGCCGCCGGCTTGCAGCGGCCTGTCCTGGTCGTGCACGGCACCGTGTCACCCGTCGGCGTCGCCACGCTGGCCCGGCGGCTCGCCGGGGACGGCATCGACGTCATCGATGCGCCCCTCAGCGGCGGCGTCGCCGGCGCCGAGTCCGGGGCCCTCAGCGTCATGGTGGGCGGCGCCGACGACGCCGTCGATCGCGCCTGGCCGGTGCTCTCGCTCGTCGGTTCCACGGTCGGGCACCTCGGCCCGAGCGGCGCGGGGGAAACCGCCAAGGCCTGCAACCAGGTCGTCGTCGCCGCAACCGTCACCGCACTGGCCGAGGCCCTCGTGCTGGCCGACGCCGACGGCATCGACCGCGAACAGCTGCTGGACCTGCTCGGCGGCGGACTCGCCGACTCCGAGGTGCTCCGCCAGAAGCGGCACCGATGGCTCACCGGCGACTTCCAGGGCGGCGGGAGCGTGGCCAACCAGCTCAAGGACCTCCGGTTCGTCGCCGAGGCGGCAACGGCACGGGGACTCACCCTGCCGGTCGCGGCCACGCTGCGGACCGTGTTCGAGCACGCGGTCGCCGACGGGGACGGCGATCTCGACCACGCCGGCGTCGAGCTGTCCCTGTTCCGGCATGCGACCGATCGGCGGTGACACAGGGATGCTCGACCTCGACGTGATCGACGCCCACCACCACCTCTGCCACCTCAGCGCCGCGTCCTACCCGTGGCTGGAAGGCCCGCGTGTCACCCGCTACCACGGCGACGACGTCCCGCTCCGGCGCGACTATCTCCTCGACGACTATCGGGCCGACGCGGCCCAACTCGACGCGCTCGGTGCCCAGCTCGCCGGATCCGTCCACGTGGAGAACGGCGCCGCCGACCCCCTGTGGGAGAGCCGATGGATCGACACCCTCATCACCGGCAACGACATCCCCAGCGTGCAGGTGGTCAAAGTGGACCTCAGCGCACCGGATGCGCTGACGATGCTCACCCTGCACGCCGCGCTACCTTCGGTCCGCGGAGTCCGCGACATCCTGAACTGGCATCCCGATCCTGTCTACACGCACCGCGACCGGGCAGATCTCCTCACCGACCCCGCCTGGCTCGCCGGGCTCGCAGCGCTGCGGCGGTTCGCATTCTCGTTCGACCTGCAGGTCTTCCCCGGCCAACTGCGACAGGCAGCCGATCTCGCGGCCGACAACGCGGACATCGCGATCGTCCTCGACCACGCCGGCATGCCCATCGACCGGGACCCGGCCGCGCTCGATCGATGGAGGCGTGACCTGACCGCCGTCGCGGCCCGGCCGAACACCACCGTCAAGATCTCCGCGCTCGGTACCAGCGACCACACCTGGACCACCGACAGCATCCGGCGTGTCGTCCTCGACACCATCGACGCCTTCGGACCGTCCCGGTGCATGTTCGCCAGCAACTTCCCTGTCGACGGCCTCTATTCGACCTTCGGAAGACTCTTCGCGGCATTCGACGCGATCACGGCCGGGTTCGACGGAACCGAGCGGACAGATCTCTTCGCCGGCACCGCCAGGCGGTTCTATCGCATATGACCTCCGGGCAACCCCTCCGGAGGGACAGATTCGTTGACCTCTATCCGACGGTCAACGCGGTGGCGCACCGTGTTCGCGCCGTGGCATCGTGTGGGCGTGCCGAAGGCCGGGTCCTCCCCCATCCGCATCGCGATCGTGCAGGAGGCCCCGCTCTACCGGGGTGCGCTGGCCGCCGCGTTGCGCGCGGAGTCCGATCTGGAGGTCGTCGCCGAGCTGGCGGCGTGGCGCGATGCCACCGCGCTGCCCCTGCCGCCCGATCTCACCGTGCTCGACCCCGGGGACGACGATCCCCTCCTGGTCGCCGCGGCGGTCTGCACCGCCGTACCGGAGATCCGGGTGCTGATCCTGATGGACGCCGACCGCACCGACGTCCTCGCACGGATCGCGCCGGAGGACCTGGGCCGGGTGGGTTTCGTGACGAGGCGCGCCTCGCTGGGCCATCTGCTGTCCGCGGTGCGCAGCCTGGCGCACGGCAGCTCGGTGATCGACCCGGAGCTGGTGGTCTGGCTGCTGGGGCAGCCGGAGAACCCGCTGACCGGCCGGGAACGGGAGGTGCTGGCACTGGCCGCCCAAGGGCTCCCGGCGGTCGAGATCGCCCGGAAGCTGGCGCTCTCACCGGGCACCGTCCGCAACCGCCTGAGCCGGATCACCGCCAAGGTCGGCGCGCAGAGCCGGGCGGACGCCGTCGAGCGGGCCCGCCGCGCCGGGTGGCTCTGAGCCCGACGCCGTCCAGTATCCGGTCATCTCCCGGTATCGCGGGCTGGCCGCCTGCAGACTCCGGTGGTCGCCGAGGAGCGGACCGTCCGGGTCGAGCAGCAGCACCCGGGACGCGCGTACGGCCGAGCTGATCCGGTGCGCGATCACCACGAGCGGGCCGCGTTCCGCGAAGGCGTCCTCCACGCGTTGCTCAGCCGCGGGATCGAGGTGGCAGGTGGCCTCGTCCAGCACCGCCACCGGCGCGGGGGCCAGGTAGGCGCGGACCAGCGTCAGCAGCTGGCGCTCGCCGGCGGACAGATCGCCGGGACACAGGTACGCCGGCAGACCGCCGAGCCGGGTCAGCAGCGGGCCCGCGCCGAGCCGGGCGGCCGCGGCGAGCAGCTCCCGGTCGCCGGCGGCCGGGTTCAGGTAACGCAGGTTGTCCGCGACGCTTCCGGGGAAGATGTACGCCTCCTGCGGGATCAGCACCCGGCACCGGGCCCGGGCGGCCGGGTCGAGGTCCGCGACCGGGATACCGCCGTAGCGGACCGTGCCCCGTTCCGGGCGCAGCGTGCCGCAGAGCAGGCCGGCCAGTGTGGACTTGCCGACTCCGCTGGGCCCCACCACGGCGAGATGCTCCCCGGGTCCCACGGCCAGGTCGACATCCTCGAGGACCGGACGCGCGGCGGCGCCGTAGCGAAACGTGACCTCGCACAGCTCCAGGCGAGCCGGGTGGGGCGCCGCGGCGGCCGCCGGCCGCTCGGCGGCGGGCTCGGACGCGGCGCGGCGCAGCAGGCGGTCCAGCGTGACGACGAACCGCAGGCCGGCTTTGCCGACCGTGGTGACGAACAGGTCCAGGGCCGGCACGAGGATCTGCGCGAGGTAGGTGAGCACTCCGATCAGCGCGCCGGTGCTGATGCCGGCGCCGAGGAGCCGCCCGGTCCCGGCCAGGACCGCCACCAGCGGCAGCCAGCCACCGACCACGACGGTGAGCGACCGCACCGCGGCGAGCCGGGCCAGCGCCCGTTCCGCCCGGGCCTGGGCTGCTACGGCCTCGTCGACGTACCCGGCGGCGCGCTCGCCCGCGCGGCAGGCCGCCACGTCCCGGGCCGCGCCGGCCGCCGCGGCCGCCCGGTCGGCGAGCCGCTCCCCCGCAGCCAGGTAGTCGTGCTGCCACCGGACACCGAGCCGCAGCGCCACTGCGAACAAGGCGAGGGCGGCGAGGAGCGGCGGTGCGATCAGCGGCAGCAGCGGGGCCGCCAGGGACGCCGTGCCCATCAGCGCTGCGAGGACCGTGACCACGAAGCCCCGGGAGACCAGCACCAGGCCGGCGAACGCGTCGCGTACCGTCTCCACCTGGTTCGTCAGCCGGGCCACCGCGCCCTCGGGCGCGACGTCCGGGCCGGGCCGGGCGGCGGCGCGCAGCGAGGCGGTAACCACGCGGGTGACCAGGTCGTCGCGGAACGGCTCGACGACCCCGGCGACCGCGTGGTTCGCCCGCCGGGCGCCCCACGACCCGGCCACGGCGGCGACGACGAGCAGGCCGAGCCAGGCGGTGCCGGTCCACGGGCGGTCGCGGAGGAAGCCCTGATCGACCGCGTGCGCCACGACGAGTCCGGATAGCATCGCGGGCGCGGACTCCGGCACGGACCACGCCACCAGCCGCCACACGTCCCTGCGGCGGCGACGCAGCACCGCCGCCGACTCGCGGGCCACGGTCCGCAGTGCGCCGGTCATGACCGGCTCCCGAAGATGGCGCGGTAGTCCGGATCCGTCCACAGTTGCCGGTGCGGCGCGACGGCGCGCACCCGGCCACCGTCCAGCCACACCACGGTCGCGCACTGCGCGGCGGTGCCGGTGCGATGCGCCACGATCAGATGGGTACGCCCCCCGCCGGTGAGCAGGCTCAGAATCTCCGCCTCGGTCGCGGTGTCGAGGCTGGACGTGGCGTCGTCGAGCACCAGCAGACGACGGGCGTGCCAGGCGCGGGCCAGTCCGAGCCGCTGGGCCTCCCCGCCGGACAGTGGGGCCTCGGCCAGCGCGGTCGCGGCACCGTGCGGTAGCCGGGAGACGAACGTGTCGGCGCACGCGGCCCGCAGCACGGCGGCCACCGCGGCGGCGTCCGGCCGGTCGTGTGCCAGCCCCACCGCGTCGGCGACCGTCGCACCGACCAGGGCCGGGCGTTCGAACGCGACGCCGATCTCCTCGCGGAGGGCGTCCTCGGACAGCTCGGTCAGCGGCACCCCGTCCAGGCACACCAGCCCCTCGTCCGGGTCGGCGAGGCGGGCGGCAAGCGCGGCGAACGTCGACTTGCCGGATCCCGAGCGTCCGACCACGGCGATCGGGCGGCCTCCCGGCAGCGTCAGGGTCACGCCGGTGAGGACCGGGACACCGCCCGCTGCGACGGTGACGTCCCGGAAGGTCAGGACGCCCGGTCCGCGCGGCAGCCGACGGTGGCCGTACCGGGGCACGGGGTGATCCAGGACCTCCGCGAGGCGGCGGGCGCCGGCGCGGGCTCTCGCCACCCGGCTGAAGCCGGCCACCAGGCCGCCGACGCCCGCTCCGAGCGCGCCGTACTGGATCGCGGCGAGCAGTTCGCCCGGGGTGAGGCTGCCGTCGGCCAGCAGCCAGCCACCGACGGCGACCACGGACAGGTGCACCATCGGACCGGCGAGCGCGCTCTGCCCGGCCGACCGGGCGAGCACGCGCCAGGTGCCGTGGCCCGCGGCGGACAGGTCCCCCAGCGGGTGCAGGCAGCGGCGGATCTCGGCCGGCACGGTCGCCGCGGCGGCGATGGTACGGCGCCCGGCGAGCGCGTCGGACAACCGCGCCGCGATCTCCGCCTGAGCCCGCTGATACCGGACGACGGTGTCGGAGGTGTCCCGCACGTGCCGCCGCAGCAGGCCGGTGACGGCCACCGCACCCGCCAGGTACCCGGCGACGAGCCACGGGTCCAGGTACGCCAGCGCGGCGACCGCACCGGCCACGGGGATCACGGCCACCACGGCGAGGACCACGGCCACCCCGCCCTGACCGGCCTCTGCCGCACTGGTGAGCACCCGGCTCACCACGTCGCCGGTGGCCTCCGGACGGCGCGCCCCCAGCGCCAGCGTGTGCCGTACCAGCCGGCTCCGCAGGTGCGCGGTGCGGTTCGCGGGTGCCAGTCCGGCGAGCAGGTCGCGTACCGGGTCGGCCACGGCCAGGACCCCGATCAGCGCCAGCGCCCACGCCAGGGCGCGGCCCGCGTCGCCGCCGGCGACGATCGCGTCCACGGTACGGCCGATCACCAGTGGGAGGGCGAGTTCCGCGGCGGCGGACAGGCCGGCCACGACGGCCAGCGGAACCAGTACGCGGTGCGCGGTCACGGCATCCCTCCCGGGGCATGGCGGCGCGCAGCCCCGGGCCGGCTCGTGACCGGACATCCGGGGCCGCGCGACACCGACGGCGTCAGTTACAGGTGGTGACGCTGAGCGAGCTGTCGCCGCACAGCAGCAGCGACGCGCGGCTGCCGCCGCCACCGCGCTGCTCGTTGGTCAGTTCCATGCCCTGAAGGTCCAGAAGCGCCATGACAGTTCTCCTTCACGAATCGATCTCACGGATACCGGTGTACGGATCGAACGGGTGGTGCTCAGTTGCAGGTGGTCACGCTGAGCGAGCTGTCGCCGCACAGCAGCAGCGAGGCGCGACTGCCGCCACCGTTACGCTGCTCGGTGGAGAGCTCCATGCCCTGCAGGTCCAGAAGTGCCATGTCCGTTCACCTCCCCTCGAAGTCGTCGTGGCCCACCCGCGCCGGGTGGGAGTCGAGGAGCGGCAGTGAGACGTGCCGCTCGTGCCGGGCCATGGCCAGCGCCAGCAGGACGCCGGCGGTGCCGGTGGCCAGGTCCATCGACAGCCGCAGCAACTGCTCGCCGGGGAAGGCCAGGCCGCCGCCGTACGGCAGGGCGTGCCACGCCAGCCGCCGCACCTGGCCGGAGACGTCCGGGTCCCCGCGCAGCGCCAGGTACGCGACGATGCCGGCGCGCCCCGCGAAGAGTCCGGGCTGGACGTACATCGGGGACCGGGCCGAGCGGGCGATCGCCTCGGACGCCTCGCGGAACTGCTCGTCCGCCCGGTGCCGCAGGTAGTGGTCGAGCACCAGCCCGATGCCGACGCTGCCCTCGGCCAGGTACGGCATGGTCCGCCAGCCCTCGTCGACCTCCAGCGAACCGTCCGGCCGGGTCACGCAGCGCCGCAGGTCCTGCCGCAGCGCGGTCGCCGCCAGGTCGAGGTGTTCGCGGTCGCCGGTGGCCTCGTACATCCGCAGGAAGAACAGCGCCACCCCGCTGGAGCCGCGGGTGAGCCCGGCGTGCGGGTGCCGCCCGCCGCTCGTCCCGGGCACGGAGTCGACATCGCCGAGCCGGTCGCGGGAGATGTCCGCGGCGCGCAACGCCGCGGCGCGCAACGCGGTCTCGCCGGTGCGGCCGGCCAGGTGCAGCAGGTTGAGGCCGATCCCGGCGACGCCGCCGGCCAGATCGGGCCCCAGGCCCTCCCATCCGGCGGCCAAGCAGCGTTCGACGAGGTCCAGGGCGGGCTGCCGATCGCCGAGATGATCCAGGACGTACGCGACGCCGTGCAGCCCGTCGAGGAATCCATGGCGGGGATCGAAGCCCGGGTCGGCGGCTCGTTTGAGCAGCCAGTCGCCGTGCTCGGCGGGGATGTCCACGCCCGACTCGGCCAGCGCGTAGAGCACTCCGGCGGCGCCGTACGCGATGCCCAGGCCGCCGACCCGGAACTGTTCGATGTCGCCCGGATACAGCCGGTCGGTGCGTTCCGGCGTGGCGCTGCCCAGGATGGCGCGCACGAGGGCGTCCCGGGCGCGGGGCCAGGCCTCCGGTTCGGGGTCGAAGACGGACCAGTCACGGGTGCCGACGGCCGCGACCCGCGCGGCGGACGGGCCCTCCACCACGGCGACCGCGTGGTCCAGCAGCTCACGCGGCACCGGGAAGTGCTCGGCGATGACGTCGGCGAGGTGCCGCACCTTGGCCAGGTCCAGGCGCAGCAACGGGGTCAGCGGCAGGAACAGCGCGATGGCGAGGCAGGCCAGGGCGTACTCGTCGACCGCCGCGCCGACCCGGTCGCGCGGCGCCGCGAACCCCTGGTTGCGCAGGCCCGGGCGGCGTTGGTCGGCTATCGGCGCGGCGACCTCGAAGTCGAGCAGGGCGATGCGCCCGTCCGGCCGCACCATGATGTTGAACATGTGCAGGTCGCCGTAGGCGATGCCGCGGTCGTGCAGGGCACGTACGGCCTGCTCCACCTGGCGGTGGATGCCCAGCGCCCATTCGGTGTAGTCGCCCAGCGCGGCGGCGTCCGCGTCCGGGTCGGTGAGCGGGTACTTCTGCACGATGAGGCGGTTCAGCGGTTCACCCTCGACGTACTCCAGGGCCAGGAACTCGTGCTCACCCAGCGGGAACCGGTCGTGCACCCGCGGCGTGACGCCGGCGTCGGCGACGCGGTCCAGCATTTCGTGCTCGCGGCGCAGCCGGGTGATCGCGTCGTCGCCGCGGCCGTCGAGCCCGGCGTACGGTCGCGCCTCCTTGAGGACCACCCGCTCGCCGGTGCGCTGGTCCTCTGCCGCGTAGAGGCCGCCGGCGTTGGAGTAGTGCAGGACCTGCGTGACCCGGTACGGCAGGTCGTTCGTGGTCACCGCGTTGCGGGCGTCGAGATGCGGCTGGAGGTACGTCGGCAGCTCCAGCCAGGACGGCAGGCTGAAGACCGCCTGCCGCCGGTCCGGCTCGAGCGTGCCGTCCGGCCCGCCCAGCGCGGGCACCAGGTCTCCGTCCTCGCCCACGCAGTACAGGTGGGCGAAGGCGCCGTAGCGGACGTGGAGCGGGCCGTCGCCCCAGCGCAGGTCGCTCAGAATGTACGGCCCGGGCTCGCCGGCCAGCAGCGCGCCGAGCTCGGTCAGGATGGTGTGCGCGCCGGCGTCGTCCAGCGGATAAATGGTGGCCAGCTTGCCGCTGGATGCGCGCGGCGAGTATTTCGAGTTGCGCATGAACAGCACCTGCCGAGACCGGAGGAATTTGAACGAAATGCCCCGTGGAACGCAGTAGTGCCAGATCGTGTCGACGATCCGCTGCGCGTTCTGCGGACAGCCCGAGGAATGGATCTTCCAGCCCTGCCGGGGCAGGCGCGCACCGTCGGGCCCGGCGATCAGCCAGTCCTCGTGGGCCCGGATCCGCCACCCTTCCGGCAGCGGCCGCCGGGCGGCAGGGAAGTCGCCGGCCGAGCGCTGCACGGTCGCCAGCGACTCGTAGAACAGCGGGTCGGCGGCGCAGTAGGCGTCGTATCGGCGGTCCATTCCGGCCTCCTTCATCGGTCCCCACCAATGCTGCCGAGGACGCGCTGGTCACGACAGTGGTCGATGTCAAAGGGTCCGGGAGACGGTTCACCGCGAATTGCTGACAAACGCAGCGTTTGACGGAAGGCGGTCCAGGGAAAAGGCGCCGGCCGGTGTGCGATCTCGCGCCGACGGCGCTACGGTCCCTAGTGGAGCGGCTTCGCGAGGAGGGGGTGGCGAGCTCGGTGGCAACGGCGATGATGCCCGGCCGGACGGCCCGACGCCTGCTCGGCGCGGTCCTCCGGCTGGCGCTGGTCGCCGGATGCGCGGTGGTGGGCTATCTGCTGCTCAGCGCCGGCGCAGCGCACGCGGACCGCGGATCGGCGCAGGCTGCCAGGTCTTCGAGCCGGGTCGTGGAGGTGGCCGAGACAGCACAGCCCGGAAAAACCGTGAAGGCCGCAGTCTCCCGGACCCGGGAGCGGGTCAAGACCGTCCGCACCGACCATCCCCTGAAGCCAGTGACCACAAGACTCACCAAAGCGGTCAAGCCGGTCCTCAAGCCGGTCTCGCGCATCGTCGAGCCGGTGTCGAAGCCGCTCACGCGCGTCCTGAAGCCGGTCGTCACCAGGCCGGTCGTCACCAGGCCGGTCGTCACCAAGCCGCCGCTCCGGCCGGTCGTCACCCCGCCGGCGCCGCGACCGGTCCGCCCCGCACGGACCGCCGTCGTGCCCGACCGGCACACGCCACCGAAGCACGTCCCCGCGGTGTCGAAGCCGGCAGCCGGACCCCCGCCCGCAGCGCGACCGCCGGTCGGCGCCCGGGAGGATGCTCCTGCCCCCACCCGGTGCACCCGGTCCGCCCCGGCAAACCCTCAGCGTGGTACGTCGGCGAGCTCGCCGGGCACCGCACCGCGACCCTGGCCACAGCCGGGTCCGGCGTACCTCGGTCTGGCGTCCTCCGCTGCCGCCGCCGGCGCCGACCCCGCGCCGCGGACCCTGGCCACGACCTCGGCCGCGTGGCTCTGCCCGCCGGCTCCGGTCGCCACCTCGACGCTCGATTCGGTGCACCGGCGCGGACGCCGGCCCACCAGCGCGCCGCCGCCCGGCTGATCCTTCCCGTCCACGCCCGGCACCGATGGTCGCCGGGCGGGACTCCGTGCCTCCCGTCCGATGCCGGTACGAGCCCGGCAGAGTGCACGCACCCGGAAGGACACCACCGTGATCCGCATCATGCTGATCGCCGATTCCTGCCTGCTCAGAACCGCACTCGCGAAATCCCTGTCGTACGAGGAAGACCTCGACGTCGTCGCCGAGCACACCACCGTGGAGGTGACGCCGGACCTGGCCCGCAAGGTCGAGGCCGACGTGTTCGTGGTCGACCTCGACACCCTGATGAGCTCCGTGATCGACGCCGTCGACATCCTCACCGAGGAGTGTCCCGACTCCGCCGTCCTCGTGCTCGCCACGGCGGCCGCGTCGAACGCCCTGCGGCACGCCCTCGGTTGCCGGCTCGGGGCGTACTTGAAGAAGGACTGCCGTGTCGGCGAGCTGGCCGACGCCGTGCGGCGGGTGGCGGCCGGGGAACGCTTCATCGAGCCGACGATCGCCGCCTCCGTGCTCAAGGGCCGACCCAACCCGCTCACCCCGCGGGAACGTGATGTGCTCCGGCTCGCCACCGCGGGCAATTCCGTACGGGACATCGCCGCCGGGCTGTTCCTCACGACCGGCACGGTCCGCACGTACCTGTCGACCATCATGCAGAAGATCGGCGCCCGCAGCCGGCTGGACGCCATCCGCATCGCCACCGAGCAGAACTGGCTGTGAGGGGAAGGTCAGTCCGCGGCGCCGGGCTCGTCGAGGAGGCGCCGGAGCTCGGCGACGTCCTTGACCCGCTCGGCCCGGGTGGCCGCCAGCGGTGCCACCAGCAGCGTGGTGACCCCGGCCGCGGCGAACTCGGCCAGCCGGGCCCGGAGCTCGCCGGCCGGGCCGACCAGCGCCGTCTCCCGGACCAGCTCCTCGGGGACCGCCGCGACGGCTTCGGCGCGGCAGCCGCCGAGGAACAGTTCCTGGATGCGCTCGGCCTCGCGCCGGTAGCCGTAGCGGCGGACCAGGTCGTTCGAGAAGTTCCGGCCGCGGGCGCCCATCCCGCCGATGTAGAGCGCGAGCTGCGCGCGGTGCGGCCCGAGCAATGCCGGGCCGGCGTCGGCCACGGCGAACGGTACGGGCACCATGATGTCCAGCGGTCCGAGCTCGGGCCGGCGCCGCGCCAGGCCCTCGGCGAGCGGGTCGGCGAAGACCCGGGACGCGGCGCGCGGGGCGAGGAAGAGCGCCTGCCAGCCTTCGGCGATCTCGGCGGCCAGTGCGACGTTGCGGGGTCCCATCGCGGCCAGCAGGATCGGGATGCGCTCGCGAACCGGCCGGTTGATCAGCTTGAGCGGTTTGCCCAGGCCGGTCCCCCGGTCCGGTGGCAGCGGGATCCGATATTTCTCGCCTTCGAAGACCAGCGTCTCCCGGCGCCAGACGCGCCGGCAGATCTCCACCACTTCCCGGGTACGGGCGAGCGGCGCGTCGTACGCGACGCCGTGGAAGCCCTCGACCACCTGCGGGCCGGAGGCGCCCAGCCCGAGCGAGAAGCGGCCGCCGGACACGTAGTCGAGCCCGGCAGCGGTCATGGCGGTGAGGGTCGGGGTCCGGGTGTAGAGCTGCATGACCCCGGAGGCGAGCGTCATCCGCCGGGTCCGGGCCGCTAGGTAGCCGAGCCGGCTGACCGCGTCGAAGCTGTACGCCTCCGGCACGACGACGATCTCGGCGCCGGCCGCCTCGTACTCGACGACCTCCTCGACGGCGTCCGCGAAGCCCTCGCCGCTGTAACCGAGCTGGATTCCCAGGCGCATGCCGGGCTCAGAGGTCCGAGTCGTGGACGACCACCTGGCGGATCACGTCGCCGCGGCCGAGCGAGTCCAGGGCGTCGTCGAGCTGCTCGAGGGTCAGCCGGTGGCTCACCATGCCCTCGATGTCCAGCCGGCCGGCGCGCCAGAGGGCCAGCAGGCGGTCGAAGTCGCGCGGCGGGTCGGCGGAGCCGTACAGGGAAGGGATGATCTTCTTGCCCTCGAAGAGCAGCTCGAACGGGCTGAACTCGACCCGGTGCTCGGCGCTGCCGGCGCCGACGACGACGACCGTGCCGCCCCGGCGCGCCGCGGTCCACGCCGTGCGCAGCGTCTGGGGCACCGCCACGACGTCGAACGCGTAGTCGAAGCCCTCGCCGCCGGTGAGCTCGACGGACAGGTCGCTCAGCTCGTCCGGGGTGACCGCGTGGGTGGCGCCGAACCGCCGCGCTATGTCGTGCTTGGCCGGCACGGTGTCGGCCGCCACGATGAGGGCCGCACCGGCGAGCCGGGCACCCTGGATCGCGGCGATGCCCACGCCACCGCAGCCGATGACCACGACCGTGTCCCCGGGCCGGACGGCGGCCGTGTTGATGACGGCGCCGACACCGGTCATGACCCCGCAGCCGATCAGGGCGCCCACCTCGTACGGCACGTCCTGCCCGATCTTCACGGCGCCCGCGCGGGGCACGACGATCTCACTCGCGAACGCGCCGCAGCCCGCCATCGCGAAGGCCGGGGTGTCGCCGACCATGAACCGCGGCGCGGCGTAGCCGGCCATCACGTGGGTCATGCACAGGTGCGGCTCGCCGCGCCGGCAGGACGGACAGCTTCCGCAGGACGGCAGCCAGTTCACGGTGACCCGGTCGCCGGGGACGAGGTCCTCGACCCCCGCGCCGATCTCGATCACGTCGCCGGCCGCCTCGTGCCCGAGCACCGCCGGGACCGGCTGGGGCAAAAGCCCGGCGCGGGCCGACAGGTCGGAGTGGCAGACGCCGGCCGCCCGGACCCGGATCCGGACCTCGCCCGGGCCGGGGCCCAGCACGCTCACGTCGTCGCGGATGTCGAACTTCTCGTCACCGATACCGTGGAGCACCGCCGCCCGCATCGCGCCTCCTCCGAAATTAGAACGTGTTCTACGCTAACGGGCGGCGACGCACCGAGCAAGCGATTGGGCAACCAGGGCCGGCGGTCCCCATAATGACCCGGGTGACGACCTCCAAGAAGGCCGCGCTGCCCTCGGAGCGCCGCGCGCATCTGATCCAGCTGGCCGGCGACCTCTTCGCCGAGAAGGGTTTCCGGGCCACCACGGTCCGCGAGATCGCCGACGCGGCCGGCATCCTCTCCGGCAGCCTCTACCACCACTTCGACTCCAAGGAGTCGATCGGCGACGAGATCCTGAGCGCGTTCCTCGACGACGTGCTCACCGGCTACCGCGCCGCGGTGGCCGACAGCGAGGACGCCCGCGGTGCGATCGAACGGATCGTCCGCTCCAGCGCCGAGACGCTGAAGCGGCACCGGGCCGCCCTCGCCATGCTGGAGAACGACTGGAACTACTTCAGCGGCCAGCCGCGGTTCGCGTACCTGCGCAAGGCGATGAAGGAGATCGAGCGGACCTGGGTGCAGCAGCTCGAGCGCGGGAAGGAGACCGGGCAGTTCCGCGCCGATCTGGACGCCCGCCTGACCTACCGGCTGCTGCGCGACATCCTCTGGATTCCCACGTTCTGGCGGCAGGGGCGGGGAGCGGGCTGGAGCAGTGACCAGATCTCCGACGGCCTGCTGCGCCTGCTGTTCGACGGCATCACCGCGCCGTAATCGACCGGAGCCGATCGCGCCGCCCGCTGTTACGCTACCCAAGCAAGCGTTTGGTTGTGGCGGGAACCGGCACCGGGGAGGGCCGATGGGGCGGCTGGACGGCAAGGTGGCACTCATCACCGGCGGCGCGCGCGGCATGGGCAAGTCCCACGCCCGGCACTTCGCCGCCGAGGGTGCCCGAGTGGTGATCGGCGACGTGCTCGACGAGCGGGGACGGGCCGTCGCCGACGAGCTCGGCGCGCCGGTGTGCCGGTACGTGCACCACGACGTGACGAGCGAGGCCGGCTGGGCCGCCGCCGTGGACACCGCGCTGGACGCCTTCGGCCGGCTCGACGTCCTGGTCAACAACGCCGGCATCCTGCGGCACGCGCCGATCGGCGAGATGCCGCCGGACGAGTTCCGCCGGGTGATCGACGTCAACCTGGTGGGCTGCTGGCTGGGCATCCATCAGGTCGTGGCGCCGATGACCGCGGCCGGCGGCGGGTCGATCGTCAACGTCTCGTCGATCGAGGGGCTGGTCGGGGCGGCGGGGCTGTCGGCGTACAGCGCCAGCAAGTTCGGCGTCCGGGGGATCACCAAGTCGGCCGCGCAGGAGCTCGGGCCGCTCGGCATCCGGGTCAACTCGGTGCATCCGGGCGGAGTGCTGACCTCGATGGCGATCGCCGCGGGCGAGAGCATGACAGTGGACCCGGGCGCGTTCCTCAAGTCGCTGCCGATCGCCCGGTTCGCGGAGCCGATCGAGATCTCGCGGCTGGTCGCGTTCCTCGCCTCGGACGAGTCGTCGTACAGCACGGGTGCCGAGTTCGTCGCGGACGGAGGACTCCTCAGTGGACCGGGTTACTGACATGAGTGACCAGCTGCCGCTGGCGGGACGCGTCGCCGCGGTCACCGGCGCGGCCAACGGGCTCGGTGCGACCGAGGCCACCGCGCTCGCCGCCGCCGGCGCCCGGCTGGTCCTCAACGACCTGCCCGGGGCGGCCCTGGACGGCGTGGCCGAGAAGATCCGGGCGGCCGGCGGCGAGGCCGTGGTCTGCCCCGGCGACGTCGCCGAGTGGTCGACCGGCCAGGCCCTGGTGAGCCGGGCGGTGGAGTCGTTCGGCGGCCTGGACATCCTGGTCAACAACGCGGGCGTGCTGCGCGACCGGATGGTCTTCGCCATGTCCGAGCAGGAGTGGGACACGGTGATCCGGGTGCATCTGCGCGGGCACTTCGTCACCACCCGGTTCGCCACGGCGTACTGGCGCGAGCGCAGCAAGGCGACGGGCGCACCCGTGTACGCCCGGATCGTCAACACGTCGTCCGAGGCGTTCCTGCTCGGCTCGGCCGGCCAGCCCAACTACGCGGCTGCCAAGGGCGGCATCGTCGCGCTCACCGTGTCGACCGCGCGCGGCTGTGCCCGTTACGGCGTACGCGCCAATGCGATCTGCCCGCGCGCCCGCACCGCGATGACCGGCGACCTGATGGGGCCGGCGCCGCAGGGCCCGGACCCGATGGCCCCGGAGCGGGTCGCCCCGCTGGTCACGGTGCTGGCCGGGCCCTCCGGCGAGCGGATCACCGGCGAGGTCTTCGTCGTGCACAGCGACGTGGTGGCGGTGCTCGGGCCGCCCACGGTCCGCGCGGCGTGGCATGCCGGGGGCGGTCAGTGGTCTGCGGCCGACCTGGACGCCGCGCTGGCGCCGGCGTTCGCCGACGACCCGCCGCAGCCGGGCTTCGTCTGCGAGGAGACGCTGCCGCTGGCGCCCGGCACATTCGGCGAGCAGAGGTGAACCAGCGCGCCGCGGTCCGGATGCCGGCCGGCGAGGAGGCGGCCCTGCTGGCCGCCGGGCGCAAGGTGCAGGTGGCCACCATCAATCCGGACGGTACGCCGCACCTGGTCACCATGTTCTACGGCCTGCGGGACGCCCGGATCGCGTTCTGGACCTACCGCACCTCGCAGAAGGCCCGCAACCTGGCCCGTGACCCCCGCCTGACCTGCCTGGTCGAGGACGGCGACGACTACTTCGAGCTGCGCGGCGTCCAGGTGACCGGCGTGGTGCGACGCATCGACGACCTGGCCGGGGTGACCGAGATCGGCCGCCTGGTCGCCTCGCGGCTGCCCGGCGGCCCGCCCCCCGATGCCCTCGAGGAGTACGTGGAGCGGGCGGCCGCAAAGCGCGTGGCCTATGTGGTCGAGCCGAGCCGTACGGTCAGCTGGGACCACCGCCGCCTGGTCACATGAGCTCGTCGGTCGTGGGCAGCAGGACCGTCTTCACCTCGGTGTACGCCTCGATGGCGCCCCGGCCGCCCTCCCGCCCGAGCCCGGACCGACCGAACCCGCCGAACGCGACATGCGGCTCGAGCTGGTAGCCGTTGATCCCCACCGTCCCGGCCCGGACCGCGCGGGTCATCCGCATGGCCCGCTTGACGTCGCTGGTCCACACCGTGGCGGAAAGCCCGTAGGACGTGTCGTTCGCCAGCCGGACGGCCTCGTCCTCGTCGGTGAACGGCACCACGGCCAGCACCGGACCGAAGATCTCCTCCCGCGCGATGGTGGCGTCGTTGCTGACGTCGGCGAAGACGGCGGGGTTCACGAAGTTGCCGGCGGCCAGCTCGCCGTCCGGGCGGTCGCCACCGCACACCAGCCGGGCGCCCTCCTGCTGCCCGCGCTCGATGTACCCGAGGACGCGGTGCAGCTGGCGCTCGTTGATCAGCGGCGACGCGGTGGTCTCGGGGTCGAACGGGTCGCCGTAGTGGACCATGCCGGCCATGCCCTCGGCGACGGCCAGGAAGTCGTCGTAGACATCGCGATGGACCAGCGCACGGCTCTGCGCCACGCAGGCCTGGCCGGACAGCCCCAGCGTCACCGTGCCCATCGTGACGGCCGCGGCCGCGTACACCTCGGCGTCGGGGAAGACGATCGACGGGCTCTTGCCGCCGAGCTCGAGGCTGACCCGCTTCGTCCCGTCCGCGGCGGCGGCCTGCACCAGCCGGCCCACGGACCTGCTGCCGGTGAAGGTGATCTTGTCGACCAGCGGGTGGTGGATCAGCGCGTCCCCGGTCGGATCGCCCGGGCCGGTCACCACGTTGAGCACGCCTGCCGGCAGGCCGGCCTCCTCGATCAGCCGGACCAGCCGGAGCGCGGCGAACGTCGCGTACTCCGACGGCTTGAGCACCACCGTGCACCCGGCGGCCAGGGCCGGCGCGAGCTTCTGCGCGGCCAGCAGCAGCGGCGCGTTCCACGGGATCACGGCGGCCACCACCCCGACCGGCTCCCGCATGGTCAGGACGACGTGCTCACCACCCTGGTACGCCGGAAGCGTCTCCCCGCCCAGCTTGTCGATCCATCCGGCGTGATGGTCGAAGACGTCGGCCACGCACTCGGTCGACATCGCGTACGCCTGGCCGAAGCTGAGCGGCATGCCGTTGTCGAGCGCCAGCAGGGTGTCGAGCTCGCCGGCGTGCGTACGGATCAGGTCGGCGATCCGGCGCAGCACCCGGATCCGTTCCTTGGCCCGGGAGCGCGGCCACGGTCCCTCGTCGAAGGCGTGGCGGGCGCTGCGCACGGCGGCATCGACGTCGACGGACGCGGCGACCGCGAACTCGCCGACCTGCTCCCCCGTGGCCGGATGCACGTGGCTCCACGTGCGACCGTCAGCGGGCGGGCGCCAGGTCCCGTCGATGAGCAGCTCGCCGGCGGTCAGGCCGGCCTCGTCCCGCCTCGACTTGATCGACAGCACCATGAGACACCTCCGGCAGCGGCGATTGAAACACGTTCTACTTCTGCGGAGGGTACGCCGCGGCCCGGAGGTCTGCCAGATACCCGGGCCATTCGCCGCCGCCGTGCACGGCCAGCTCCGCCCCGCTCACGTAGCCGGCAAGCGGCGAGGCGAGCAGCAGGCAGGCGGCGCCGACCTCGGCCGGTGTCGCGGCGCGCCCCAGCGGCACGGTGCGCGCCACCGCCTCCAGGTCCACCTGCGGCCCCGCCGTCTCCGTGGCCACCGGACCGACGACCAGAGTGTTCACCCGCACCTCCGGGGCCCACTCCATGGCCAGGCTGGTCGCCAGATGGTGCAGCCCCGCCTTGGCCGCGCCGTACGCAGCGGCACCCGGCGACGGGCGGGCCCCGCTGACGCTGCCCACCATGAGGATGAGCCCGCCGCACGGCCGGCTCCGCAGCACCGGGCAGGCCGCCTGGGAGACGTGCAGCGGGGCGAGCAGGTTGAGCTCGACGATCTTCGCGTGCAGCCGGGGCGAGGCGGCGTCCGCCGGGGCGGGTGGCGCTCCCCCGGCGTTGTTCACCAGCACGTCGAGGCCGCCGAACCGCGCGACGGCCGCGGCGACGAGTGCGGCGGCCTGCTCCGGATCCCGGACGTCGGCCCGAACGAACTCGGCCGTCGCACCGCCTGCGCGGGGCAGATCGGCCGGCTCATGGCGGCCGCAGACCAGCACCCGGTCACCGGTGGCGAGGAAGGCGGCGGCGATCGCGGCCCCGATGCCCCGCGTCCCCCCGGTGACGACCACGGCGCGGCCGGCTGCGGCGAGGGGGTCCATCCGTCGATCGTAGACCACCAAGCAAGCGCTAGGTTAGGCTGCGGCGGTGGGCGTACTCCTGCACTCCGGCGCCGTCACCGAGGTGGTCCTCGACTTCCCGCCGGTCAACGCGCTGCCCGCGGCCGGCTGGACGGAGCTCGCCGAGGCCCTCACCACCGCCGGCGCCGAGCCGGCCACGCGGGTGGTGGTGGTGGCGGCCGAGGGCCGCGGCTTCTGCGCCGGCGTGGACATCAAGGAGATGCAACGCTCCCCGGGACACGAGGCGTTGCTGGCCGCCAATCGAGGCTGCGCCGCGGCGTTCGCCGCGGTCTACGAGTGCCCGGTGCCGGTGATCGCCGCGGTGCAGGGCTTCTGCCTCGGCGGCGGCATCGGCCTGGCGGGCAACGCCGACCTGATCGTCGCGGCCGAGGACGCCGCCTTCGGCCTGCCCGAGGTGGACCGGGGCGCGCTCGGCGCGGCCACCCACCTGTCCCGCCTGGTGCCGCCGCAGCTGATGCGGACGATGGTCTACACCTGCCGGACGGTCTCCGCCCACGACCTGCAGCGGTACGGCACAGTGCTCTCGGTGGTGCCCGCCACCGGGTTGCGCAAGGCCGCCCGCGAGGTGGCCGAGGAGATCGCCGCCAAGGATCCGGTGGTGATCCGGCGGGCCAAGGAGGCCCTCAACGGCATCGATCCGGTGGACGTCAAGCGGTCGTACCGGTTCGAGCAGGGCTTCACCTTCGAGCTGAACCTGAGCGGCGCCGGCGACCGCGCCCGGCAGCGCTTCGTCGAGGGACGGTGACGTGTGGGCACGATGATGACCGTCGAGGACGTGGCCGGCGAGCTGCGGTCCGGGATGACGATCGGCATCGGCGGCTGGGGGTCGCGGCGCAAGCCGATGGCCCTGGTCCGCGCGATCGCCCGGGCCGGCCTGACCGATCTGACCGTGGTCGGCTACGGCGGGCCGGACGTCGGACTGCTCATCGCGGCGGGCTGCGTACGCCGGGTGGTGACCGGCTTCGTCTCGCTCGACAGCATCCCGCTGGAGCCGCACTTCCGGCGGGCGCGGCAGGAGGGCACCGTGGCCCTGACCGAGCTGGACGAGGGAATGCTCTACTGGGGACTGCTGGCCGCCGCGAACCGGTTGCCCTTCCTGCCGATGCGGGCCGGGCTGGGCTCCGACGTGCCGCGCGTGGATCCGGAGCTGCGGACCGTCCGTTCGCCGTACGCCGACGGCGAGGAGCTGATCGCCGTGCCGGCACTGCCGCTGGACGCCGCCCTGATCCACCTCAACCTGGCCGACGAGCGGGGCAACGGGCGCTATCTGGGCCCCGACCCGTACTTCGACGACCTGTTCTGCCTGGCCGCGCGGCGCCGCTACCTGTCCTGCGAGCGCGTGGTGGGCACGACCGAGCTGGTGGAGGGCGGGGCGCCGCAGGGCCTGCTGGTCAACCGGATGATGGTGGACGGCGTGGTGGCCACCCCGCACGGCGCGCACTTCACGAGCTGCGTCCCGGACTACGGCCGGGACGAGGCGTTCCAGCGGGAGTACGCGGCCGCCGCGTCCGCCCCGTCGGAGTGGGAACGGTTCCGGGCCGCGTATTTGGACGGCGACGAGGCCGACTACCAGGCGGCCGTGCGATGAACGGCCGCGAGCCGACCCGGGCGGAGTTCTGCGTCGTCGCGTGCGCGGAGGCATGGCGCGGCGACGGCGCGATCCTCGCCGGGCCGATGGCGCTCATCCCCCGGCTCGGCGCCCGGCTGGCGCAGCTCACCTTCGCCCCGGAGCTCCTGCTGAGCGACGGCGAGGCGACCCTCGAGCACGGCGGCACCGTCGAGGGCTGGCTGCCCTACCGTGCGGTGTTCCAGGTGGTGGCCTCGGGCCGGCGGCACGCGATGATGGGCGCGAGCCAGCTCGACCGCTACGGCAACCAGAACATCTCCTGCATCGGCGACTGGTCCCGGCCGGCCGCCCAGCTCCTCGGCGTCCGCGGCGCCCCCGGCAACACCATCAACCACGTCGTCAGCTACTGGGTGCCGCGGCACTCGCCGCGGACCTTCGTGGAGCGCGTCGACATGGTGTGCGGCGTGGGCTACGACCGTGCGGCCGCGCTCGGCACGCCGGCCAACCGGTTCCACGAGATCCGTACGGTGGTCACCGATCTCGCCGTCCTGGACTTCGCTACCCCGGACCACGGCATGCGGCTGCGCTCGGTGCACCCCGGCGTGACCGCGGCCGAGGTCGTGCGGGCCACCGGCTTCGCTCTCGCCGTACCCGATGACGTGCCGCAGACCCGGCTGCCCACCGCCGAAGAGCTCGCCCTGATCCGGGGTCGCCTGGACCCGGACGGGTTGCGGGAGAAGGAGATCCGGTGAGGACCCGCCTCACCGAGCTGCTCGGCTGCCGGCACCCGATCGTGCAGACCGGCATGGGCTTCGTGGCCGGCCCCGCGCTGGTAGCCGCGACCTCGGCGGCGGGCGGCTTCGGCATCATCGCCTCCGCGACCATGAGCCTCGACGAGCTGCGGTCCGCCGTCCACGAGGTCCGGCGGAGCACCGACGCCCCGTTCGGGGTGAACGTGCGCGCCGACAGCCCGGACGCCGCGGCCCGGATCGACCTGCTGGTCCGCGAGCGGGTACGGCTGGCCTCCTTCGCCCTCGCACCGAGCCGGGAGCTGATCCGCCGCTGCGCCGACGGGGGCCTGCTGACCATGCCCTCGGTCGGTGCTCTCCGGCACGCCGTGAAGGTGAGCGCATGGGGCGTGGACGCGGTGCTGGTGCAGGGCGGCGAGGGCGGCGGGCACACCGGGCCGGTGCCCACCACCCTGCTCCTGCCCCAGGTGGTCGACGCCGTCGACGTTCCCGTGGTGGCGGCGGGCGGGTTCTTCGACGGCCGGGGGCTGGTGGCCGCGCTGGCGTACGGCGCGTCCGGCGTCGCCATGGGCACGCGGTTCCTGCTCACCTCGGACAGTCCGGTCGGCGCCGAGGTCAAGCGCCGCTACCTGGCCGCGTCGGTCACCGACACGGTGGTCACCACCCGGGTCGACGGCGTGCCGCACCGGGTGTTGCGTACCCCGTTCGTCGAGGCGCTCGAGCACTCGGGGCGCGTCGCCGGCCTGGCCCGGTCGCTGCGGCACGCCCGCGCGTTCCAGCGGCAGACCGGCCTGTCGTGGGCGGCGCTGCTGCAGGCCGCTCGCGCCACCCGGCGGGGTCGCGAGTTGTCGTGGGCGCAGACCGTGATGGCGGCCAACACCCCGGCGCTGCTGCGGACGTCGATGGTGCAGGGCCGGCCGGAGTCCGGGGTGATGCCGGCCGGCCAGGTGACCGGCCTCATCGACGACCTGCCGTCCTGCGCCGAGCTCATCGAACGGATCATGAAGGAGGCGGACGACCGGCTCGCCGCGCTCAGCAGCGCTCGATGACGGTGACGTTCGCCTGGCCGCCGCCCTCGCACATGGTCAGCAGGCCGTAGCGGCCACCGGTGCGCTCCAGGTCGTGCAGCAGGGAGGTGAGCAGCCGGGCGCCGGTGCCGCCGAGCGGATGGCCGAGCGCGATCGCGCCGCCGTTGACGTTGACGCGGGCCGGGTCGGCTCCCGTCTCCCGGAGCCAGGCGAGCACCACGGCGGCGAACGCCTCGTTCACCTCGTACCGGTCGATGTCGGAGACCGCCAGTCCGGCGCGGCGCAGCGCGTGCCTCGTGGCCTCGAACGGGGCGGTGAGCATCAGCACCGGGTCGTCGCCGCGGGCGGACAGATGGTGGATCCGCGCGCGGGGGGTCAGCCCGTGGGTGCGTACGGCGGCGGCGGACGCGACGAGCACAGCGGCGGCGCCGTCGGCGAGCTGGCTGGACGTGGCCGCGGTGGTGACACCGCCCGGACGCAGCGGCTCGAGCGCGGCCATCCGCGCCGCCGAGGTGTCCCGGCGCGGGCCCTCGTCGGTGCCGCACCCGGCCAGCGGCGCGATCTCGGCGCCGAACCGGCCCTCGTCGATCGCGCGGATCGCCCGGTGGTGGCTGGTCAGCGCGTACTCCTCGAGCTCGGCGCGGGTCAGGCCCCACTTGGCGGCGATCTCGTCGGCGCTGCGGAACTGGGAGACCTCCTGGTCGCCGTAGCGGGCGGCCCAGCCGGTCGAGCCCGCGTACGGCCCGTGGGGCGCCATCGCGCTGCCGATCGGCACCTGGCTCATGCTCTGCACACCGCCGGCCACCACCAGGTCGGCCGTACCGCTGAGCACCGCCTGCGCGGCGAAATGGACCGCCTGCTGGGCCGAGCCGCACTGCCGGTCGACCGTCACGCCGGGCACGTGCTCGGGCAGGCCCGCGGCGAGCCAGCTGGTGCGGGCGATGTCGCCTGACTGCGGGCCCAGCGTGTCCACGCAGCCGAAGATGACGTCGTCGACGGCGCCCGGGTCGGCCCCGGTGCGCATCAGCAGCGCGGTGATGGCATGCGCGCCGAGGTCCGCCGGATGCACCGCGGACAGCGCGCCCCCACGGCGGCCGACGGGGGTACGGACGGCACCGACCAGAAACGCCTCCACGGTTGACGCCCTCCGCTCCGTCGTCTCTACTAGAACTCGTTCTAGTCTAGGGAATCGGGGCCACCCATGCACGTCGGATACACACCGGCGCACGTGCAGCTGCGCCGGCAGCTTCGGGCCTACTTCGCCGACCTGATGACGCCGTCGCTGCGCGCGGCGCTGACCGACGAGCACGGCGAGTACGGCGACGGCGACGCGTACCGGACGGTGGTCCGGCAGCTGGGCCGCGACGGCTGGCTCGCGCTCGGCTGGCCCGCGGAGCACGGCGGCGGCGGCCGGTCCCGGATGGAGCAGCTCGTCTTCGCCGACGAGGCCGCGACGGCCGGCGTACCGGTGCCGTTCCTGACCATCTACACGGTCGGTCCGACGATCATGCGCCACGGCACCCCCCAGCAGCGCGCCGAGCTGTTGCCGCGGATCGCCGCCGGGGAGGTCCACTTCTCGATCGGCTACTCGGAGCCGGATGCCGGCACCGATCTCGCGGCCCTGCGCACCCGGGCGGTCCGCGACGGCGACCACTACGTCATCACCGGCCAGAAGATGTGGACGAGCCTCATCCAGTACGCCGACTACGTCTGGCTCGCCTGCCGGACGGATCCGGAGGCGCCCCGGCACAAGGGCCTGTCGATCCTCATCGTGCCCACCGACGCGCCCGGCTTCTCCTGGACCCCGGTACGCACGCTCGCGGGGCCGACCACCAGCGCGACCTACTACGCCGACGTACGGGTCCCGGCGGCCGCGCTGGTGGGCGCGGAGAACCAGGGCTGGCGGCTGATCACCGACCAGCTCAACCACGAGCGGGTGGCGCTCACCTCGGCCGCCCCGCTGCGCCGCGCGCTGCGCGAGGTCGCCGACTGGGCCTGGCAGACCCGGCTCGCCGACGGCCGGCGGGTGATCGACCAGGAGTGGGTCCGGCTGCATCTGGCCCGGGTGCACGCCCGGACCGAGGCGCTGAAGCTGTTCAACTGGCGGACGGCGGCCGGCGGCGACGACACCCCCGCCGCGGCCGGGGCCTCGGCCGGCAAGGTGTACGGCACCGAGCTGGCGGTGGAGGCGTACCGGCTGCTCATGGAGGTGCTCGGGCCGGCCGCCACGGTCCGGGCCGGCTCGCCCGGCGCGCTGCTGCAGGGCCGGATCGAGCGCATGCACCGCGCGTCGCTGATCCTCACCTTCGGCGGCGGTACGAACGAGGTGCAGCGGGACATCATCGCGGCCGGCCCGCTCGGGCTGCCCGTCCGCCGATAGGGGTGCTGACGTGGACTTCTCACTGAGCGACGAGGCGCGGGAACTGGCCGCCCTGACGCGGGACCTGGCGGCCTCGGGCCGTCCGCTGTGGCCGGCGCTGGCCGACGCCGGTGTGCTCGCCGCAGCGCTGCCCAAGCGGGCCGGCGGTGAGGGTCACGGGCTGCTGGAGCAGTGCGCCGTGCTGACCGAGCTGGGCCGGGCCGCGGCCGTCGTGCCGTACCTGCCGTCCATCGTGGTGGCGGCCGGCACGCTGGCCCGCTTCGGCACCGAGGAGCAGGTGACCGAGTGGGCCCTGCCGGCGAGCCGGGGCGAGGTCGTGCTCACTGCCGCGACCGGCGCCGTTCAGGCGGAGCGGATCGGGGCGGGCTGGCGGCTGGACGGCACGATTCCGGTCGTTCCGGTCGCGACCGGCGCCGCGCTGCTGCTGGTGCCGGCCGAGGCGGGCGTCTTCCTGGTCCGGCCGGACGATGACGGCGTCGAAACAGCGGACCAGGAGGTGGCCGGCGGCCCCGGCGCGGGCCTGCTCCGGTTGGGCGGCACGGTCCTGCCCGGCGACCGGCTGCTCGCGGACCGGGCGGCGCGACCCTGGCTGACCGCGTACGCGACGGTCGGCGCCTGCGCCGCGCAGCTCGGCGTGGCGGAGCGGGCCCTCGAGATGACCGCGGAGTACGCCCGTACCCGGGTGCAGTTCGAGCGGCCGATCGGCTCCTTCCAGGCGGTCGCGCAGCGGCTGGCCGACGCCTACATCGACGTCGAGGCGCTGCGGGTCACGCTCTGGCAGGCCGCTTGGCGGCTGTCCGAGCATCCGCCCGCCGGCGCCGAGGTGGCCACGGCGGGCTTCTGGGCCGCGGAGGCGGGGCATCGGGTGCTGCACACGGCCGTGCACGTCCACGGCGGGGTCGGCATCGACGTCGAGTATCCGCTGCACCGGTATTTCCTCGCCGCCAAGTACCACGAGTTCCTGCTGGGCGGGGCCACGGCGCAGCTGCTGACGCTCGGCGAGACCTTACGGTCGCCGGTAGAACGCGTTACAGTTTTCGAATGAAGTTCACCCTCGGCATCGCGCTGAACCCGCTGGACCAGCTGACCGAGCTCGCCCGGACCGCCGAGGAGTGCGGCTTCTCGGCGATCGCGCTGCCAGACTCCATCTTCTACGGCGAGCACGCCGGCGCCGCCTATCCGTACACACCGGACGGACGGCGGTTCTGGGATGCCGACACCCCGTGGGCCGACCCGATGGTCACCGCGGCGGCGCTGGGCGCGGTCACCGAGCGGATCCGCTTCTACACCCAGGTCCTCAAGCTCGGGCCGCGCAATCCGGTGCTGCTGGCCCGGCAGGTGGGCTCGGTGGCGAACCTCATCGGCAACCGGTTCGGCCTCGGCGTCGGGCTGGGCTGGAACCCGGAGGAGTCGCTGTGGTGCGGCGCCCCGTTCGCCGAGCGGGCGGGCCGGGCCGACGAGGCGATCGAGGTGCTGCGCCTCATCCTCGGCGGCGGCATGGTCGAGTATCACGGCAAGCACTTCGACTTCGGCCGCCTGCAGATGAGCCCCGCGCCGAGCGAGCCGATCCCGATCTATGTGGGCGGCCACGCCGAGCCGGCGCTGCGCCGCGCGGCCCGGACCGGCGACGGCTGGAGCTCGGCCATGATCCGCCTCGAGGCACTGCGAGCGATCATCGAGCGCCTGTCGCGCCTGCGCGCCGAGTACGGCCGGGACGGCGAACCGTTCGAGATCCAGGCGGTGTGCGTGGACGCCCCCGGGCTGGACGGCTTCCGCCGCCAGGCCGACATCGGGGTGACCGACGCGATCGTGATGCCCTGGCTCGCCGAGAGCGCCGGATTCGACGCCCCGGTAACCGTCAAGAAGGACGCCGTCCGCCGGTTCGCGGACGGGGTCATCGGCCGGATGACCTGACCGACGGGCGGGCGGCCAGGTAGTCACCGAACGCGTCGTCGACCTCCGCCGCGCTGAGCCCGAAGTCGGAGAGCTCGTACCGGTGAGCGGGGCGGGGCGCATGCAGGGCCTCGATCGCGGACCGCGCCTGCGGGGGAACCGGGAGGCCCAGCCGGTCGTAGATCGCCGCGACGGTCCGGGCCGGATCGGCCACGAAGTCGTCGTAGTCGACGTCGACGAAGTGCGCAGGGTCGTGGTGCGCCCGATCGGCCATGAAGCGGCGCACACCCCGCGACCACAGCGCGAGCTGGTCCCGCCCGAGCGTCTCGCCCGCGAACCGCTCGGACCAGCCCCGCGAGGCCCGGGCGTTGAGGCTGCACACCGAGGCGATCGCGGTGCGCGGCGCCCGGTGGGTCTGGATCACCACGGCGTCCGGATAGACAGTGAGCAGCGCGTCCAGGGCGAACAGGTGGCTCGGATTCTTCAGCACCCAGCGCCGTCCGGCATCCCCGAGGCCGATCAGCTGGAGGTTCCGCCGGTGCCGGCGGTAGGCGCCAGTCCAGTCCCGCGCCGCCAGCCAGCCGGAGTACGCCGGAATGTGGGCCAGGCACTCGAACGACACCGACATCATCGACTGGCAAAGCAGCCGCCAGCACTCCTCGACCTGGTCGGCGGCGGTGTAGTGCATGCCCATGAACTCCGGGTCGGCCTCGTGATGCCGCCCGTACCCGGCCTGGAGCGCGGCGTAGACGGGATGGGACTCCCAGAGCCGGCGGGGCGGACGGGGCTGCGGCGCCTCGGCGAGCCAGAGCTCGAGGCCCTGGTGCGCCGGGTCGGCGGCGAGCAGCCGGTGCAGGGCCGTGGTGCCGGTGCGGGGCAGCCCGGTCACGAAGACCGGCCGGGGCACGGCCACCGACGCGTACTCCGGATGCTGCCGCCAGCCCGCCTCGCTGAGCAGCCTGGATACCAGGGCCCCGCGCACCATCGCGCGGGTCGCCTTGCTGCCCGCCGGGGTGAGGGCACTCTCCTTCGCGTACGAGGCCAGCAGCGTCCGCAGCCCGTCGAGGTAGTCGTCGTCGCCGAAGTCGTCCAGTCCGGTGAGCCGGGTCGCCGAGGCGTGGAGGTCGTCGACCGTACCCACATCGGTGCGTGTGCCGCTCAATGGTGGAACTCCCCACAGTTCACGTCGAGGCACTGCCCGGTGATGCCACGGGCGAGGTCGGAGGCGAGGAAGAGGATGGCGTCGGCGACCTCGTCCGGCTCCGGCAGCCGGCGCAGGTCGGTCGTCGCCGCGGTCTCGTCGTAGATCTGCCGGGCCGGCACCCCTCGGTCGGCGGCCTGGAACTCGAACCAGGTCCGCAGGCTGTCCGCCCAGATCCAGCCGGGTGCCACCGAGTTGACCCGTACCCCGTGCGGGCCCAGCTCTCCGGCCAGGTTCTGCGCGACGGCGAGCAGTCCGGCCTTGGCGAGCTTGTACGGGCCGAACGGGCGCCGCGAGTGCCGCAGCACCGCGGAGTTGACCATCACCACGGACCCGCCGGACGCCACCAGCGCGGGCGTGAGCAGCCGGGTCAACTGCAGCGCGGCGAGCACGTTGATCTCGAAGCTGTCGCGCAGGTCGTCCAGCTCCACCCGGCCCAGGCTGCGCATCGGCGGCATCACGAAGGCGTTGTTCACCAGCGCGTCCACCCGGCCGAACGCGCCCAGCGCGGCGTCGGCGAGCCGCTGGGCGGCCGCGGGGTCGGTGAGGTCGGTGGGTACGGCCAGCGCCCGGCGGCCCGCGGCCGTCACCTTCCCGGCCACCTCGGCCAGGAAGGACTCGGTCCGCGCGGCGAGCACCACGTCGGCGCCGCACTGCGCGGCGCGGACCGCGAGGGCGCGGCCCAGCCCGGGGCCGACCCCGGCGACCAGCACGACCTTGTCCGCCAGCAACACCTGACTCACCCCAGCATCCGGGACGCCACCGCGGCCTGCCGGGCAGCGATCCGTCCCCGGTAGGTGGCCGGCTCGATCGGCTCGAAGTACGGCAGCAGCTTCGGTACGTCGTCCACCGCGGCGACCTCCACCTGCGGCCCGTCCTCGGCGGTCAGCGGGCGGGACAGCCGCTGCCAGCGCAGTTGGAGGTAACCCCGGCTGTGACCGGTGCACTCCAGCCAGTTGGCCACGCCCGGGTCACGCTCGCTGACCACGTACCGGATCATGCCGTCCGGGTCGACCTGCGCCTGGGGCACGGTCAGGCTCGTCTGGTGGTTGATGTAGTCCAGCGACACGTACCACATGCTGCCGAGCTGGATGCCCTGGTAGGGCGCGTCGGAGGCGGGCACGGTGACCACCATGGCCCGGTCCTCGCCGAGGTCGTAGTGCCCCACGGAGGAATACTGGGTGGCCAGGCCGCCGGGCGTCGGGCGGGGCGGGGTGAGGGTGTTCACCGGCAGCCCGAGGTAGAACCGCTCGGCGAAGGCCAGGAAGGTGCGCAGCCGGCTGAGCAGGATCTTGCCGGCCACCGTGTACCGCTTGGCGAGGGCGTCGCGGGTCGGCGGCGGCGGGGCCAGCCCGATCCGGTCGGCGCGCTGGATGCGCAGCATGCCGGGCTGTTCGCCGGCCCAGTCGCTGAACACCTCGCGGACGACGAGCATGGCCGATCCGGGCGCGAGCGCGAACGCGTTGCGGCCGGAGACGCCGGGGGCGAACCGGAGCCGGAACGAGCCGTCCGGGTCGAGGCCGATCTCGCGGTCGTCGAAGGCGGCGAGGCTGCCCGGCACCTCGAGCGGTGAATAGTCGCCGTCGAGGATCTGGAAGCTCAGGTCGGTGGTGCTGCCCCGGCGTCCGGTGACCACGTACTCGGCGTCGTCGCGCAGCCAGGCGTGGAAGTAGAGCGTGTCGGGATTGTCCAGGCCGAGCTTGGTGTAGGGCCCGGTGGAGCGGACGAAGTACGGGAAGTCACGCTCGTACGCCCACGCCATCTGCAGCGACGCCCGGATGCTGCCGGCGAGGTAGTCGTACCCCTCGACCAGGTCCTGGTCGTCCCGTACGTGCGGGGCCGCGGCCATGACCTGCTCCGCTTCGTGGATCGCTTGCGAGAACGGCTGGGTGAGCACTGGCTCATGCTAGAACGCGTTCTATTCTGGGGTCAACGGGCGTTGCCGTCGAGGCTTGACCACACCGAGAACCTGTTTCACTCTTGGCGCGTGGGCGAGATGATGCGGGCGTACCGGATGGTGGAGTGGGGCGGCGCGCCGCAGGCGGTCACGGTGCCGGTGCCGGCACCGGGCGCCGGGCAGGTGCTGGTGCGGGTGGCCGGGTGCGGGCTGTGCCGGTCGGACCTCACGATGCGGCGGATGCTGCGGACGGCCGGCGAGCGGCTGGGCTGGGCGATGCCGTACACCCTGGGCCACGAGACGGCCGGCTGGGTCGCCGCGCTCGGCACCGGCGTCGAGGGCCTCGCCGAGGGCGACGCCGTCGCGCTGGCCGCGTCCGCCTCCTGCGGCACCTGTTGGTTCTGCGTCCGGGGACTGGACAACGGGTGCCCGGACGGGCTCGCCGGCCGCGGCTACGGGCGCGACGGCGGCCTCGCGGACTACGTCCTGGTGACCGGCCGCCGCGGCCTCTTGCCGCTGGGCGGGCTCGACCCGGCACACGCCGGCCCGCTCACCGACGCGGGCGCCACCGCCTATCACGCGGTCCGGCGGGCGCTGCCACGGATCACCGCGGGTGGCACCGTGGTGGTGCTGGGCGCGGGCGGGCTGGGCTTGTTCGCGGTGCAGTTCCTGCGGGTGCTGACCGCGGCCCGCGTGGTGGCCGTCGATCCGGACCCGGGCCGGCGCGCGCTCGCCGAGGAGGCCGGCGCCGTGCCGCTGGCCGGCGTGGATGCCGAGACTGCGGGACACCTGCGGCGGCTCACCGGGAAAGCGGGCGCGGACGCGGTGCTCGACTTCGTCGGCGCGGACGAGACCATCGCCGCGGGCGTCGCGGCGGTCCGGGCCGGCGGGGCGTACGGGCTGGTGGGATCGGCGGGCGGCCGGCTGGCGAAACCCTGGTTCGGCAGCCTTCCCCGCGACGGCGAGGTCTTCACCTTCCAGGGCGCCACGATCGCGGACACCCAGGAGGTGATCGCCCTGACCGGCGCCGGTGCGGTCCGCAACCGGGTCGAGGAGTTCGCATTCGGCGCGATCGGCGAGGCGTACGCCCGGCTGGCAGCCGGAACCCTCACAGGCCGCGCCGTGGTCGTCGTCGACCGTCAACCGCGGCAACTCTCCGATGTGGAATCCTTACCGAACGCGAACACTATCCGCGTAGATTCCTGACCCGGAACGGATCTCCTGACGCCATGCACACCAAACCCACCCTCCGGCGCGCGCTCGCCGCGCCGGTGGCCGCCCTGGCCCTCGCCGCCACGGTGCTGGCGCCCACCGCGCCGACCCACGCCGCCGTGCTCGACGACGCCGTCGGCAGCACCTGGCTCGGACTCGGATACAACCAGGACCCGCTGTACCGTGGCGCGGACGACGGCTCACCCGGCAACGACGAGTGGCCCAGGACCGAGTTCGGCGTCCTGACCGGGCGGACCGACTACATCAGCCCCGGCCTGGTGCGGATCATGGTCAACCGCCCGTGGTTCAACCCGTCCGGCACGGTCGGCTCGTACGACTGGGACACCCCCCAGATGAAGAACGTCTTCCGGATCCTGGCGCACTACAAGGAGCAGGGCACCAACGTGATGACCGGCATGTGGGGCCTGAACGACCCGGCCTTCTACGTCTCGCCCGAGGCGGCCACGCTCCAGACCGACCTCGTGCGCAAGTTCCAGGCCAAGGGCTACACCAACGTCGTCCGCTACAACGGCATCAACGAGCCGAACAACGCCAAGGGCCTCAAGTACGCCGACTGGGTCACCGCCACCGCGAACCTGCGAACGGCGTTCGGCCGCGCCGGCCTCAGCGCCGACCTGATCGGCGGCCCGGACACCGCGGAGGCGGGGATCGCCGCCCAGGAGGGCGACCTGGGCCTGCAGTCGGTGCCGGTGGAGGCGGCCGGGACCGAGCAGAACCTCGTCTGGAAGAAGGCGGGCCTGACGGGCTTCTCGGCCCGCTTCTACCGCACGCCGGAAGCGGACGGCGTGCACTGGACGTTCCAGGCCTCGAAGAACGGCACGCAGTGGACGGACATCGACCTCCAGCAGACGCCGCCGGTGAAGACCAACGCCACCACCGCGTGGTACCGCGTCGACGTCTCCCCGCGCGCGTTCCCGGAGGGCATCAAGTACCTGCGGCTCACGATGCCGCCCCGTCCGGGCATCGAGCGGGCCGTCTCGGCGGTCACCCTCTTCACCGGGAGCGGTGCCACCACCGACCCGATGAACGACCTCACGAAGACCGACTCGCACTCCGCCGGGTGGACCTACCCGGGCGGCTCCTCGGTCAACGACTGGTGGCTGCAGTCCGCCATGGACCGCGAGGTCGCCCAGTCCGAGGCTCACTTCTACGTGCACGAGGTGGACCTCGGCTCGCCGCCCGACTACCCCGAGGCGACGGTCACCGAGGCGGTGCGGCAGCTCAAGGAGGCGAGTAACGGCGGTTCGGTGATCCTCGGCGAGACCGGCATGAAGGCGCCCGGTGAGGATCCCGACAAGGACTACTCCTTCACCGGCGAGTACGCCCACGGCGTACGGATGGCCGACCTCGCCGTGCAGGAGGCGCGGGCCGGCGTGGACGGCGCCCTGGCGTGGTGCCTCGACGGCTACGACGAGGACGTCCAGTGCGGGATGTGGGACCACTTCAAGCCCCAGAGCCCGGCGACGCTGCGGCCCTGGTTCTACACCTGGAGCCTGCTCTGCCGGTACCTGCCGCCCGGAACCCAGATGTACGCGCCCGCGCAGCCGACCGGCGTGCGGGTGCTCAAGGCCAAGCTGCCGGGCACCGACGGCTGGACGTTCGTCCTGGTCAACCGCAACACCTCTCCGGCCCGGGTTTCGATCACCGCGCCGACCGGGAGGATCGAGCTGGACAAGTACGTCTACAGCCCGGACAACGCGCCGACCGACCCGGCGACCGGCTTCCCGAAGCCGGCCGATCACCTCTCGGCGAGCTTCGACAACGGTAAGGAACTGAGCGTGGGGGCCAACGCGGTCGCGGTGTTCACCACGACTGTCTGAATGGAGACGCGCCTCTCGACCGGCGACTGATCACTGCGAGTATCGGTTCCGGGAGGGGCGCATGATCACGATCCTGCTGGTCCGGCATGCGGACATCGATCTTCCACCGGTCACGGCGGACCCGGCGCTGAACGACGACGGGCGCGAGCGTGCCGAGGCGCTCGCGCACGTCGCCGGCTCCGCCGGAGTGACCACGGTGTTCACCTCGTCGTTGGTCCGCACCCAGCAGACGGTCGAACCGCTGCTCAAGCTGCTCGGCATCAGCGGGCGGCTGATGCCGTCCGCGGCCGCCGTCGCGCCGAGGATCCGTGACGGTGAGTTCGGCACCGTCGTGGTGATCGCCGGTCACAGCAACACCGTGCCGGAGGTGATCGCCGAGCTGGGGGTGCCGGCGCCGCCCGTCATCGGCGAGAGCCATTTCGACAACCTGTTCGTCGTCACTCTCTCCGATCCGGCCGGCGCCGGACTGCTGACGCTCAAGTACTGAGCTTGCGCAGGCGGGCGAGGGTCTCGTCCGCCTCGGCGACCAGGTCGGCGAGCACCTCGGCGACCGGCCGGACCCGGTTCATCCGGCCCACGATCTGCCCCACCGGCATCGGCACGACGCTCGGGTCCCCGGCCGCCATGAGCCGGGAGTGCGCCTCGGCCACCAGCATGTTCTGCAGCGGCATCGGCAGCGGCCGCGGGGCCTCCGGCTCGTTCCAGGCGTCGGTCCAGCGGTTGCGGAGCAGACGGGCCGGCTTGCCCGAGTAGACGCGGCTGCGGACCGTGTCACCGGAGCCGGCCCGCAGGAGCGCCTCGCGCAGGGCGGGCGGGCTGCGATACTCCTCGGTGCCGAGCCAGACCGAGCCGGTCCACACCCCGAGCGCGCCCAGCGCCAGCGCGGCGGCGACCTGGCGCCCGCTGCCGATCCCGCCCGCGGCCAGGACCGGGACCCGCTCCCCCACCGCGTCGACGATGTCCGGCACCAGCACCATGCTGCCGATCTCGCCCGTGTGCCCGCCGGCCTCGTAGCCCTGGGCGACGACGAGGTCCACGCCGGCGGCCACGTGGCCGCGCGCGTGCTCGGGCCGGCCGGCCAGCGCGGCCACCAGCAGCCCGCGCCCGTGCGCCCGGTCGATGACATCGGCCGGGGGCGGGCCGAGCGCGTTGGCGATCAGCCGCACCGGGTGCGTCAGCGCCACCTCGACGTGCGAGCGCGCGACCGAGTGCAGCCAGCCGAGCACGCCGGACCGGCTCGGCGCGTGGGCGGACAGCGGGGGCACGCCGAGCCGCAGCAGGGTCCGCTCCACGAAGTCGCGGTGCCCGGGTGGGATCAGGCGGTCCAGGTCGGCGGGAGCGCCCTCGGCCGGGCCGTGGGTGGGCATGACCACGTCCACCCCGTACGGGTGGCCCGCCGTCTCGCCGTCCAGCCAGGACAGGGTCGCGTCCAGCTCGGCGGGGTCGTTGAAGCGTACGCAGCCGAGCACGCCCAGGCCGCCCGCCCGGCTGACGGCCGCCACCACGTGCTCGGAGGGGCTGAAGGCGACGACCGGGTACGCGACGCCGAGCAGGTCGCACAGCTCAGTCCGCATGGGTCACGGCCTCGTCAGAATGCTTCTCGGCGTATCGGTGCGCCCAGCGGTAGTCCGCCTTCCCGCTCAGCGTGCGCGCGATCTCGTCCACCCACCACAGCTCCCGGGGCACCTTGTAGCCGGCGATCCGCCGGCGGAGGTGACCGTCCAGGTCCGCCGCGTCGGGCCGATGACCGGGCCGGGCCTGCACCAGCGCCGCCACCCGCTGCCCGAGCCGCTCGTCGGGTACGCCGATGACGAGCGCGTCGAAGACGCCGGGATGGGCCTTGAGCGCCCCCTCGACCTCCTCCGGGAAGACCTTCTCGCCGCCGGTGTTGACGCAGGTGTTGCCGCGCCCGAGCAGCGTGATGGTGCCGTCCTTCTCGAGCCGTGCCAGGTCGCCCGGCACGGCGTAGCGCACGCCGTCCACCTCGGTCAGCAGGGCGGCGGTCTTCTCCGGGTCCTTGTGGTAGCCGAGCGGCAGGTAGCCGCCGCGGGCCAGCCGGCCGATCACGCCGGGCGGGGCGGGCCGGCTGTGCTCGTCGATGACGATGGTGTCCGGGCCGGGCGTGAAGCGGGGCCCGTCCACCGCGCCGCCCTCGACCTCGGCGACCACGCCCAGGCCCGCGAAGCCGGTCTCCGACGAGCCGATCGCATCGGTTACCAGCACGTTCGGCAGCGTCTCGAGGAACTGCCGCTTGACCACCGGGGAGAACAGCGCGGCGCTCGACGAGATCGCGAACAGCGACGAGCCGTCGTACCCTCCGGACTGGTAGGCCTCGATCATCGGGCGGGCCATCGCGTCACCGATGAGCACCACCACGTTCACCCGGTGCCGCTCGATCGCCCGCCACGCGGCGTCGGCGTCGAAGTGCGGCAGCATCACCACGGTGTCCCCGCCGAACAGTGCCGCGAGCGCCGCCCACTGGGCGTTGCCGTGGATCAGCGGGGCGAGGCAGAGGCGCACCATCCCACCCGTCTCGGCGCCGCGCTGGGACTGGGCCCACTCGTCGTCGAGCGGTACGCCGGACATGAAGTCGACGCCGCCGCCGAGCACCCGCCAGACGTCCTCGTGCCGCCACATCACGCCCTTCGGGAAGCCGGTCGTCCCGCCGGTGTAGAGCAGGTAGAGGTCGTCGCCGGAGCGCTCGCCGAAGTCGCGGACGGGGTCGCCGGCGGCCAGCGCGTCGGCGTAGGTCACCCCGCCGTACGCGGCGATGTCGGCGTCCGCGTCGTCCGGCAGGGCCACGACGGTGTGCACATCCGGGGCGCCGGCCAGCACGGCGGCGACCCGGGGCGCGTACTTCCGGTCGTGGATCAGGGCCGTCAGGTCGGCGTCGGCGAAGAGGAATTGCAACTCGTTCTCGACGTACCGGAAGTTGACGTTGACCACCGCCGCGCGCAGCTTGTACACGGCGATCATGGCCGTCACGGCGTCGATCGAGTTGCCCGCGTACAGGCCGACGTGGTCGCCCGCACCGATCCCTCGCGTACGGAGAAAGTGCGCCAGCCGGTTGGCATCGGCCTCCAGCTCCTCGTACGTCGTCAGCCGCTCGCCGCAGGCCACGGCGGTACGCGCGCCGAACGCGTCGACCGCGTGCTCGAACAGATCCGCTATATTGGCCGCCATCAGTCGAAAGTAGAACGTGTTATTGTGCCGGGCAAGCCCCATTGCAGGAGGAGGAGGAGACGGGCGTGGAAGCCGAGACCGAGGAACCGCACGCCCTCGTCGAGCAGCGCGGACCCGTCCTCATCGTCACGATGAACCGGCCGCGGGCCCGCAACGCCCTGTCCGGGCAGATGCTCGCCATCATGCGCGACGCCTGGGACCGGGTGGACGCCGACCCGGAGATCCGGGTCTGCGTGCTCACCGGGGCGGGCGGCGCCTTCTGCGCCGGCGCCGACCTGAAGGCGATGACCCGCGACCATCCCGGCGACGGCTTCCGCTCCGGCGGCACCGACCTCTCCCGGATCGACGCGCTGCTCAAGGGCCGGCGCCTCAGCAAGCCGCTGGTGGCCGCCGTCGAGGGGCCCGCCGTCGCCGGGGGCACCGAGATCCTCCAGGCCACCGACGTCCGGGTGGCCGGCGCGGGCGCCCGGTTCGGCGTCTCCGAGGCGTGCTGGGGACTCTTCCCGCTGGGCGGGTCGGCCGTCCGGTTGCCGCGGCAGCTGCCGTACACGATCGCCGCCGAGCTGCTGCTCACCGGCCGGCACCTGAACGCGGAGGAGGCCCGCCGCATCGGCTTGATCGGGCATGTCGTGCCCGACGGGCAGGCGCTGGAGAAGGCGCTCGAGCTGGCCGGGAAGATCGCCGCCAACGGTCCGCTCGCGATCCAGGCCATCCTGCGCACCATGCGGGAGACCGAGGGGATGCCCGAGAACGAGGCGTTTGCCGTGGAGTCCCGGCTCGGCACCGCGGTCTTCCTGAGTGCGGACGCCAAGGAGGGCCCCCGCGCGTTCGCCGAGAAGCGCACCCCGCTCTTCCGCGGGGTCTGACGCTCAGATCGCCCGGTCCCGCCCGGCCCAGTACGGGTCGCGCAGCAGTCGCTTGTAGAGCTTGCCGTTCGGGTCGCGCGGGAGCTCGTCGACGTAGTCGATGCTGCGCGGCAGCTTGAACCCGGCGACGCGGCCGCCCAGGTACGCCAACAGCTCGGCGGTCAGCTCCGCCCCGGCCCGGACGCCCGGTTCCGGCTGCACGACGGCCTTGATCTGTTCGCCCCACTCGTCGTGCGGGATCCCGAAGACCGCCACGTCGGCGACCGCCGGATGCCCCGCGAGCTCCCCCTCGACCTCGGCGGGATAGACGTTGACGCCGCCCGAGATGATGACGTCGCTCTTGCGGTCGCACAGGTACAGATACCCGTCGTCGTCCAGGTATCCGATGTCGCCGACCGTGAACATGCCGGAGCGCCACGATTCGCGGGTCTTCTCGGGGTCGCGGTGGTACTCGAAGCCGGCGTCGCCCATCTGCAGATAGACCTGGCCCGGGCAGCCGGCCGGCGCGTCGTTGCCGTCGGCGTCCAGCACCCGGATCTTCGACCCGGGCCAGGCGCGCCCCACCGAGCCGGGCCGCGCCGCCCACTCCTCGGCGGTGATCAGGGTGCCGCCACCTTCCGAGGCCGCGTAGTACTCGACCACCACGGGCCCCCACCAGTCCAGCATCTGCCGCTTGACGTGCGCCGGGCAGGGCGCGGCGCCATGGATCATCACGCGCATCGAGGACAGGTCGTGTGCCGTACGCACCTCGGCGGGCAGCGCGAGCAGGCGGGCGAACTGGGTCGGCACCAGGTGGCTGTGGGTGACCCGATGGCGCTCGACCAGGCGCAGCGCCTCGTGCGAGTCCCAGTGGTCCATCACGACGACGGTGTGCCCGAGCTGGATCGAGATGACGGCGAAGTTCATCACGGCCGTGTGGTAGAGCGGCGAGCCGCACAGGTGCACGTGCTCACCGAACGGCTCGAGGCCGAAGAGGCCGAAGAACCACGTCGAGGCCCCGGGTACGTCGTCCGGGTCGCCTCCGGTGAGCGGCCGGCGTACGCCCTTGGGGCGGCCCGAGGTCCCCGAGGTGTAGACCATCAGCGCCCCGGCCGTCCGCGACCCCGGGCGGCCGGACCCGTCGGCGCCCAGCGTCTCGAGCGGACGGAAGCCGGGGACCTCCCCCACCGCGAAGCGCCCCTCGTCCCGCACCCCCGCCTCGTCCGCCGCCGGTACCGCCGCGGCGGAGAAGCGCTCGTGGGCGACGAAGGCCCGCGCGCCGCTGTCGCGGAGGATGTAGGCGATCTCGGGGGCGGTGAGGTGCCAGTTCGTCGGCACCAGGTAGAGGCCCGTCTGGAGGGCGGCGAAGAAGGTCGCGAGCATGTCGGCGCCGTTGGGCAGCAGGACCGCCACGGTGTCGCCGGGGTTCAGGCCGAGGTCCCGCAGCCCGCGCCCGATCCGGTCGGCCTGCGCGGCCAGCTCGCCGTAGCTCACGGTACGGCCGTCGGTGTCCACGATGGCGACGCGGTCCGCCGACTTCCCCGCGATGGTCCACAGCCCGATGTCCGTCATGCCGCGATTCTATAACGCGTTCTACTCAATGGAAGGCCGCCGTCACTGCATCTTGCCCGGCCACGCGGCAACGTGTTTCACTGGCGTTCGTGGATACCGCGCAGGCGCCGCCGCTGTCCGCCCCGATGGACATCGCCTTCGACTACACCCGCTCGCTCGGCCCGATCCTCAGCCGATTCATGACCGGGCTGCGTGACCGCCGGGTGCACGGCTGCCGGACCTCGGACGGGCGCGTCCACGTCCCCCCGCTGGAGTACGACCCGGTCACGCACGCACCGGTGACCGATCTGGTGGAGGTGGCTCCCACCGGGACCGTGGTGAGCTGGAGCTGGATGAGCCGGCCGCTCGACGGGCAACCGCTCGCCCACCCGTTCGGCTGGGCGCTGATCCGGCTCGACGGGGCGGACACGGCTTTGCTGCACGCCGTGGACGCGGGCGAGGCCGATCGGATGCACACCGGGATGCGGGTCCGCATCCGCTGGGCCGCAGAACGCGTCGGTCACATCCGCGACATCGCCTGCTTCGAACCCGGCGAAGCGCCGACCCCCGAGGCCACCGATGCGGCAGAACCGCCGGTAACCATGATGACGACCCCGATCCGGCTGAGCTACCGGCACACGACCTCGGCCGAGGAGAGCCGGTATCTCCGGGCGCTGGCCGAGGGGCGGCTGGTCGGTCAGCGCTGCCCGGTGTGCCGCAAGGTCTATGTGCCGCCGCGGGTCTGTCCCGCCGACGGCGTACCGCCGGACGAGGAGGTGACCGTCGCCGACCGGGGCACCATCACCACGTTCTGCGTGGTCAACGTCCCGTTCGCCGGTCAGCGGCTCGACCCGCCCTACGTCGTCGCGCAGGTCCTGCTGGACGGGGCCGACATCCCGCTGTCGCATCTCATCCTCGGCTGTCCCGCCGACGAGGTCCGGATGGGCATGCGGGTGGCGGCGGTCTGGCGGGAGCCCGGGCAGTGGTCCACCACGCCGGAGAACATCGCGCACTTCGCGCCGGCCGGCGAGCCCGACGCGCCCTACGAGTCGTACGCGGAGCACCTGTGAACACCGTCGCCGTCATCGGCTTCGCCCAGTCGCCCTGCCGGGCCGAGGCGGGCACCACCAGCGGCGTCGAGACGCTCGTGCCGGTGCTTCGAGAGGCGCTGGCCGGCGCCGGGCTGCACCGGCGGGAGGTGGACTTCTGGTGCTCGGGGTCCTCCGACTACCTGGCCGGGCGGGCCTTCTCCTTCGTCAACGCGATCGACGCCATCGGGGCGTGCCCGCCGATCTGCGAGTCGCACGTGGAGATGGACGCCGCCTGGGCCTTCTACGAGGCGTACGTCAAGATCCTCGCCGGCGAGGCGGAGACCGCGCTGGTCTACGGCTTCGGCAAGTCCTCGGCCGGTGAGCTGCGCCGGGTGCTGGCGCTGCAGCTCGACCCGTACGCGACGGCACCGCTGTGGCCCGACTCGGTGAGCGTCGCCGCGCTCCAGGCCCGCCTCGCGCTCGACGCCGGGCTCGTCAGCGAGCGGGACATGGCCGAGGTGGCGGCGCGAAGCCGGGCCGACGCGACGACCAACCCGTACGCCCAGGTGGCCGAGGAAACCACGGCCGAGCGGCTGCTCGCCGAGCCGTATCTCGCCGACCCGCTGCGCGCGCACGACTGCGCACCCGTCTCGGACGGCGCCTCGGCGCTGGTCCTGGCGGCGGGCGACCGGGCCCGCCGGCAGCACGAGCGGCCGGCCTGGATCACCGGCGCGGCACACCGGATCGACCCCCAGGGGCTCGGCGAGCGGGACCTGACCACCGTGCCCTCGGCAGCCGCGGCGGCCGCGGCGGCGGGACTGCCCGCCGACCTCGACGCGGCCGAGGTGCACGCTCCCTTCACCCACCAGGAGCTGCTGCTGCGTACGGCGCTCGGGCTGGGCGACGACGTACGGATCAACCCCTCCGGCGGCGCACTCTGCGGCAACCCGATGTTCTCGGCCGGGCTGACCCGCATCGGGGCCGCGGCCGCGCTGGTGATGTCCGGACGGGCTCAACGGGTGGCCGGGCACGCGACGAGCGGCCCGGCCCTGCAACAGAATCTGGTCTGCGTGCTGGAGGCGCAACGATGAGACGGGCGGCCGTACTGGGCACCGGGCAGACCCACCACCGCACCCGGCGCACCGACGTGTCGATGGCCGGGCTGTGCCGCGAGGCCATCGACCGGGCCCTGACCGACGCGGGCACCGACTGGTCGCAGATCGACGCGGTCGTGCTGGGCAAGGCGCCGGATCTGTTCGAGGGCGTGATGATGCCCGAGCTGTTCCTGGCCGACGCGATCGGTGCGGCCGGCCGCCCGCTGCTGCGCGTGCACACGGCCGGCTCGGTGGGCGGGGCCACCGCGAACGTGGCGACCAGCCTCATCCGCGCCGGCGTGCACCGGCGGGTCCTCGCGGTCGCGTTCGAGAAGCAGTCGGAGTCCAATGCCATGTGGGCGCTGTCCATCCAGCCGCCGTTCAGCGCGCCGATCGGCGCCGGTGCCGGCGGCTACTTCGCGCCGCACATCCGCGCCTACATCCGCCGGGCCTCGGCACCGGAGCACATCGGCGCGCTGGTGGCGGTCAAGGATCGGCGCAACGGGGCGCTCAACCCGTACGCCCATCTCCGGCAGCCGGACATCACGCTGGACTCGGTCCGGTCCTCGCCGATGCTGTGGGATCCGATCCGCTACGACGAGACCTGCCCGTCCTCGGACGGCGCCTGCGCCGTCGTGCTCGGCGACCAGGCGGCGGCCGAGGCGAGCGAACGGCAGGTGGCGTGGATCCGGGCGACCGCGATGCGCACCGAGCCGACCTTCTTCGCCGGAAAGGACCACGTGCACCCGCGTGCCGGTGCCGAGGCGGCCCGTGCGCTGTGGGACGCGGCCGGCATCACCGACCCGCTGGACGAGGTGGACGTCGCCGAGCTGTACGTGCCGTTCTCCTGGTTCGAGCCGATGTGGCTGGAGAACCTGGGCTTCGCCGAGCCCGGGCACGGCTGGAAGCTCACCGAGGCCGGCGAGACGCGGATCGGCGGGCGGCTGCCGGTCAACCCGTCCGGCGGTGTGCTGTGCTCCAACCCGATCGGCGCCTCCGGGATGCTGCGCTTCGCCGAGGCAGCCATGCAGGTGATGGGCCGGGCCGGTGCCCACCAGGTCGCCGGGGCGCGGACCGCGGTCGGGCACGCGTACGGTGGCGGCTCGCAGTTCTTCTCGCTCTGGGTGGTCGCGGCCGAGCCGGATCAGCGGTAGCGCACCGGCAGGTGCTTGATGCTGTGCAGCCAGCCGGAGCGCAGCCGCTGCGGCGGACCGGCCAGGCTGATGTCCGGCATGGCGTCGGCGATCGCGTTGAAGATGAGGTCGATCTCCAGCCGGGCCAGGTTGGCGCCCAGGCAGAAATGCGCGCCGCTGCCGCCGAAACCGAGATGGGGGTTCGGGCTGCGGGTGATGTCGAAGCGCTCCGGGTGGTCGAAGACCGTCTCGTCGAAGTTCGCCGAGCCGTAGAAGAGCGCCACGCGCTGGCCGGCCTTGATGTCCTGACCGCCCAGCACGGTGTCACGCACCGCGGTGCGCTGGAAGACGTTCACCGGGGTGCCCCAGCGGACGATCTCCTCCACCGCGGTCTTCGGCCGCCCGGCCTTGAACAGCTCCCACTGCTCGGGGTGCTCGAGCAGGGCCAGGATCCCGTGCGAGATGGCGTTGCGGGTGGTCTCGTTGCCGGCCACCGCCAGCAGCAGGACGAAGAAGCCGAACTCGTCGGTGGACAGGTGCTCGCCGTCGATCTCCGCCTTCACGAGCGTGGTCACGATGTCGTCGCGGGGGCAGGCCTGCCGCTCCTCGGCCATCTTCATCGCGTACGCGAGCAGTTCCATCGCCGGCTCCATGGGATCGGCGCCGCCGCTGTACTCCGGGTCGTCGTAACCGATCATCGCGTTCGACCACTCGAAGACGTGCCGGCGGTCCTCCTGCGGCACGCCGAGCAGTTCCGCGATGGCCTGCAGGGGCAGCTCGCAGGCGACGTCGCTGACGAAGTCGCCGGTGTCCGCGGCGCCCGCCTCGCGGACGATCCGCTCCGCGCGGGCGGACAGCGCCGTCCGCAGCGCGTTGATGGCCCGGGGGGTGAAGCCGCGCGCGACGACGGCGCGCTGCTTCGTGTGCTGCGGCGGGTCCATGTTGAGCAGCACGCACCGCTGCATTTCGATCCGCTCGCGGTCCAGGCCCGCCTGGAACCGGACGATGGCCGTGTTCTCCCAGCTGGAGAACGTGTCGCTGTCGCGGGACACGGTCATCACGTCGGCGTGCCGGGTGACCGCCCAGTAGCCCTCGTCGTCGAAGCCGGCGCTGCCCCGCGCCTGCGGGATCCACCACACCGGAGCGGTCCGGCGCATCTCGGCGAACTCCGCGTGCGGAAGACCGCCGAGGTAGATCTCCGGATCGGTGAAATCGAAACCGCTGGGGATGCGAGGCTCGGTCACGGCTCCTCCTACGGCAACAGGTTCCACCACATTCAAGCACGCTCGTCACGGCCTGTGGTATACCTCGGATGCCGCAGAATAAGAACACGTTCTACAGGGAGGCCACCGTGGGTGTTCCGGTGATCATCGGCGCGGTCCGTACGCCGATCGGCCGCCGCGGCGGGTGGCTGGCGGGATTACATGCCGCCGAGCTGCTCGGCGCGGCGCAACGCGCGGTCCTCGCCCGCACCGGGCTCGACCCCGCGCTGGTCGAGCAGGTCGTGGGTGGTTGCGTCACGCAGGGCGGGGAGCAGTCCAACAACATCACCCGTACCGCCTGGCTGCACGCCGGGCTGCCGTACGCGACCGGTTGCCTGACCGTCGACGCGCAGTGCGGATCGGCCCAGCACGCGGCCCACCTCGTCGCCGGGCTGATCGCCGCGGATGCCATCGAGGTCGGCGTGGCGTGCGGGGTGGAGTCGATGAGCCGGGTCCCGCTGCGCGCCAACCTCGGTACCGACGCCGGACTCCCCCGTCCTGCCTCGTGGCACATCGACCTGCCCAACCAGTACGAGGCCGCGGAGCGCATCGCGGTACGGCGCGGGCTGACCCGGGCCGACCTCGACCTGTTCGGCGTGCGCTCGCAGGGCAACGCCGCCCGGGCCTGGACCGAGGGACGCTATGCGGCGGAGGTGACGCCGGTCGGCGCGCCGGCGCTGGACGCGGACGGCCACACCACCGGCGAGACCCGGACCGTCGAGCGCGACCAGGGCCTGCGCGAGACGACCGAGGCCGGCCTGGCCCGTCTGCGCCCCGTCCTGGAAGGCGGCCTGCACACCGCCGGCACCTCCTCGCAGATCTCCGACGGCGCCGCGGCCGTGCTGCTCATGGACGCGGACCGGGCACGGGAGCTCGGCCTGCGCCCGCGCGCCCGGTTCCTCGCGCAATGCCTGGTCGGCGCCGAGCCGTACTACCACCTGGACGGCCCGATCGCGGCCACCGAGCGGGTGCTGGCCCGTACCGGCATGAAGATCGACGACGTCGACCGGTTCGAGGTGAACGAGGCGTTCGCCGCCGTGGTGCTCTCCTGGCTCGGCGAACACGGCGCGGACCCCGACCGGGTCAACGTGAACGGCGGGGCGATCGCGCTCGGGCACCCGGTCGGCAGCACCGGGTGCCGGCTCATCACCACCGCGCTGCACGAGCTGGAACGGTCGGGCCTCGGCACCGCGCTAATCACAATGTGCGCGGGCGGCGCGATGGCCACGGCGAGCATCATCGAGCGGATGTGACCATCAGGCGTGCTGGCTGCTCACCGAGATCACCTCGCCGGTGAGGTACGAGGCGTAGTCGCTGGCCAGGAACGCCACCACGGTCGCCACCTCCCAGGGCTGCGCGGCCCGCCCGAACGCCTCCCGCAGCGCCAGCCCGGCCAGTTCCTCCTCGGGCATCACCTTCGCCAGGAACGGGTGGGCCGCGAGACTGGGCGCCACTGCGTTGACCCGGATGCCGTGCCCGGCCACGTCCAGCGCGGCACAGCGGGTGAACGCCATCACCCCGGCCTTCGCGGCGGCGTAGTGCGCCTGCCCGGCCTGGGCCCGCCAGCCCAGCACCGAGGCGTTGTTGACCACCGCGCCGCCGCCGCCCTGCGCGATCATCCGCCGCAATGCGGCCCGGGTGCAGCGGAACGTGCCGGTCAGCGTGACGTCCAGGACCCGCCGCCACTCGTCGTCGGCCATCTCGACCACCGCGCGGGTGCCGCCCAGCCCGGCGTTGTTCACCATGACGTCGAGACGCCCACAGTGGACGACCGCGGCCGCGACGAGCGCCTGGACGTCATGCTCGTCGGTGACGTCGCACGGCACCGGCCAGACCCGGCCCGGGTATGCCGACGCCAGCTGCTCGCACGTCTCGTCGAGCCGCCGCCGGTGGCTGTCGCTGAGCACCACCTGGGCACCCTCGGCCAGGCACCGCCGGGCGACGGCGGAGCCGATCCCGGTGCCGGCCGCGGCGGTGACCACGACGGACTTTCCCGCCAGCAGGCCGTGCCCGGCCGGCTCGGTCACCGGCGGTCCTGGCGGGGCAGCCCGAGCACCCGCTCGGCCACGATGGTGCGCTGGATCTCGTTGGACCCGCCGTAGATCGTGTCCGCCCGGCTGAAGAGGAAGAGCCGCCACCAGCGCTCGACGTCCCGGTCGCCGGGACCGGCCGCGGCGCCGCCCGGCCCGAGCACGGCCATGGCGAGCTCGCCCAGGCCCTGGCGCCACCGCGACCAGAGCAGCTTGATCACCGAGGCGGTCCCGGTCGAGTCCGGCTCGCTCAGGACCCGGCGCGTGTGCGACCGCAGCACGGACAGATCGATCCAGGCCCGGGTGAGCCGCTCGCGCAGCACCGGGTCGGCGGCCGCCCCGGTGCGCCCGGCGAGCTCGATCAGGTCGTCCAGGTCCTGCTGGAATCCGATCTGCTGGCCCACGGTTGCCGCGCCCCGCTCGAAGCCCAGCGTGGCCATCGCCACCCGCCAGCCCTGCCCGGGCTCGCCGACCACGAGGTCGCGGCCGGTGCGCGCGTCGTCGAAGAAGACCTCGTTGAACTCGCTGTCGCCGGTGAGCTGCCGGATCGGCCGCACGGTGATGCCGGGCGAGCGCATCGGCACCAGCAGATAGGACAGCCCGGCATGGCGCGGGCCGCCCTCGGGCACCGGCTCGGTACGGGCCAGCACGAAGCACCAGTCGGCCACCTGCGCGAGCGAGGTCCACACCTTCTGCCCGGTGATCACCCAGTGGTCGCCGTCGAGCCGGGCGCGGGTGGTGACGCCGGCAAGATCGGAGCCGGCACCCGGCTCGGAGTAGCCCTGGCACCACAGCTCGTCGACCGCGGCGATGCGGGGCAGGAACCGGCGGCGCTGCGGCTCGGTGCCCAGCGCCATGAGGGTGGGCCCGACCATGGTGGTGCCGATGTGGTCGACGCGCGACGGCGCACCCGAGCGGGCGTACTCCTCGTGGAAGATGATCTGCCGGGCGAGCGAGGCGCCGCGACCGCCGTGCGCCACCGGCCAGGCGAGGGTCGTCCATCCCGCCGCAGCCAGGCGGCGGGTGAAGGCGAGACGCTGCGGATAGGCCTCGTTCTCCCGGCCCGCGCCGCCCACGCCCCGCAACTCGTCCGTCACGTTCGCCGCGAGCCAGTCCCGAACCTCGCGGCGGAACTCCTCGTCACCGTCCACTGGCGCCACCTCTCAGGCCGCGGTCAAATCACCCTACCAAGCAACCGCTTGGTTGGGCTACGGTGGCACCGTGGAATCGACCATCCCGGCGGCCATCGTGAACGCGGCCCGCACCTTCGGGTCGGCGCCGGCGCTGGCGGAGCCGGGTGAGCACCGGCTGTCCTTCATGGAGCTGCTGGAGCAGGTGCGCATCGTGGCTCGCGCGTTCATCGCCGAGGGCCTGCACCCGGGCGACCGGCTGGCCGTCTGGGCGCCGAACACCCGGCACTGGGTGCTGGCCGCGCTGGGCGCGAGCTACGCCGGTGCCACGCTGGTGCCGGTGAACACCCGGTTCACCGCCGTCGAGGCCCTCGACGTGCTGCAGCGCAGCGACGCCCGAGGCCTGATCGTCACCGGCCCCTTCCTGGGCGCGGACCGGCTCGCCGCGTTGCGTGCCGCCGCCGGCCGAACCGGGATCCCCCTCCCCCGCCTCCTCGTCCGGGTGCCCACCGACGTTCCGGTCGGCCCCGAGCCGGACGTGCTGGAGTGGCCGGCCTTCTTGCGCCGCGGCGACGGCGTGGCGGCCTCCGACGCGGACGCCCGCGCCGAGGCCGTCACCCCGGACGACGTGAGCGACATCCTCTTCACCTCGGGCACCACCGGCCGAAGCAAAGGCGCGATGAGCGCACACCGTCAGTCGCTGGGCACGGCGGCCGCGTGGGCCGGCATCGGCGGGCTCGTCCCCGGCGACTCCTACCTCGTCGTCAATCCGTTCTTCCACAGCTTCGGGCTCAAGGCCGGCATCCTCGCCTGCCTCGTCAGCGGCGCCACGGTGGTGCCCCAGGCGGTCTTCGACCCGTCGCGGACGATGGCGCTGATCGCGGCCGAGCGGATCACTGTGCTTCCCGGCCCGCCGACCCTCTACGTCGACCTGCTCGACCATCCCGAGCGACCCCGGCACGACCTGTCGTCGCTGCGCCTCGCCGTGACCGGAGCGACCACCGTGCCGCCCGCGCTCATCGCTCGGATGCGCTCGGAGCTGGGGGTACGGACCGTGCTGACGGCGTACGGGCTGACCGAGGCGGTGGTGGCGACGATGTGCCGGCCGGGCGACGACGACCGGACCGTGGCGTACACCTGCGGGCGGGCCGCCGCGGACTTCGAGGTCGCGATCGGCGAGCCCAGCGGCGAGGTGCTGCTGCGCGGCCCCAACGTCATGCTCGGCTACCTCGACGACAAGGACGCCACCGCCGCGGCCATCGACGCCGACGGCTGGCTGCACACCGGGGACATCGGGCGGCTGGACGAGCGCGGCTACCTCACCATCACCGACCGGCTCAAGGACATGTTCATCTGCGGCGGCTTCAACGTGTACCCGGCCGAGGTGGAGCGCACCCTGGCCGACCTGCCCGGGGTGGCCGAGTCGGCGGTGATCGGAGTACCCGACCCGCGCCACGGCGAGGTCGGCAAGGCCTACGTCGTCCCGCGACCGGGGCACGAGCTCTCCCTCGACCGGGTGATCGAGTTCTGCCGGGACCGGCTCGCGGGCTACAAGGTGCCGCGCACGGTCGAGCTGCGCACCGAGTTGCCCCGCAACGCCTCGGGCAAGGTCCTCAAGTATCTGCTCCGGGAGGTGCCGTGACTGACGTCGTCCTTTACGAACGCCGCGACCGGATCGCTCTGGTCACCGTGAACCGTCCCCGGTATCGCAACGCGCAGAACTCGGCCGTGACCTACGCCCTGGACGCGGCGTTCACCCGGGCCGTGGACGACGACGACGTCGCGGTGATCGTGCTGGCGGGGGCGGGCGACCACTTCTCGGCCGGGCATGACATCGGCACCCCGGAACGCGACGTGGACACCCCGTACCCCCGGCGGGCCGCGCTGTGGTGGGACCACACCGGCAAGGCCGGCGCGGACCGGCGCTACTCCCGCGAGCTCGAGGTCTACCTCGGCATGTGCCGGCGGTGGCGGGACATGCCCAAGCCGGCCGTCGCCATGGTGCAGGGCGCCTGTGTCGCAGGCGGACTCATGCTGGCCTGGGTCTGCGACCTCATCGTGGCGGCCGAGGACGCGTTCTTCGCCGATCCGGTGCTGCGGATGGGCATTCCCGGCGTCGAGTACTTCGCTCACCCCTGGGTGCTCGGGCCCCGGTTCGCCCGCGAGGTGCTGTTCACCGGCGACCGGTTCGATGCTCGGCGGGCGTACGAGATCGGCATGGTGAATCGCGTCGTGCCCCGCGCCGAGCTGGAGCCGGCCACCTTCGCGCTGGCCGGGCGGATCGCCGCGATGCCGCCGTTCGGGCTGGCGCTGGCCAAGCGCGCGGTCAATCAGTGCGAGGACGAGATGGGCATGCGCGCAGGGATGGACTCCGTCTTCGGCCTGCACCACGTCGCCCACGCCCACAATGTCGAGGTCAGCGAGGACTCGCTGGCCGGACTCGATCCGGCCGCGATGAAGCGGGCCGCGCCGTGAACCTGGATCTCGACGCGGCCGCGCGGGCCTTGCGGGACGAGGTCCGCCGCTGGCTGGCGGCCAACGTTCCCGCCGCCCGGCTGCCCAGCATGGACACGCCGGAGGGCGACGCGGCGCACCGGTCCTGGGAGCGCCGCCTCGCCGACGCCGGCCTCGCCGTCGTCTCGTGGCCCCTGGAGTACGGCGGGCGGGCCGTTCCGCCGCTGCACGCGCTGCTGTTCGAGGAGGAGTACCACGCCGCCGGGGCACCCGGCCGCATCGGCCAGAACGGCCTGTTCCTGCTCGCACCCACGCTCTTCCGGCACGGTACGGCGGAGCAGCGCGACCGGATCCTGCCCCCGATGGCCCGCGCCGATCAGGTGTGGGCACAGGCATGGTCCGAGCCGGAGGCGGGCAGCGACCTGGCCGCGATCCGTTCCCGCGGCCGGCGTACGGACGGCGGATGGCTGCTGTCCGGGCAGAAGACGTGGAGCTCGCGGGCGGCCGCGGCGGACCGGGCGTTCGGGCTGGTCCGCACCGACCCGCAGGCCGTCCGGCATCGCGGCCTGACCGCCGTGATGTTCGACCTGCGCGCCCCCGGCGTGACCGTACGCCCGATCCGCCAACTCGACGGCGACCCCGGCTTCGCGGAGATCTTCCTGGACGACGTGTTCGTGCCGGACCGCGACGTGATCGGCGAGGCCGGCGACGGGTGGCGGGTGGCGATGAGCACGGCCGGCCACGAGCGCGGGCAGACGTTGCGCAGCCCGGGCCGGTTCCTCGCGGCCGCCGAGCGGCTCGTGGCGCTCTGGCGGGCCGGCGACCCCGGCGACGCGGCGACGCGGGACCGGGTGGTGGACGCGTGGATCGGCGCTCAGGCGTACCGCATGCGGACCTTCGCCGCGCTGGACGCGCCCGCGGGACCGTTCGCCGCGAGTGCCACCAAGCTGTTCTGGTCCGAGCTGGACGTCGCGCTGCACGAGACCGCCCTCGACGTGCTCGGTGCCCGGGCGGAGACGGACACTGCCTGGACCGACGGGTATCTGTTCGCGCTGGCCGGCCCGATCTACGCGGGCACGAATGAGGTGCACCGGGGCATCGTCGCCGAGCGGATGCTGGGCCTGCCCCGCGAGGTGGCGCGATGAGGCTGGTGCCGTCGGCGGAGCAGGATCGATTCGCGGCCGTCCTGCACGACCTGCTGGCCACCGCCGACCTGCCGGCGGTGGCGGAGAGCTGGGCGCGGGGCGACGGCGGGCCGGGCCGGGCCGTCTGGTCGCGGCTGGCCGACGCCGGGGTCGCCGGGCTCGCGGTGCCGCAACGGTGGGGCGGGACGGGCGCCGATCCTGCCGACCTCGTCATCGCCGCCGAGGAGCTGGGTCACCACGCGGTGCCCGGCCCGGTGACCGAGACGCTGGCCGCCGTACCGGCGCTGCTGATCGCCCTCGGCGACGACCGGCTGTGCGACAAGTGGCTGCCCGAGCTGGCCGCCGGGCGGGTGGTCGCCACGCTCGCCGCGCCGCCCTGGCTGCCGTACGCGGCCGACGCGCACGCCGCCGATCTGGTGCTGCTCGCCGAGGGCGACTCCGTCCGGGCGGCGCGTACCGGACCGGCGCACACCTCGATGGACTACACCCGGCGGCTGTTCGAGGTGTTCCCGGCCGGCGGCGCCCTCGCCGAAGGGCCCGCCGCAGCGAATGCGGTGGCCCGCGCCCTCGACCTCGGCGTCCTCGCCGCCGCCGCGCAGCTGCTGGGTGCCGGCTGCGCGCTGCTCGACGCCGCGGTGGCGCACGCCCGGTCCCGGGTCCAGTTCGGCCGTCCGATCGGACGCTTCCAGGCGGTCCAGCACCGGCTCGCCGATGTGGCCGTCGGCCTGGAGTTCGCCCGGCCCCTGCTGTACGCGGCCGCGGTGGCCCTCGCCGACGGGGACGGGCCGAGGGAGCACAGCGCCGCGGGCACGGCCGCGCGGGACGTCTCGGCGGCGAAGGTGGCCTGCGGCACCGCCGCGCACCGGGCCGCCCGTGCGGCGCTGCAGGTGCATGGTGCCATCGGCTACACCCGGGAGCACGGGCTGGGCCGGTGGCTGACGAAGGTCCGCGTGCTGACGCTGGCGTGGGGTACGCCGGCGCAGCACCGGGCCCGGGTGATGGCGGAGCTGACGAGGTGACCATGGACCTGACCGCGGAACGCCGGGCGCTGCGCGACACGCTGCGCGACCTGCTCTCCGGATCCTCGACGCGGGCGGCGATCGGCACGCCGTCCGGCTGGGACGCCGGCCTCTGGGCCCGGCTGTGCAAGGAGATCGGCGTCGCCGGCCTGGCCGTGCCCGAGGCGTACGGCGGCGCCGGCGCCACCCTGCGGGAGTCGCTGGTCGTGCTCGAGGAGCTGGGCCGCACGCTCACCCCGGGACCGATGCTCGGTTGCGCCGTCCTGGCCACCCAGGCGCTGCTGCGCTCCGGCGACGCGGACGCCTGCACGCGGCTGCTGCCCGGCATCTGCGCCGGGGAGCTCATCGCCACGCTGGCGTGGAGCGGGGATCCGGACGATCTGCCCTGCACCGCCTCCCCCGCCGGCCGGCTCACCGGCGAGGTGGCGAACGTCCTCGACCTGGCAGCCGCGGACACGCTGCTCGTCCCCGCTGAGGCGGCGCTCTACGAGGTGGACGCGAAGGCTCCCGGCGTCACCCGCCACGCTTCGACCCCGCTGGACCCGACCCGACGGCTCGGGACGCTGCGGCTCGCCGATGCGCCCGCCCGCCACATCGGGGACGGTTCCGCGCTGGCGGGCCTGCGCGACGTGGCTTGTGTGGCACTCGGCGCCGAACAGGTCGGCGCGGCGTCACAGGCGCTGGCGGCCACCGTCGAGTACGTACAGGTCCGGGAGCAGTTCGGCCGCGCGATCGGCACCTTCCAGGCCCTGCAGCACCGGCTGGCCGAGGCCCACGTACGGCTGGAGGCGGCCCGCTCGGCGTCCGCCGCCGCGGCCGACGCCCTGGTGTCCGGCGCTGCCGACGCCCCGGCGCTGGCCGCGGTGGCCAAGGTGACCTGCTCGGAGGCGCTCCAGGCGATCGCGGCCGAGATGGTGCAGATGCACGGCGGCATCGCCATCACCTGGGAACACGACGCCCACCTCTACGTACGCCGGGCCTGGGCCTCGGCCCAGCTCTTCGGTGCTCCCGGCCGCCACGTCGCCCGCCTGGCCGACGCCCTTCTCCCGCCGCGGGAACTCAGCGGGAGCGGGCCCCGATCGGCGCGATCGTCCTGATCGACGCGAACGCGGCGTCCCGGTCGGCGCCGAGGCCGCTGAGCAGGCTCACGAACATCGGCATCATGACGTGCTCGACGCCGTCGGTGCCGAAGTAGCCGCCGACCTCGAGCATCACGTACCCGTGCATCGCGGTCCACAGCTGGCCGGCGACGGCCGACGGTTCGGCGGGCCGCAGCCGTCCCTGGTCCACGGCACGGCGGGCGGCGTCCACGATCTCGTCGAAGGTGTACCGGCCGCGCCGGCGCTCGTCGGCGGTCTGCGGCCGGTACTTGCCCAGCGAGGCGCTGCCGAACATGACGGCGTACAGATGCGGGTTCTGCCGGCCGTTGACCAGGTAGGCGAGGCCCAGTCCGGCCAGGTCGGTGATCGCGTCGGCGGTGCGCGGCACCGCGGCGAGCAGGGCGGCCAGCCGGTGGAAGCCCTCGTCGACCACCGCGTCGGCGAGGTCGGCCATGGAGCCGAAGTGCGTGTACACGGCCATCGTGGAGGTGTCGGCCTCGGTGGCGACGCGGCGCAGGGTGAGCGCCGACGGTCCCTCCTCGGCGAGCAGGCGGGCGGCACCCTCCAGCAGGCGGACCCGCACCTCCGGATTGCCACGACGTTCGGTCACGCCCGGGATTCTAGCGCTATAGCAAGTGATATATCTGGTGCTATGGTGGCCCGCGGAGGTGCTTCATGACCGACTGGGACGCGATCGTCATCGGCTCCGGGCTCGGCGGGCTGACCTGTGCCGCCTACCTGACCGCCGCCGGGAAACGCACCCTGGTGCTCGAGCAGAACCAGGTGGCCGGCGGCTGCAGCCAGGTCTTCCGGCGCAAGGGCAACCGGTACGAGTTCGACGTCGGCATGCACTACATCGGCGAGTGCCACCCCGGCGGCCGCATGACGGCGGCGCTGCGCGGGCTCGGCCTGGAGGACCGGATCGAGTTCCGCCCGCTCGACCGCGACGGGCACTCGACCCTGGTGTTCCCCGGCCTCACGTTCCGGGTGCCGAGCGACTGGGACACCTACCTGGCCCGGCTGATCGAGGCGTTCCCCGACCAGCGGCGCGGCCTGCGACTCTGCATCGGCATCCTGCGGCGGATCGGCGCCGAGCTGCGCACCGCCGAGCTGCCCAAGCGCTCCGTCCGGAGTCTGCTGCGGTTCGCTCGCAAGGCGCCGACCCTCGCCACCGTCGGGCAGCTCCCGCTGAACCGGCTGTTCGCCTTCTGCCGGCTCAGCCCGCTCGCCCGAGCGGTGATCGTCGGCGAGTCCGGCGACTACGGGGCGCCGCCGTCGCGAACCTCGGTCGCCCTGCACGGCGGCTTCCTCGATCACTACCTCACCGGCGGCGCCTGGTATCCGCGCGGCGGCGGCCAGGTCGTCCCCGCGCACCTCATCGACGTCATCCAGAGCCACGGCGGCCGGGTACGCACCAAGGCGCGGGTCACCCGCATCCTGATCGAGAACGGAGCCGCGGTCGGCGTCCAGCTCGACGACGACGAGACCATCATGGCCCCGATCGTGGTGTCGGGGGCCGACCTCAAGCGGACCTACCTCGACCTCGTCGGCCGCGAGCACCTGTCGCCGGCCACCGTCGCCCGCGTGGAGCGCTACCGGATGGCGCTACCCCTGTTCAGCGTCTATCTCGGACTCGACATCGACCTGGCCGACCGGATGCCCAACAGCACGTACTGGTGCTACCCGGACACCGATGTGGAGGGTGCCTACCGCGCCGCGTACGAGGGCCGCATCCCCGACGAGATGCCCATCTTCCTCACGTCGGCCACCACCAAGGACCCGGGCAACCCGCACGCCGCCCCGCCGGGCCACAGCACGCTGGAGGTCATGTGCCTCGTGCCGCAGGGGGTGTTCTGGCCCGGCGGGGACGCCTACAGCCGGGACCCGGAGTACCTCGCGCTCAAGGAGAGCCTCACCGAGCGGCTGATCGATCGCGCCGGCACGGTGATCCCCGACCTGCGCCGGCACATCGTGTGGCAGGAGGCGTCCAGCCCGGTCACCCATGAGCGGTTCACCCTGTCCAGCCTCGGCTCCTGCTACGGCATCGAGATGGCCGCCGACCAGATCGGCCCGCGCCGGCCGGGCCCGCGGACCGAGGTACCCGGCCTGTGGCTCACCGGTGCCAGCACCGTCTGGGGCAACGGCATCGTCGGCGCCGTCAGCAGCGGCCTCGGCGTGGCCGGCGCGATCCTCCGCCGTCCGCTCAGCGCCGAGGTCAAGGCCGGTGCCGTGATCGCCGATCCGGGCAAGCTCACGCCGATCGGCCCGGACTGGGACCCGCTGGCGGTGTCCAAGCCGAGTTCCCCGTTGCGCCGCCGGGCCCGCGCCTAGGAGGTCCGGCGGGCGAGCAGGGTGGAGTCCTCGATGTCCATCGTCACGTCGCCGCGGGTGACCGTGCGCGGCCGCTGCTCGACCACGAGGGCCTCGAAGCCGTCCGGCAGGGCGGGCAGCAGCTCCTCGGCGACGAACATCGCCTTGTGCTTGGTCGCATCGAGGTGGGCGAAGGCCTCGGAGGGCGCGTGGCCGACGACCAGCAGGTGGCCGCCCGGCGCCACGGCGCCGGCCAGCCGCCGGGTCACCTCCGCCATCCCGCCTTCCGGCGGGTGCAGGAAGTGGGTGGTGACCAGGTCGTACGACCGGCCGTCGGCCGCGAAGTCCCGCGCGTCGATCCGCCACCAGTCGATGCGGTCGGCGACCCCCGCCTGCTCGGCGTGCCGGGCGGCGCGGGCCAGGCCGTTGGCGGAGAAGTCGGCGCCGGTCACCGTCCAGCCCTGGCGGGCCAGCCAGATCACGTCGCCGCCCTCGCCGCAGCCGACGTCGAGCGCCGTACCCGGGGTCAGTCCGGCCGCCTCGGCGACGAGCTGCGGATTGGGGTTCCCGCTCCAGATCTTCTCCTCGCCGGAGTACCGCTCGTCCCAGCCCTCCGGCTCGAACATGCGGGCCGCTTCTTCCTGGGTTCCGTGATGGTCGTGTTCGCTCATGGGCCCAGCATCCGCACAGCCGGCGACAAATGACAAACTCCCTTGCCGTTCCGGCAACAAACCGTCAGATCCAGTCGGTGTGCCGGGGCCACGCGAGCAGGGTGTCGACCACCTCGGGTGACTCGTACGGCGACACCGCGGCCGTCCCCGTGTAGCGCCCCCGGTAGAACAGCAGCGGCGCGCCGTCGCGGCAGTCCCCGAGGGCCGTCACCCGGCCCACCACGATGGCGTGGTCGCCACCCGGGTGTACCGCCTCCACCCGGCACTCCGCCCAGGTCAGCGCGCCCGTCAGGATCGGTACGCCGGCCGGGGACGGCGCCCAGCCGACGCCGGCGAACTTGTCGGTGCCCCGGGTGCCGAAGACGCGGGACAGGTCGCGATGCTCCACGGCCAGGACGTTGATCCCGAACAGGCCGGAGCCGCGGACCCGCCGCCAGGTGTCCGAGCCGGCCTGCGGGCAGAACAGCACCAGCGGCGGATCCAGGGACAGCGGGACGAACGCCTGACAGGAGAACCCGGCCGGCCCCTCGTCGTCGCACGTCGTGATCACCACGACGCCCGTGCAGAAGTGGCCGAACGCCCGGCGGAAGAGCCGGGCCTCCACGGCGGCCAGGGAGCCGGGCGTGGCCGTCACCGCGCTCCCGCCGCGAAGCGGTGGCCCCACACGCTGTGCGCGGTGGTCTGCCGCGCCACCCAGGTCCGGTCGTCCACGGTGCCGCCGCCGGTGCCGTACTCGATGTCGAAACCGCTCGGCGTCCGGACGTAGAACGAGATCATCCGGTCGTTGGCGTGCCGGCCGAGGGTCGAGATCAGCGGCGCCCCGCGCTTGGCGCAGCGGTCCATCGCCAGCCCCACGTCGTCGATGGTCTCGGTCTCGACCATGAGGTGTACGAGGCCGCTGGGTGCCGGCATCGGGGCGAGCGCGACGCTGTGGTGGCGCGGGCCGCAGCCGAGGAACCGCATCCACAGCGGCCGGTCGCTGGGCGGCAGGCCCACGGTCTCGGGGATGAGCCGCATCGAGTCGCGCAGCCGGAAGCCGAGCACCTCGGTGTAGAAGTGCAGGGCCGCCGCGTCGTCACCGGCCGGCAGCACCACGTGGCCCATGCCCTGCTCGGCGGTGACGAACCGGGTGCCGTACCGGCTCAGCGCGGGGCGGCTGCCCAGCGCGGCACCGCAAAAGAACTCGAGGCGGTTGCCGAACGGGTCGTCAGCGCTGACCAGCTGCCCGACGCGGCGGTCGGCGAGCTCCTCGGCGCCGGCCGGTTTGACCGCGGCGCCCGCCTCCTCGAGGACCGCGGTGAGCCGGGCCAGGGCCGCCGGGTCGGCGACCTCCCAGCCGGTGGCGGTCAGCCGGTCCCGGTCGCCGGGCACGACCACGATGCGCGCGGCGAGCTCGTCCATGCGCAGGTAGACGCTGTCCGGGTCCGGGCCGCGTCCGTCCACCATGCCGAGGACCCCGACGCCGAACTCTCGCCAGGCGGCCACGTCGGTGGCCTCGACGCGCAGGTATCCGAGGGATCGAACGAGACTCACGGTCTGTCACCTTCCAGGAAGTCGAACGCCAGGCGGTTGAACTCGTCGAACTTCTCCAGGTGCGCCCAGTGCCCGCAGCCGCCGAAGACGTGCAGCCGGGCCCGGCGGATGAGCTTGAGCGCCACCAGCGCGCCGTCCAGCGGGTTGACCCTGTCCTCGCGGCCCCAGACCAGCAGCACCTCGTGACGCAGCCGGTGCGCGTCGCGCCAGAGCAGGCCCTCTTCGTAGCGCTCCGGATCGGTGAAGGAGGCACCCATCGCGCGCATCGCGCTCATCGCCGCCGGATCGGCGGCCGCACCGAATCGCTCCTCGACCAGCTCGTCGGTGATCAGCTTCGGGTCGAAGACGAGGGTACGCAGGAACGCGGTCAGCTTCTCCCGGCTCGGAGCCGCACCGAACGCGGAGAGCCGCTTCACGCCCTCGGTCGGGTCGGCGGAGAACACGTTGAGGCTCAGCCCCCCCGGGCCCATCAGCAGCAGCCGCCCGGCCCGGCGCGGGTGGCGCAGCGCGAACCGGACCGCCGTACCGCCGCCCAGCGAGTTGCCGACCAGGTCGACCCGGTCGAGGCCGAGTTCGTCGAGGACCGCGAGCAATGCGTCGGCGGAGGCGGTGAAGTACTGCCCCGTGATCGGCGCGGCCACCGATCCGCCGTAGCCCGGCTGGTCCACGGCGAGCGTGTCGAAGCGCTCCGCGAAGGCGGGCAGGCTGCGCCCGAAGTTGCTCCAGGCCGAGGCGCCGGGCCCGCCGCCGTGCAGGAGAACCACCGGGCGGCCGGCGCCGGCGCGGTGGAAGTGCAGTCCGGCGGCGTGTGCGCTGCTGCCGGCGAAGTCGATGGAGACGCTACTTGTGGTCATGGCCGCCTCAGATCATCGCGTCGTTGAGAGGCAGGCCGAACTCGCCGCGGCCGAACAGCGACAGCGCCCGCTCCGGATCGTTGATCGCGTGCACCCGGCCGGCGTGCGCGTCGCGCCAGAACCGCTGGATGGGGGTGCCGGTGGCCAGCGCCCGGCCGCCGGAATTCTCGAACAGCCGGTCCACCGCGCCGATCGCGAGCTCGGTGCCGCGGACCTGGTCGCGGCGGGTCCGCAGACGCAGGCGCATCGGCAGCTTCTCACCGGCCGTCGCCAGCTCCATCAGCTCGCTCAGGTCGGCCTCCAGGGCCAGCCAGGCCGCGTCCAGGTCGGCCGCCGCGGTCGCGACGCGCACCTGCGAGTACGGGTCCTCGGCCGCGCGCACCCCCACGTACGAGGCCCGCACCCGTTCCCGCAGGTAGCTGACGTGCGCCTCGTACGCCCCGGTGGCCATGCCGATGATCGGGGCGGTGATGGCGTACGAGAAGATCGACGCGTACGGGATCCGGTAGAGCGGCGCGGTGTTGACCTCCTGCCCCGGACAGAGGCAGCGGGCAGTGTCGTTGAAGCTGAGCGTCCGGTGCTCCGGAACGAACGCATCGGACACCACGACGTCGTTGCTGCCGGTGCCGCGAAGCCCGACGGTGTGCCAGACGTCCTCGATGGTGTAATCCGTCGCGGGCAGCAGGAAGGTACGGAAGTCGGCCGGCGCGCCGCCGTCACCGGACGGGATGATGCCGCCGAGCAGCGCCCAGCCGGCGTGGTCACAGCCGGAGGAGAAGCTCCACCGGCCGTTCACCCGGTAACCGCCGTCGACCGCGCGAATCGTGCCGGTCGGCGCGTAGGACGAGGACATCCGCGTGCCCGGGTCCTCACCCCAGACGTCCTGCTGCGCCTGCTCCGGGAAGAGGGCGAGCTGCCAGTTGTGCACCCCGATCACCGAGGCCACCCAGCCGGTCGAGCCGCAGGCGCCGGCGAGTTCCCGGACGCCCCGCAGGAAGGTCAGCGGGTGTGCCTCGTATCCGCCGTACCGTTCCGGCTGGAGCAGCCGGAAGAACCCGGTCTCGGCGAGGGCCTTGACGGTCTCGGCGGGCAGCGCCCGGCGGTCCTCCGTCTCCTGGGCGCGCTCGCGCAGGGCCGGCACCAGGTCGCGCACCGCGGTCAGCACCGCCGCGCCGGCGCTTGCCTCCATGGGATCCCTCCAGCGGGTTGGCCGACGAACTCGACGATCCCTATACTAGAACACGTTCTAGCTTTCGGGCCACCGGGAAGTAGGGAGCGGCTCATGCGCAACGGCGACGGGGCACGAACGATCGACGCCGGCGCGCTGCCGGCGCGGTTCGCCCGCGGATGGCACTGCCTCGGGCTGGCCGACTCCTTCCGGGACGGACAGCCGCACGCCATCGAGGCGTTCGGCACGAAGCTGGTGGTGTTCGCCGACTCCGGCGGCGCCCTGCAGGTGCTCGACGGGTACTGCCGGCACATGGGCGGCGACCTCACCATGGGCACGATCAAGGGGGACACGGTCGCCTGCCCGTTCCACGACTGGCGCTGGCGCGGCGACGGCCGGTGCGACTCGGTGCCGTACGCCCACCGCGTGCCGATGCGGGCCCGTACCCGCTCGTGGACCACCCTCGAGGAGAACCGCCAGCTGTTCGTCTGGAACGACCCGCAGGGCGCCCCTCCCCCGCCGGAGATCACCATCCCGCGCGTCGAGGGTGCGTTCTCCGACGAGTGGAGCTCCTGGACCTGGGACTCGATCCGCATCGACGGCGCCAACTGCCGCGAGGTCATCGACAACGTCGTCGACATGGCGCACTTCTTCTACATCCACTTCGCCTTCCCGACGTTCTTCAAGAACGTGCTGGAGGGCCACGTGGCCGCGCAGTACCTCACCACCCGGCCGCGCCCGGACGTGCCGATCGGTGCCAGCCAGTCGGGCGGCGGGGGCCTGCGCTCCGAGGCCGCGTACTACGGCCCGTCGTACATGATCGACAATCTCTACCTCGACTACCACGGCGTCGACGTCGAGTCCGTGCTGATCAACTGCCACTATCCGGTCACGGCCGATTCGTTCGTGCTCCAGTGGGGCCTGATCGTCAAGCGGCTGCCCGGCCTCACCACCGAGCAGGCGCAGAAGGCGGCGGCCAAGTTCGCCCGCGGCATCGGGGTCGGCTTCCGGCAGGACGTGGAGATCTGGCAGCACAAGAGCCGCATCGACAATCCGCTGCTGTGCGTCGAGGACGGCCCGGTCTACCAGCTCCGCCGGTGGTACGAGCAGTTCTACGTGGACGTCGAGGACGTCTCGGAGGACATGGTGGCCCGGTACGAGTTCGAGGTCGACACGACCCGCGCGATCCAGACCTGGGAGGCCGAGGTGGCCGAGAACCTGCGGCGCCAGGCCGAAGCGGCGGCGCCGTGATCTCCGAGACGGTCGCCGAGCGGCGGGCGTACCTGGAGGACGGTCTCGCCGACCTCGGCTGTGACCGCTGCGGCGCCCTGGTCCGGGTCGGCAAGCGCAGCGCCCAGCAGACCAGCGTCCAGTGGACCGTCCGGGCCGCCGGTGCGTGCGCCGCGCTGGCCGCGGCGCACGCCGCCGGGCGCCCGGCGGCGCTGGTGCCGACCTGCCCCGACCTGCGCGACAGCATCGATCGCGCGGTCCGTGCGGGCCGGTTGGAGGTGACCTGATGTTCCACCGGCTGCGGGTCGCCGAGGTCATCGCCGAGACGGCGGACGCGCACTCGCTGGTGCTGGCGGTGCCGCCCGCGCTGGCCTCGGCGTTCGGCTACCTCCCGGGGCAGTACCTCACCGTGCGGGTGCCGGGTGGCGGCGGCACCGTCGCCCGCTGCTACTCACTCTCCAGCTCCCCGCACACGGACCCGGACCTGAAGATCACGGTGAAGCGGGTACGCGACGGTCAGGCGTCGAACTGGATCTGCGACAACGTCCGGGCCGGCGCCGAGCTCGACCTCGCACCGCCCGCCGGGACGTTCACACCGGCCTCGCTCGACGACGACCTGCTGCTGCTCGCGGGGGGCAGCGGCATCACGCCGGTGATGGCGATCATCAAGTCCGTGCTCGCCCACGGGCGCGGGCGGCTCGCCCTGGTCTACGCCAACCGCGACGCGGACTCGGTCATCTTCGCCGGGGAGCTGGCGGCGCTGCGCGAACGGCACCCCGAGCGGCTCATGGTGACGCACTGGCTGGACCACGAGCGCGGCGCTCCCCGCGGGGAGGATCTGGCGCCGCTGCTCAGCCCGTACACGAAAAGGGAGGCCTTCGTGTGCGGACCGGAACCGTTCGTCGTGGTGGCCCGGCAGGCCCTGGGCCGGGCGGGCGTCGCGGAGGACCGGATCCGGGTGGAGCGCTTCGACTCCGCCCTGCCCGCCACGGAGGACGCGACCGCCGAGGTGACCCTGGACGGGCAGACCCACCGGCTGCCGTGGCCGGCCGGCACCCGCCTGCTCGACGTGATCATCGCGGCGGGGCTCAACCCGCCGTTCTCGTGCCGGCAGGGCAACTGCGGCGCGTGCGCCTGCCGGCTGCTCACAGGCGAGGTCGAGCTGGTGCACAACGAGGTGCTGGAGGAGGAGGACTTCGCCGACGGCTACATCCTCGCGTGCCAGGCGGTGGCCCGCAGCGGCACGGTCGTGGTCAGCTATTCCTGAGCTGCAGCGCGATGTCGATGAGCTGGTCCTCCTGGCCGCCGACCAGGCGCCGCTCCCCGGCCCGGACCAGGATCTCCGCACCCGAGACCCCGTAGCGCTGCGACAGGGTGAAGGCGTGGGTGAGGAAGCTCGAGTACACCCCGGCGTAGCCCATGGTCAGGGCGAGCCGGTCCAGCAGGCACTCCTGGGGCATGGCCGGGCGCACCACGTCCTCGGCCGCGTCCACGATGGCGAAGAAGTCGACCCCCGTACGGATGCCGAGCTTGTCGCAGACGCCCACGAACGCCTCCACCGGCGTGTTGCCGGCCCCCGCGCCGAAACGCCGGGTGCTGCCGTCGATCTGGGTGGCCCCGGCCCGGACGGCCAGCACCGAGTTGGCCACGCCGAGGCCCAGGTTCTCGTGCCCGTGGAAGCCGACCTGCGCGTCGTCGCCCAGCTCCGCCACCAGCGCCGCGACCCGGTCGGCCACCTGGTCGAGGACGAGCGCTCCCGCCGAGTCCACCACGTACACGCACTGGCAGCCCGCGTCGGCCATGATGCGGGCCTGCTTCGCCAGCACCTCCGGCGGCTGGGAGTGGGCCATCATCAGGAAGCCGACGGTCTCCAGCCCGCGCTCGCGGGCCAGCCCGAAGTGCTGCACGGCGATGTCCGCCTCGGTGCAGTGGGTGGCGATCCGGCAGACGCCCGCCCCGTTGCCGGCCGCCACCCGGATGTCGTCGACCACCCCGACGCCGGGCAGCATCAGGAACGCGATCCTGGCGCGGGTGGCGGTCCGCACCGCCACCTCGATCAGCTCCTGCTCCGGCGTCCGGCTGAGGCCGTAGGTGAACGACGAGCCGCCCAGCCCGTCGCCGTGCGCCACCTCGATCACCGGTACGCCGGCCGCGTCGAGCGCGGCGACCACGGAGGCGACCTCCGCCACGGTGAACTGATGGTGTTTGGCGTGCGAGCCGTCGCGCAGCGCCGAGTCGGTGATGCGTACGTCCAGCTCGGCTGAGAAGGGCATGAGATCTCCTAGGCGGGTACGGCGGCCCGGGCGAGCTCCTCGCCCACCCGGGTCGCGGCGGCGGTCATGATGTCCAGGTTGCCGGCGTAACGGGGCAGGTGGTCGCCGGCGCCCGTGATCTCGACGAAGATCCCGACCCGGGTACGGGCACCGGTCGCCGGGGACGGCGGGTCGAACTGCGGCTCGCTGAGCAGCCGGTAGCCCGGCACGTAGCGGGCCACGTCGGCCGCCATCGCCACGATGGAGGCGGTGACCGCTGCGGTGTCGGCCTCGGGGTCGATCGCGCAGAACACCGTGTCCCGCATGATCAGCGGCGGCTCGGCCGGATTGAGCACGACGATGGCCTTACCGCGCGCCGCCCCGCCGACGACCTCCAGCGCCCGGCTGGTGGTACGGGTGAACTCGTCGATGTTGGCCCGGGTGCCCGGCCCGGCCGACCGGGAGGCGACCGTCGCCACGATCTCGGCGTAACTCACGGGAGTGACCCGGGAGACCGCGTACACCATCGGGATCGTGGCCTGCCCGCCGCAGGTGATCAGGTTCAGGTTGGGCGCGTCCAGGTGGGCGTGCAGGTTGACCTCCGGCACCACCGGTGGCCCGACGGCCGCCGGGGTGAGGTCGATCGCCCGGATGCCGGCGCGGGCGTAGCGCGGTGCGTTGGCCCGGTGCACGGTCGCCGAGGTCGCCTCGAAGACCAGGTCGGGCAGCGGATCCTGGGCCAGCAGCCAGTCCGTGCCGGCCGTGCTCGTGGCCAGGCCCAGCTCGGCGGCGCGGCGCAGGCCCGGGCTGTCCGGGTCGATGCCGGCCATCCAGCGCGGCTCGACGAGCGCCGAGCGGCGCAGCTTGTACAGCAGGTCGGTGCCGATGTTGCCGGATCCGACGATGGCGGCCGTGAGCTCAGCCATGCGATTCCTCCTCGAAGGTCACACGGACCTCGCCGAGGCCCGTGAACACCGCCCGGAACCGGTCGCCGGGGTGGACGTCGACGGCGCGGGCGCAGGCTCCCGGCAGCACGAGGTGGCCCGCGCGCAGCCGGACCCCGAAGCCGGCGACCGTACGCGCCAGCCACGCCACCGCCGTCACCGGATTGCCCAGCACGGCGTCCGAGCGTCCCCGCGCCACCGCCTCGTCCCCGCGGTACAGGACGGCGTCGATGGTGCGCGGGTCCACCGCATCCGGCGCCACCCGGCCCGCGCCGACCACGAACCCGGCCGAGGACGCGTTGTCGGCGATCGTGTCGGCGAGGCTGATCTTCCAGTCCGCGATACGGCTGTCGATCAGCTCGATGGACGGTGCGAACGCCTCGGTGGCGGCCAGCACGTCCGCCTCGGTGCAGCCCTCGCCGGGCAGGTCGGCGCCGAGCAGGAACGCGACCTCGATCTCGACGCGCGGGTAGCAGTAGCGCGACGCCCGCGCCGGCTCCGTCTCGGACAGCCGCATGCCGGCCAGCAGGTGACCGTAGTCAGGCTCGTCGACGCCCATCATCACCTGCATGGCCTCCGACGACAGGCCGACCTTGTGCCCCACCACGGCCTCGTCGCGGCGGCGCACGTTGTGCAGCTGGATCGCGTACGCCTCCGCCGCGGTCAGGTCCGGATGCTCCAACACCAGCGGCGGTATCGGTGCGCGGTCCCGTTCGGCCGCGTGCAGCCGGTCGGCCAGCGCCCGGAGCTCAGTCTCGGTGAGCATGCACCCCTCCACGGTCCTCGGCCGTCGCGCTCCGGCCGGCCCGGCGGCCGGAGAAGACGCAGTCGGCCAGCGACAGCCCGCTGACGTAGCTGTGCGAACAGACGCCGACCGCGGTGCGGCCGGCCGCGAACAGCCCCGGTACGCCGCTGCCGTCGAGCCGCAGCACCCGCCCGGTTACCTCGTCGACCCGCAGGCCGCCGAGGGTGAGCATGGGCGCCGGCACGGCGAGCCGCCGGCGGATCGAGACGTCGATCAACGAGTACGGCGGCCGGACCAGCGGCCGGATCAGCTCAGCGGGCTTGCCGGCGGGATCGGGCCGATCGGCCGTGTACGCCTCCACCGTGGCGGCCAGTCCTGCCGGATCGACCCCGGCCTTTTGTGCCACCCGCTCGAGCGACGGCGCCGAGACCCGGTCGACCCCGAACAGCCACCGGGCCTGCAGCCACTGGAACCACGACGCCTGCCCGCGCAGCTGGCGCCGGGCGTCGGCGAGCACCGCGGCGTCGACCAGCAGCCATGCCCGCCGGCCCGGGCAGCGCAGCACGGCATCGCCGATCGCGGCACCGTAGCGGGACTCGTCGCAGACCCGCCGCCCGTCGCGATCCACCAGCAGGCCGCCGACCAGCGCCGACGGCGGCGTGAGGAAGCGCCAGATGCTCACCCGGTCCAGGTGGCCGGTCGCGGCGCCGACGCCGACGCCGAGCCGGATGCCCGAGCCGTCGTCGCCGGGCGTGCCGAGCCGCAGGCCGCCCCGATACGCCGGGGCGTGCTCGCGGAGCATCTCGCGATCGAACACGAACCCGCCGGCGGCGAGGACGACTCCGTGCCGGGCGCCGATTCGCAGCGGGCGGGCGTATCGGCGTTCCAGCCAGGACACCGGCCGGTGCAGCGTGCGGCCCAGCGCGGGCACATAGATGCCGGGCTTGACCGACCACCGATGCAGGACGCGGTGGCTTCGCCGGGCCCAGGCGGGTGCGTCCCGCAAGCTTCGGCAGTCGACGCCGATCACGTGGCCGTCCTCGGCGGTGATCAGCCGGTGGGCGCGGGTCTGGACGCGGACCCCGGCGCCGGCCGCCCGGGCCGCCGCGGCGAGGCGGGCGAACAGCACCCGGCCGGAGGCGCCGGGCGCGTGCGTGCGGTGCCCGCGCGGGGCCGGCTGAGCGAAGGAGAGCTCGCTGCCGGAGTAGTAGAGGAAGTGCCGATTCGTCGGGTAGGACGTCTTGTCCGGGCAGAGCCGGGCGTCGAACGGCACGCCGTGCTCCTCCAACCAGGCCAGCATCGCGGCGCTCTGCGCACAGAACCGGCGCAGGGTCGCCGCGGAGACGGCGTCGCCCACCTCCTCGCGCAGGTAGCCGGCCATCGCCTCGGGGCTGTCCGCGACGCCGGCCTGCGCCTGCTGCCGCGTGCCGCCGCCGGCGTAGACCACGCCGCCGGAGATCGCGGTCGCGCCGCCACCGGTGAAGCGGTCCAGGATCAGGACGCGGGCGCCCGCCTCGGCCGCCTCGACGGCGGCGCAGGCCCCGGCCGCGCCGAATCCCACGACCACCACATCGGCCGTCTCGTGCCACGCCTCGGATGGCATACCCACGCAGAAAACTATAACCTGTTCTAGTGGCGGAATTCGACGTTGTCGTGGTCGGTTGCGGCGCGGCGGGAATGGCGGCGGCGCTCACCGCGGCGCATCGCGGGTTGAGCGTGGTCGTGGTGGAGAAGGCCGACCTGTTCGGCGGCTCGGCCGCCCGCTCCGGCGGTGCGCTCTGGCTGCCCGGCAACGCGGTGCTGCGGCAGGCCGGGGTCGTGGACGATGCCGAGGCCGCCCGCAAGTACCTGGCCCACGTCGCCGGACCGGAGGTGGCCGAGTCGCGCCGGGAAGCGTTCCTCGCGTACGGGCCGGCCATGCTCGAGCTCGTCCGGGAGCGCACCCCCCTCGAGTTCGCCTGGGTGCCCGGCTACGCCGACTACTACCCCGAGGCACCCGGCGGGCTGCCCGGCGGCCGGACCATCGAGCCGCGCCCGCTGGACACCCGTCTGCTCGGGTCCGACCTGGACACGCTCGCCCCGCCGTACCGGGCCGCGCCGGCCGGCATCACGGTGACCGCGGCCGACTACCGGTGGCTGTCGCTCGGCACCCGCCACCCGCGGTCGATCCTGACGGCGGCGCGGCTCGCCGCCGGTGGCCTGAGCTCCCGGCTCCGGCACAAACGCCGGCTCACCATGGGGCAGGCGCTTGCCGCCGGGCTGCGGGCCGGTCTGCGCTCGGCCGGAGTTCCGGTGCGGCTCGGCACACCCATGACGGAGCTCATCGTCGAGGGCGGCCGGGTCGCCGGAATCCAGGCCGGACCCTTGTCGTTCCGCGCCCGCCGGGGCGTGGTGGTCGCCAGCGGCGGATTCGAGCAGAACGAGCCGATGCGCCGCCGGCACCAGCCGGTCGGTGCCGCGTGGACGACCGGCGCGCCGGGAAACACCGGCGACGGCATCGAGGCGGGCCGGCGCCTGGGCGCCGCGCTCGACCTGATGGACGAGGCGTGGTGGGGGCCGTCGCTGCCGCTCACCGGCGGGCCGTACTTCTGCCTCGCCGAGCGCAACCTGCCGTGCAGTCTGATGGTGGACGCCGCGGGCCGCCGGTTCGTCAACGAGGCGGCACCCTATGTGGACGCCGTGCACGCCATGCTCGCCGCACCCGGGCACGTGCCGGCCTGGCTGGTCACCGATCGGACGTACCGGGACCGTTACCTGTTCGCCGGGCACGGCCCACGGACGTCGCTGCCCCGGCGCTGGTTCACCGCCGGAGTGGCGCATCGGGCCGGCACGCTGGACGAGCTCGCCGCGCGGATCGGCGTCGCGCCCGGCGCGCTGCGCGAAACGGTGCAGCGGTTCAACGGGTTCGCCGCCCGCGGCCACGACGACGACTTCGGCCGCGGCGACTCCGCCTACGACCGCTACTACGGAGACCCGCGGAACCGGCCGAACCCGTGCCTCGGCCCGGTGCGCAAGCCACCCTTCTACGCCTTCCGGGTCGTGCCCGGCGACCTGGGCACCAAGGGCGGACTGCGCACCGACGAACGGGCTCGTGTCCTCCGCGAGGACGGGACGCCCGTTCCCGGCCTGTACGCGGCGGGCAACGCCACCGCCTCGGTGATGGGCCGCAGCTACGCCGGGGCCGGCGCCACCCTGGGACCCGCGATGACCTTCGGATATCTGGCCGCCCTCGACCTCGCGGCCTAGGTGTGCTGTCCAGGGACGTTGGTCAACCTGGTGATGGGTGGTAGGCCGCCGATTGCTGAGTGGGGCCGGTGGTGATTGTAGTGATGTAGGAAGGCC